>JAGPBF010000029.1 GCA_018063505.1 Rhodoferax sp.
TGCCCAAAATGAAGACCAAGAGCAGCGCGAAAAAACGTTTCCGCGTTCGTCCAGGTGGCACCGTCAAGCGCGGTCAAGCCTTCAAACGTCACATCCTGACCAAGAAGACCACCAAGAACAAGCGCCAACTGCGTGGTTCGACAGCTGTCCATGAAACCAATATGGGTTCCATGGCGCAGATGTTGCCAGGCTTTGGCATCTGATCAACGACGAACAAGGAGTAACACATGCCTCGCGTCAAACGTGGTGTAACGGCTCGCGCCCGCCACAAAAAAGTCCTCGCCCTCGCCAAAGGTTTTCGCGGTCGCCGCGGTAATGTCTTCCGTGTCGCCAAAGAAGCGGTAATGAAGGCCGGGCAATATGCCTACCGTGATCGCCGTACCAAGAAGCGCGTCTTCCGTCAGCTGTGGATTGCCCGTATCAACGCGGCAGCCCGTCAGTGCGGTCTGACCTACAGCCAGTTTGCCAACGGCCTCAAGAAGGCCGGCATCGAGATCGACCGCAAGGTTCTGTCCGATATCGCTGTGCACGACATGCCTGCTTTCGCAGGCATCGTGGAGCAAGTGAAGGCCAAGCTGGCTGCTTGACCGGCAGGCGCTGGCCGCAGCGGTAACGTTGCGGTCTGTTCCCAGGATTCGGGGGCTAGGGCTTTTACCGGCGCTAGCCCCCGTTCTTTTTCTGAATCCCCCAAGACCATGACCGCATTGCAATCCATTGTTGACGCTGCCACCGCCGCATTCGCCGCCGCAGCCGCTCCGGCCGACCTGGAGAACGCCAAGGCCCAGTTTCTGGGCAAGGCCGGGCGCATCACCGAGCTGATGAAAGGCCTGGCCGCGCTGCCGGTCGACGAGAAAAAGGTTCGCGGTGCCGAGATCAACAAGGCCAAGCAGGCGATCGAGGCTGCGCTGCAGGCGCGCCGCGATGCACTGGCCGACGCCGAACTGCAGCAACAACTGCAGGCCGAAGCGCTCGATGTCAGCCTGCCGGGACGCCAGCGTGGCGGTGGTGGCTTGCACCCGATCGCGATGTCGATGGAACGCATCGAGGCGATCTTCGGTTCGATGGGTTTCGACGTGGCCGACGGTCCCGAGGTCGAGACTGACTGGTTCAGCTTCACCGCGCTGAACAATCCCGAGAACCATCCCGCGCGCTCGATGCAGGACACCTTCTACGTCGACATGAAAGACGCCGAGGGCCACTGGCTCAATCTGCGCCCGCATACCTCTCCGATGCAGATCCGTTACGCGCGTGCCCATGCCGCCAAATATGCCGATGTGATCGCGCGCGGCGAGCGCATGCCCGACATCCGCGTCATCGCGCCGGGCCGCACCTACCGTGTCGACAGCGACGCCACCCATTCGCCGATGTTCCACCAGGTCGAAGGCCTGTGGGTCGGCGCCAACGTGAGCTTCAAGGATCTCAAGGCTGTCTACCTGAACTTCATCCAGTCGTTCTTCGAGACGCGCGACCTGGAGATCCGCTTTCGCCCCAGCTATTTTCCGTTCACCGAGCCCAGCGCCGAGATCGACATCCAGTTCGGCAAGGGCCCGCTCAAGGGTCGCTGGCTCGAGGTGTCGGGCTCCGGCCAGGTGCATCCGCAGGTGATCCGCAACATGGGGCTCGACCCGGAGCACTACATCGGTTTTGCCTTTGGCAGCGGTGTCGACCGCCTGACCATGTTGCGTTACGGCGTGGACGACCTGCGCCTGTTCTTCGACGGTGACCTGCGTTTCCTGTCGCAATTCCAGCAAGCCTGAACGATCCCGAGTCCGATCCATGCAATTCCCTGAATCCTGGTTGCGCACCTTCTGCAACCCCGCCCTGAACACCCGCCAGCTGGCCGACACGCTGACCATGGCCGGCCTGGAGATCGAACAGATCGAGCCGGTCGCGCCGCCATTTGTCGGCATCGTCGTGGGCGAGATCAAGGTGGCCGAGCAACACCCGAACGCCGACCGACTGCGCGTGTGCAAGGTCGACGTGGGGCAGGGCGTGCTGCTCGACATCGTCTGCGGCGCTCCCAATGCCCGCGTCGGCATCAAGGTGCCGTGCGCGATGGTCGGCGCCGAGCTGCCGCCCGGGGCAGACGGCAAACCGTTCCTGATCAAGGTCGGCAAGCTGCGCGGCGTTGAAAGCCACGGCATGTTGTGCTCGGGCAAGGAACTGGGCATGTCCGACGACCACGGCGGCCTGCTCGAACTCGGCTCCGATGCCACGCTGGGCCAGAACGTGCGCGACGTATTGCGGCTCGATGACAGCATGCTCACCGTCAAGCTCACACCCAACCTGGCGCATTGCCTGAGTGTCTATGGCGTGGCGCGTGAAGTGTCGGCGCTGACCGGCGCGCCGTTGACCAGCCCGGCTTTCCCGCCGGTGCCCGTGGGCTGCGACGACCGCCTGCCGGTGAAGGTGAGTGCGCCCGACCTGTGTGGCCGCTTCTCCGGCCGCGTGGTGCGCAACGTCAACACCCAGGCCGCCACGCCGGTCTGGATGGTCGAACGCCTGGCGCGTTGCGGCCAGCGCAGCGTTACCGCTCTGGTCGATATCTCGAACTATGTGATGTTCGAATACGGTCGCCCGACCCATATCTTCGATCTCGACAAGATTCATGGCGGTCTGGACGTGCGCTGGGGCAAACCCGGTGAACAACTCAAGCTGCTCAATGGCAACACGGTGACGGTGGACGAAGCCGTCGGCGTGATCGCCGACGAGCGCGAGGTCGAGTCGCTGGCCGGCATCATGGGCGGCGACGCCACTGCCGTGTCGGACGACACGCGCAACGTCTACGTCGAGGCTGCTTTCTGGTGGCCTGAGGCGGTGGCCGGTCGCTCGCGCCGCTACAACTTCACCACCGACGCCGGCCACCGCTTCGAGCGCGGCGTCGACCCCAGCCAGACAGTCGAGCACATCGAACGCATCACGCAGCTGATCATCGACATCTGCGGCACGCCAGAGACCGTGTGCGGCCCGATCGACGACCAGCAGGTGCAACTGCCACAAGCCGCACCCGTGACGCTGCGCGTGGCCCGCGCCGCAAAGGTCACCGGCATGCCTTTGACGCTGGCGCAATGCGTCGACGCGCTGACCCGCCTGGGCCTGCCGCTCACGCAGACGCCGGGCGACGGTTCTTCGGCCAATTCCGGCACCATCACCGTGACGCCGCCCACATACCGCTTCGACCTGAAGATCGAGGAAGACCTGATCGAGGAAGTGACCCGCATGGTGGGTTACGACGCCTTGCCCGCCACGCCACCGCAAGGCCCGATCACCGCCCTGATCCGACCCGAGACGCAGCGCAGCAGCTTCGGCGTGCGGCACCAGCTCGCAGGCCAGGGCTACCAGGAGACGATCAACTTCAGCTTTGTCGACGAGCGCTGGGAAACCGAACTTGCCGGCAATACCAATCCGGTCAAGCTGCTCAACCCGATCGCCAGTCAGATGGGTGTGATGCGCTCGTCGCTGATCGGCTCGCTGTTGCAGGCGCTCAAGTTCAACCAGGACCGTCGGGCCGCGCGCGTGCGCGTGTTCGAACTCGGCCGCGTGTTCCTGCGCGATGCCTCCGCGCAAGACGGTCCGACCGCCGTGGCCGGCCTGCGCCAGCCGATGCGCGTGGCCGCCATGGCCGTCGGTGGTGCGGACCAGCTGCAATGGAGCGGCAAGGAGCGCGCCACCGATTTCTTCGATGCCAAGGGCGATGTCGAGGCGCTGCTCTCGCCGATGCGGCCCACGTTTGCGCCAGCCCAACATCCCGCGATGCACCCCGGTCGCTGTGCCAGCGTGGCGCTGGGTGGCAAGATCATCGGCCACGTGGGCGAGTTGCACCCGCGCTGGCGCCAGGCCTACGAGATTGCCGGCACGCCGGTGATGTTCGAGCTTGAGCTCGATGCCGTGCTGCAGCGCCCGCTGCCGGCGTTCAAGCCGGTGTCCAAGCACCAGGCGGTGGAGCGCGACATTGCGGTATGGGTGGCAGAGCAGGTAAGCCACGCGGCATTGATGGCCTCCATCCATGCCGCGCCCACCGAGGGTCTGCTGCGCAGTGCCGACCTGTTCGACGTCTATCGGCCCAAGCCTGCAGCCGGCATGGCAGCCGAGGGTGTTGTTAATAGGGGGCAAGCGGCCGAGAAAAGCCTGGCGGTTCGCTTGACGCTCAATAATGACGACGCTACCCTGACCGATGAGGAGATCGAGCAGGTGGTTCGATCGGTGCTGGCCCAACTGGCCACCGATGTAGGGGCGCGCCAGCGCGCCTGACGAAAAGCGGCGGGCCGGTCGCCTGCCGGACATGCTGCTGCCAAAAACAACGAAAGAGACTTGCCTGATGGAACTCGCGATTGAAAGCCTGGAAACCCCGGCCTTGACCAAGGCCCAGTTGGCCGAACTGCTGTTCGAGCAGATCGGGCTCAACAAAAGAGAATCCAAGGACATGATCGACGCGTTCTTCGACCTGATCTCCACCAGCCTGGTGGACGGCACCGACGTCAAGATCTCGGGGTTCGGCAATTTCCAGATTCGCACCAAGGCTCCGCGGCCGGGCCGCAATCCCCGCACCGGCGAGGCGATCCCGATCCGGGCCCGTCGCGTGGTGACTTTTCATGCGAGCCACAAGCTCAAGGAGCAGATTCAGCAAGTGGGGCAGCCGCAACAGCAGCCACCTGCTGCGGTCGTTTGACGCTTTCTCGCCAGTTATTTGTGCTGTGACAAGGCGCAGAGCCTTTGCATCCTGCGCTTCTTAGAGTAACCTCGAAGCTTTCTCGCCTACAGCTTTGATTTCAATGGGGAATAATCTCCCGCTCATCCCAGCCAAACGCTATTTCACCATCGGTGAAGTCGGCGATCTTTGCGGCGTCAAACCGCATGTGCTGCGTTACTGGGAGCAGGAGTTCACCCAGCTGCGGCCCATGAAACGGCGCGGCAACCGCCGCTATTACCAGCACCACGAGGTGCTGATGATCCGGCGCATCCGCGACCTGCTATACGACCAGGGGTTCACCATCAGTGGCGCCCGCAACAAGATGCAGGAGCTGATGCAAAGCGAGCGCGACAAGCGCAAGAACGGCGAGGTATTGCTTGACGGTGTCGAAGTCATCGAAACAGGCGACTCCGAACTCGACGATTTCACCGAAAGCGAACTCGAGGCCGAAGCGTTTCCGGCGTCCGGTCAGCTGCTGATGGTTCGCCGCGAACTCTCCGAGATCCGCGAACTTTTGTCGGCCGGTTACTGAATTTCGAGCGCCATAGCGCGGCTATAATTGCCAGCTTCGGTGTGTGGCGCAGCCTGGTAGCGCACTTGCATGGGGTGCAAGGGGTCGAAGGTTCGAATCCTTTCACACCGACCAAGAGACAGTACAGAGGCCTTCAAGGAGCGATTCTTGAGGGCCTTTTCGCTTTGACCTGGCCCGTTTCAAGATCGGAGAGTTTTGCCTGCTGGCTCGCCACCCTGGCAAATGAGGAGCAGTTGACATGAACCCTCTGTTTGCCATTGAGTCTTCCAAGCTCACGCATTTCTGCGAGCGGCACTACATCAAGCGACTTTCATTGTTCGGCTCGCAGTCAAAAGGTACCCGTGAACTGCGATCCGGATGAGCCGGCGTGATGCCTGCATGAAGGCCCTGGAGGCCGCCAGCGCCTAAGGCCATATCACGCCGTTGGCCGAGGTCATCGCTCGGGAGATGCAGGAATGGCCCACGGAGCGCGGGCGCAAGGACGGCAAGGCCTGACGGCGAAAGACGGCCGGTGTGTCGACCGCTTCCGCAACAACGCCGAAGGCGTCACGCAAGCAGCCTGACGACGCCAATCGGTTGTAAAGCCACCGCGGTGCGTTCCCACGCGACTGCGCTGATGGCAAGAGAAGCTGCGAAAGCTGTTCTTGATCAATGCGACGGCAAAGCGTCTGTCATAGGATCAGTTCAATGGCAGCGGAAAAGTCGCCCCGTTTTTCGGACCATTTCCAGGAGATCCTCATGCTGCCCAAATCCACCATGGCCGCCTGCGGGCGCGCACTGATCGTGGCCTTCGCATGCGCCTGTGGGCCGATGATCGCCCATGCGGCCGGCTTCCAGCTCAGTGAGACGTCAGGGTCAGGATTGGGCAGTGCGTACGCTGGTGGCGCTGCGCAGGCGCAGGATGCGACGACTGTATGGTCCAACCCCGCCGGCATGTCGCGTATCGGCGACAGCCAGGTGAGCGGTGCCCTGCACTTGATCACCCCGTCACTGAAGTTTCGCAACGAATCTTCCACGGCTGCTGCGGGTCAGGGTCTGGGCGGCAACGGAGGCGATGCTGGCAGCCTGGCGCCGGTGCCCAATTTTTACATCGTCAAGCCGATCGACAGCCGGATCTCGATGGGTCTCGGGGTGAGCGCGCCCTGGGGCCTGGTGACCGAATACGACGCCGGCTGGGCGGGGCGGTTTCAAGCGATCAAATCGAGCATCAAGACCATCAACGTCAACCCGAGCCTGTCGTACAAGGCATCGGATGCTCTGGCTGTAGGACTGGGCCTCAATATCCAGCACATGTCTGCCGAGTTCACCAACCGGGTCAACTATGCCGGCGCCTTGCTCAGCGCGGCCGCACTCAATGGCATTGCGCCCGGAAGTGCCGGTTTCAACGCCATCGCCGCGGCCACGGCGGGATTGGAGTCGGGCGCACGGGTAAGAGGGTCTGACAACGCCTACGGCTGGAATGCCGGCTTGTTGTGGAGCCTCAATGACAGGAGCCGTGTCGGGCTGCACTACCGCTCGAGCATGAAGTACCGTCTCGATGGCACGGTCGGCTTCACGAATCCTGCGCTCCCGGCCGGGGCGCCGGCAGTCACGGCCTTGCTCGCCGGCGGTGTCAACACGACACGCTTGTTCAACTCTGCGATCACGTCCGACGTCAAGATCCCCGCCATCGTCAACCTGTCGTATTTCACGCAGCTCGATGATCGGTGGGACCTGATGGCCGATGCGCAGTGGACGCAGTGGTCCACGATCAAGTACCTCACTTTCATGCGCGCCAATGGCGCTGTGCTGCAAAACACGCCGGAGAATTTCAAGAACACCTGGAAAGTGTCCATCGGCGCGAACTACCACTACAGCCCGCAATGGACGTTGCGCGGCGGCCTGGCCTTCGACAAGAGCCCGGTACAACGCGTGGACATGACAGCGCGCCTGCCGGACGCCGATCGAACCATGCTGACGCTGGGTGCGTTATACATCGTGAACCCGAAACTCACGCTGGACATGGGTGCAGGTTACATCTTCATCAAGACGGCAAGGATCAATGCCAATGGTGGCAACCCGGGTGATCCGGCTGCGGCGCTGTCCAACGGTCTGCTCAATGGTCACTACGACAGCCGGGCCGTGATCCTGTCCGCGCAGCTCAACTACCGATTCTGAGGTACTGGCGTTTCGCGCACGCCGTTCGTGGGCTGCGCTACCCGAACTGGAGCATGCATGAACACACTGACCAAGATGGCACTCGGTTTGATCGGCCAGCTCAAGCCCGCGCCGGCGCAGGGATACGCGGTCAGCACCTTGCCGCTGCCGCTGCCGCAGACCGATCGCCAAGGGTCCCTGATGCAGGCGTTGCAATTGCGCCAGTCGCAACGCGACTTCGATCCGGCGCCGCTGGATTTGCAGACGGTGTCGAACCTGCTGTGGGCCGCGGGCGGTGTCAATCGCCCGGAACTCGGTGGCCGCACTGCGCCCAGCGCAATGAATGCGCAGGAGGTGGATGTCTATGTGGCATTGCCAGGTGGCCTGTACCGTTATGCGCCAACCGGCCACCAGCTGCTGATGGTGAGCGACTCCGACGTGCGCCGTGTCACCGGCTACCAGGACTTTGTCGATACGGCCCCGCTGGAGCTGGTGTTCGTGGCGCACCATGCCCGCATGTCCATGGTTCCGGCCTCACAGCGCCAGGCCTACGCCTGGTTGGCCGCGGGGGCGATGGCTCAGAACGTCTACCTGTACTGCGCCGCGGCTGGCCTGGCCACGGTTCTGCGTGCCTGGATCGATCGGGATGGCCTGGGGCGTGCAATGGGGCTGGGTGACGACGAGCAGGTGCTGGTGGCTCAGACGATCGGCCTGCCCGCGATGGCGTCGTCAGCATGATGGCCGTTTTCGATCCGCTGCGCCTGGCCGAAGTGGCCTGGGACGTGGGTTGCGCGCATGCACAATCGCCGCGGGCGATCACCCTGCGCCAGCGCAGCCGGTTGACCTCGCTGCTGGACTCTGCCAGCCGATCACGCTGGTTGCGGGGCCTGGTGCAGGGGCGTGCGGGCGATGCCATCACGCTGCAGGATTTGCCGGTGATGCACAAGCGAGATCTGATGGCGCGATTCGACGATTGGGTCGCCGATCCTGCGTTGCACTTGCCGGAACTGGTGCAATTTACCGCCGACCCCGGCAACATCGCACAACCGTTTCTCGGTCGTTACCAGGTCTGGGTGAGTTCCGGCACCAGCGGCGAACCGGCGGTGTTCGTGCAAGACGCGCGTGCGATGGCAGTCTACGATGCGCTCGAAAGCCTGCGCCGCGCCACACCTTCCGTTGCGATGGGTTGGCCTGACCCTGCGCTGCTCGCGCAACGGATCGCGTTTGTCGGTGCGACCAGCGGGCATTTCGCCAGCATGGTGTCCATGCAGCGATTGCGCCAGATCAGTCCCTGGATGGCACAGACCCTGCGCTGCTTCTCCATCGAGCAACCGGTAGCGCGGCTGGTGCAGGCGCTCAATGATTTTTCTCCGTCCGTGATTGCCAGTTATCCGAGCGCCGCGGCGATGCTGGCCGACGAGGCCGGACGCGGCAGCCTGCATGTGCGTCTGCGTGAGGTCTGGACCGGCGGCGAGACATTGGGCAGCGCGCAGCGTGAGCACATCGCGCAAGCCCTGGGATGCAAGGTCCGCAACAGTTATGGCGCCTCCGAGTTCTTGCCGATAGGCTGGGAGTGCGCCCATGGGAACATGCATGTGAATGCGGACTGGGTCATCCTGGAGCCGGTCGACCGCGCCTGGCGGCCGGTACCGGCAGGTACCCGGTCCCACACCACCTTGCTGACCAACCTGGCCAACCATGTGCAGCCGTTGGTCCGTTACGACATCGGCGATCGGATCACCGTCGCAACCCAGCCCTGCGCCTGCGGTTCACCTCTGCCCGTGATCGACGTGCAGGGTCGGCAGGATGATGTGCTGGTGATGGCGGGCCAACGGGGGCGTCCGGTCACCGTATTGCCGTTGGCACTGTGCACCGTGCTGGAGGATGATGCGGGCGTATTCGACTTTCAGCTGCACCAACGCAACGCCCGTACGCTGGTATTGCGCCTCGCGCTGCGGGGCGCCGAAGCCAGGGCGGCAGCCGCGCGTTGCGAGTCGGCGCTGTGCCGATTCGCCAGGCTGCAGGGTCTGGCGCCCATCACCGTCGTTCACGAGCCGCACGCCGCGTTCATCCGGGGACGCAGTGGCAAGCTGCAGCGCATCGTGGCGATGCAGCCTTGACGACGATCGCCGTCGGCAGCCGGTATGCCACCGACCCGGCCGGTGCTGCCGGCGCGCTCCACCGGTGCAGGCGCTGCAGTGGGTCGAACGAACTATTGCATCCTTCGTCGCTTCGCGATAACAATTGCCCAGTCTGAAACTGCTTGCAAACGCACGGGAGTAGTCATGAAATCCTGGAGTCTCGTCTCCATGGGTGCGCTGGTGCTTGCCGGTCATGCCCAGGCGGCCAACGTCATACCGCAATCGCTCATCAATGTCTCCGGGGTGATCTTCTCGGTCACCGACAACGTCAGCTTTGACGAGCCCGGACGGGACCTGAACAGCCAGATCGACTGGTTCGTATTCGATGTGCGTCCTACCCAGACCGAAGACACGATCTTCGATTTCACGCGCCTGAGCCGACCCACGAAACTCAGCGTCACCGTGTATGCGGGCGACGTGTCGCAGTTCGACCTGAACGACCGCCCCGCGATCAGCAACATCACCGACGTGACCGTCAACGCCCAGACCGGGCCACTGCTGTACCGCGGCATGGTGACATCGGAGGATGGTGCACGTGGCGGCCCCACGAATGACGCCAATCCGCTGGGAATTTTCAACAATTGGGGCGACCCGTTCCTGCGCTTCAAGCTGTTCGACGTGAATGGCAACAACCTGGCCGGCCGCTACTCGCTGGCGGTATATGCCAGCACCGACGCACCGCAGTCGGGCGGCTCGTACGTGCTCAATACCAATGCCGTCGCGGCCGTTCCGGAGCCCGCATCCCTCGCGATGCTGCTGGCCGGCCTGGGGGTGGTGGCCGGTGCCGTGCGCCGGCGCCGCACCACCCACGGGTGACGGTGAGCTGAATCTGGCACAGACGCCGGGGCTTCGGCCCCCTTTCGCCGCCACCTGGCTCGCGGGCAGGCGCTCGCGGTAGATCCACACCAGGCCCGTCTGCTCGCTGCGCGCCGGGCCGCGAACACCAGCGCTGGTGGCGTCGCGCCAGTTCAGACTGCCCGGGGCAGCTGGCCGAATTGCCCGCGCCGGCGTGCCGCCATTGCACCGAGCAAGGTGATGCCGGCAAACATCATGGCCCAGGTGGAAGGCTCGGGCACCGGCGCGGCCGTGAACACCGCTCCGCCAGTTGCCGAGTAGCTGAAGTTTGTGATCGAATAACCAGCGGCCGTCGCGGAGAATTGCGTTCCTGCATAGGCAAGGGGTTGCAGTGGGCCCACAGGCGCAATGCGACCCCTTCGTGATCCAGGAATTGTTCGGCCTGACTCCCGCAGAAGCGGACGTTGGCATGTTGCTGAGCGCTGGCCACAGTGTGGAGCGCATCGCCAAGCAACGCCATGTTGCGCTGAGCACCGTGCGCAGCCAGCTGCGCACGCTGCTGATGAAGACCGGCTCCGAAAGACAGAGTGATCTGGTCCGGCGGCTGTTGAGCTTCCCGGACGGGCTGGGGGGATAACGGAGACGGTCGCGTGGCCCATGCCAGTCTGCAACGTAGCGTCAAACCAACTGGCTCAATGCCATCACCATGCCGGCCACCGACACGGCCCGGCCGTCGGTGCGCAGCCACGGAATGCCTGCGCCATGCAAGACCGCGCAGACCAGCCAGGCCCAGAGAAGCCGCTGTGCACCCATCAGCGTCATGTTGTTGCTCTTCTGCGCAACCACCACGACCAGAACCAGCGCAGCGAACAGCAGCAGGTTCTCGATCGTGTTGCGGTGCGCGCGTTATACGCGCCCGACAGAACCGGTCAACGTCGGCATGTCGCTGCGGTTGGCGGCCAACGTTGACAGGCCGACCTGCATCTGGGCCGCCATTGTCGCGATCACCACCTGCGGGAATGGGATTTCCCTCAAATTCCTATTTCCGGCTGTGCCCCGGTAGTTCTGGATCGTCGACAGATGCGCGCACGGTGTGTCCCCTGCGCCGGCGGGCGGCCCAGCCTACCATCGCAAGCCCGGCCAGCAGCAGTCCCCAGGTCTCAGGCTCGGGCACTGCGGCGACCTGCAACGTGACCGTTCCCAGGCCGTAGTCATACAAGACGTCGAAGTCCACGCCCGCAGCGAAGCCGCCGGTCTCTGGCGTCAGCACCTGGCCGAATGTGCCGCTCAGTCCGCCGGCGGAGCGCAGAACCACGAAGCTGTCGCCCACGACCGGTGCGTATCCGCCAAACGGGCGCAGTTGAAGGCTTCCGTCCAGGTTCGCGGTGCCCGATACAACCAGGCTGTCGAACGTCGCCAGGCTCGCCAGTTCGATGTCGAGCAGACCGTCGCCGGACTGCTCGAAGTTGCCCTGCAGCGTCAAGGTGCCGGGCGACAGGCCGGGGCTTACCGTGCCGTGGTTGCTCAGGGTCGGCGCGCTGATCGTACCGGAGCCCTGCACGATGCCGCGGTTGTCCAGCAAGCCGGCATTGCTCAACGTGGTACCCGCGCCCACCACTATGCGACCCGAGTGGCCGGCAATGCCCTGGCTGAACGTGAGGCTGCCTTTTTCCACCGATACAGTGCCGGTGTTGAAGAAGGGCACGGCGATGGTGTAGTTGCCCGCACTGGTTTTCTTGAGCAATCCGGCGTTGTCGAAACGCGCGTCCTGGCCGCGGTCCAGCGGGCCCTGGTCGGCCGAAGAGATGGCCAGATTGAAGGTCTGCACATCGATGACGCCGCTGGCGGCGTTCTCCAGCCGGCCCGCCCCCACGGCATTGGTGCGGTTGAGCTGGATGGAGCCGGCCAGCACGGCGTTGCCCTCGTTGCGCAACACGCGCTTGGCATCCAGGCTGAAGGCGTTGGGACCGCCGAAGGTGGTTGCGCCTTGCAGCGTGGTGGTGGCCGGGCCGGTCATGTAACCCAGCGATGAACTGATGCCCAGCGCGGTGGGACCGGCCAGCGTCAGGTCGCTGCCCTGGATCGTGCCGCCGGACTGGCTGAACGCGCTGGTGATCGTGAGTGGCGTGTCGACGTTGACGACCGTGGACGCGCCGTTCACGGCGAACGTCCCGAGGCCGCTGAAGCTGGCCCCGGCATGGATGTCGTGGGTGCCGCCGCCCAAGGCCAGCGTGGTGCCTGCTGCCAGTGTGGCGCCGCCGCGGTGGTCGCCGCCCCCGGACAGCGTGAGGCCACCCGTGACGAGGTCCACCACACCCGAGGACAGGTTCTCGAAGCGCACACCGATCGAATAGTTGTTGCCCAGTGTGCTGCGGCGCACGATACCTGCATTGCGGAGATAGGCGTCCAGGCCGTTGTCGGCGGCGCCATTGTTATCGGAGGTGATGGCGTGGTTGGAGGTGCGTATGTCCAGCAGTGCACCCGCGGCATTGTCGATCCGGCCTGCGCCTGCGGCCAGGGTCCGGTTGAGTTCGATGCTGCCTGTCACGTTCGTGGTGGCTTCGTTGCGCAATACACGTCCGGCATCGAGGCTGAAGCTGGAGATGCCGGTCGTTCCCTGCAGCCGGGTGGTGCCGGCGCCCGACATCATGCCCAGCGAAGAACTGATGGCCAGCGTGGTGGTGCCGGTGAGCGCCAGGTCCCCGCCTTGTAGCGTACCGCCCGACTGGGTGAATGCACTGGCAATGGTGACCGGACCGGTCAGATTGACGACGGTGGCAGCGCCGGCCACGGTCAGCACACCCGGGCCGCTGAAACTGGCACCGGTGCCGATGTCGTGGGTGCCGGCGGACAACGTGAGTGATGCACCGGAGGCGAAGGTGTTGGCGCCGCCGTTGCTGCTGCCGGCCGCGAAGCTGAAATTTCCCTGCTGCACGTCGATGGTGCCGGTGTTGTCGAAAAACACACCCACGCCGTAATTGCCGCCCGTGCTCTTGCGAAAGGTACCGGCATTGTGGAACGCCGGATGACCGGCCAGCGACTGCAGATCGGGCAGATCGGACGCCGTGATGGACAGATTGAAGGTGCGCACGTCGAACAGTGCGCCAGCTGCGTTGTCGACCCTGCCGGCGCCGGTGTTGTTGGCCGGGTTCAGGTTCATGCTCCCCGTCAAGGTCACCGTGCCCTGGTTCGTCAACACGCGTCCCGCATCCAGGTTCAGGCCGCTGATGCTGCTGGCGCCTTGCAGTACCGTGCTGCCCATCCCGGTGTGGGTGCCCGACAGCGCGGCGCTGCCGGTCACCGTGAGCTGGCCCGTTCCACCGATCGTCCCCGCGGCGGCCTGGGTCAGCGATGCCATGCTGCTGGCGCCGTTCAGCACCAGGCTCCCGCTGGTGACCGAGGTGCCGGCCTTGGCCGCATAGCTGTTGCCCACGGTCAGGGCGCCGCCTGCGATGGACAACGTATCGTCGCCACCGAGGCCCAGCGACTGGACAAAAAACGGTCCGCCGGTGGCGCGCACGGTGATCGTGCGAACGCCGCTGACGTCGATCGTCACGTCATCGCTCGCGCCGGGCAGCTGAGGGTTGCTGCTCCAGTTCGTGGCGATGTCCCAGAAGCTGCTGGCACCAGTCCAGCCGATCGGCGCCGCGCTGGCCGGGCCAACGGAACAAGAAGCGGCCAGCGCCATGACCAGCGCGCAGAGCCGAAAACCCTGACCGGCTGGACTGGACGGGACGCGCCTTGGCACATGCGGGTTGGTGAACAACATGGGAAATCCTCCTCGTAAGTGCCCCCAATCCTGGCTTGGCCAGGCCTCCAGAGGGAGTGCGAGAAAACCTGGGGCGACCCGGCGTTCTCACGAAGCCATGGTTAGCCATTGGGGCCAGGTGCACACCTCTCATTTGGGAGTGATCCGGCAATCCGGTATCGTTGTTGGCCGGCGTCGTGGAAGATTTGCACGCGCAAAAAGGCGTGGCCCGCTCCGCCGCTTGGCAAAACATGCGCCAGTTGGCTCGTCAGCTCAAATGCGGCCGGGCCCAGCGGAGCAACTCACAGGATCGAGGCTGCCGTTTGGCGGCCATCAATCGACATACGGGCTTTGTCGATGCCGCCCTTCAAAGCATGAGCGCCGTAAGTTTGATTGAGCGGCCGACTGCCCTGCTGGCGACATTTGTGGCTCGGTCTGATGAATCAGCGTTGCACGGAGACCAATTCGCGCGTGACGTTGTAGTCGGTATGCCTGGAACGGGTTCGCAGCGATACGGTCAGTCCGGTGGCATTGTCAATCACCAGTTCACCAGTGATCTCTGCGCCGACCTTGGGCAGGGCGGTAGCCACTAGGCCGTGTGGTATCTCATAACTGGCTCGGCCGCGTACGGCATATTTGCTGACCTGCAAAGTGACGTCGCCAATCTTTATGTCGGCCTGGCCCAGGGGATCGAGCCCCACGGTCACGCTTTCGTTGTAGCCATCGATCTTGAACTTCGCGCTGGTCGCCCTTGCGTCGGTGCCAAATGCAAAGATGTAGGTGCTTGCAAGGCGGCCGCTTCGCGGCGTGCCGTCACGGCCCAATACGGTCGACCCGCCGTTGAGCAGGATCTGGTCCGAATCGATCCGGTCTATCGAGAATTCCATTTGCGAACTCATGGCACCGGAAATGCCGTCGCGATCGACATATATCAAATGATCCCCGACCCGCAAGCCCTGGCCCATCGTTGCCAGCGCTTGGCTTTTGCGTAGATCGTCCGCAATACGTGCCTCGGTTGCCGCGGCCAACGCCGACTCCAGGGCTGTCCCGGCCTCGCTGGATCGGCTGGCCAGCGCGCGCCACGGCGGTACGTTTCGAAAGGCGTCCGCGGGCTTGCCCCACGCAATGGCGGCCAATGCGGCAGATTGCAATTGCTTGCCCCACGCAGCAACCTCGACCATGAACTGTCGGCGGTTGGGATCGCCAGTCATGGACGCCACGGTCCAGTCACTCACATGCGTCGATGCGAAGCCAAGAACCGCAGGGTTGAGCAGAAGATCAATCCCGTAGTAACGATTTCCCTCTTGAGTCTGTGTTACGCGAAACCGAAGCATCGTGACATCCTTGCCATTGATTTTTGCGACAAACGGGTCGATCGTCAGGCAGTTGTCCCAGGCACTGTCGCCTCGGCCAGCGCGCGACTGATCATTCTTCACCAGGTGTTCACCGCCACAATTGTTACTGGTCAGATAAAAGGCGTGCCCCGATTGATTCAGGTTGGCCGTCGTCACCATTTCAGCCGCATACAGATCACCGATGAATTGCACCAAGCCCACGGCACCATATATCACGCCCATTGTGTTCGGTTGGCTGGCATGGGTTGAGGTCAGTTGCCATGCGTGGTCGCCCCGATAAATCGGATATCCGCCAACGGTGCTCCCGGCATCAAGAGGTGTCCCTGCCGCAATTTTTCGGGCTGACGTACCGTCGAACAAGGCCTCGGCCAACAGTGGCTGCGTCGCGATGAGCAAGGCAACGGTCACCAGAATGCTGCGCCAGATCTGCACACATCTACTCATCTTTTGCCCTTCAGGTGCTATTGCGAAGCATGCTTGAATATCAAGCATGGCTTTGATTGTGCCAAGGAATCCGGGTTCCATTGGATGGTCCTACGATGGGGCGCAAAGGTGTCCTCAGCTTCGACTCGGTACCTCGAACTGCACGCGACCGGCGCCCATTGCCCGAACGACAATGACCAGACAACCTGCCAGAAAGAGCCCTCGTGACACAGGACCGACTTCCCCCCATTGCGTCATCCTCATGGACGGATGCCCAGCGCGTATGTGCCGACGAAATCATCCGGGGTCCGCGCGGTGCCGTCATCGCGCCGTTTGTGCCGCTGTTGCGCAGCCCGGAACTGTGCACCCATGCCCAGCGCATGGGCGAGTACCTGCGTTATCGCAGTGCCCTGGGCCTGCGCCTGTCGGAACTGGCCATTCTGGTCACGGCACGCCATTGGTCGCAGCAGGTGGAGTGGGCCATCCATGCGCCCATCGCGATCCGCGAGGGTATTGACGCGGCCGTGGTGCAGGCGATCGGTGTGCGCCAGAGACCACCGTTGGGCCGTGCCGATGAGCAGGTGGTCTACGACGTGTCGGTGCAATCGCTGGTCGACAAGCAGGTCGACGATGCGACCTGGGCCGCCGCCTTGACGCAACTGGGTGAACAAGGCACCGTGGACCTGCTGGGAATCGTGGGCTACTACACGATGTTGTCGCTGGTGATGAATGGCGCCCGGACTCCGGCTCCGGCGCAATCTGCGCTGCGACTACCCAGTCTGCCAACGCCGGGGCCCTGAAGTTCGCGCACCAGGCCTGGTCGGCAGGTGAGGGCGGAAAAATCAGGCTGGCACATCCGCCACCTCCGGCGTTGTCACCGGCCCGGTGCCGCTGAACCGGTCCAGCGCGATGTAGATCACCGGGGTGATGTACAGCGTGATGGCCTGCGAGAACACCAGGCCGCCGACGACCGCCAGGCCCAGCGGCTGGCGCAATTCCGCGCCGGCGCCCAGGCCCAGTGCGATCGGCAGCGCGCCCATCAGTGCGGCCAGTGTGGTCATCATGATGGGGCGAAAGCGCAGCACGCAGGCCTCGCGCACCGCCTCGGCTGCCGACATGCCCCGATGGCGCTGTGCATCGAGCGCGAAATCGATCATCATGATCGCGTTCTTCTTCACGATTCCGATCAGCATCAGGATGCCGATGGTGGCGATCAGTGTCAGATCCTGCCCGGTGAACTTGAGCAGCAGCAATGCGCCCACTGCGGCCGACGGCAGGCCTGCAAAGATGGTCAGCGGGTGGATGAAGCTCTCGTACAACACGCCCAGCAGCACATAGATGACCAACAGGGCCGCCACCAGCAGGATGACCTGGCTGCCTTGCGAGCTCTTGAACACCGCCGCGTCACCGCCATAACTGGTGATGATCGACGCCGGCATGCGCAGCGCTTCGCGGTAATCCTCGATCTTCTTCGTGGCGTCACCCAGCGCAACCCCGGGAGCCAGATTGAACGAGACCGTGACCGCGCGCAATTGCCCGACATGGTTGATCGAGCTCGGGCCCACCGTGCGCTTGACGGTGGCGATGGCGTTCAGCGGCACCAGGGCGCCTGTGTTGGCGCGCAGATAGATGTTGGCAAAGGCGCTTTCGTCTTCGCGCGCTTGCGGCGCCAGCTCCATGATGACCTGGTAGGTGTCGGCCGAGGTGTAGATGGTGGAAACCTGGCGTTCGCCAAACGCGCTGTACAGCGTGGATCGCAGCGCGTTGATGTTGACGCCCAGCGAATTGGCACGGTCGCTGTCGATGATGAGCTCGGCCTGCAGGCCCTGCAACTGTGCATCGCTGGTCACGTCGCGAAACAGCGGATCGACGCGCAGCTTCTCCTGCAGCTGCTGGGCCCAGCTGTTGATGTCGCCGTCCTGCACGCTCTGCAGCGTGTACTGGTACCGGGATTTGCTCGGACGTCCGCCGAGCCGCAGATTCTGGATCGGTTGCATGTACGCCGTGATGCCGGGCACCGCACGCAGTTTGCGGCGCAATTCCTCGATCACCTGCGGCATCGGGGCGCGCGCATTGCGCGGCTTGAGGTTGATGAACATGTTGCCGGTGTTCTGGGTCCGGGAGCCGCCGTTGAACGAGTTGACGGTGGCCACGTTGGGGTCGGCACGCACGATGCTCACCACGGCGTCCTGCAGGCGCAGCATGTCGTAGAACGACGTGTCCTGCGCGGCTTCGGTCGATACGCTGATCTGCCCGATGTCTTCCTGCGGGAAGAATCCCTTGGGGATTTCGATGAACAGATAGGCCGTGGCGGCGAAGGTCAGCAATGCCACGATCAGCACCAGCGCGCGCATGCGCAGCGCGACGTCGAGGCTGCGGGTATACAGGCTCAGCATGCCATTGAAGCCGCGCTCGAATGCGCGCACCATCATGCCCGGCGGCTTCTTGTGGGCATCGTCCACCAGAAAACGCGCGGCCATCATCGGCACCAGCGTCAGCGACACGAACGCGGACACCACGATGGCCAGCGCAACGACGACCGCAAATTCATGGAACAGCAGGCCGATCACGCCGGGCATGAAGAAAATCGGGATGAACACCGCGATCAGCGAGCTGGAGATCGAGATAATGGTGAAGCCGACCTCGCGCGAGCCGCGCAGCGCTGCCGCAAAGGGTGGCATGCCGTCCTCGACATGGCGCATGATGTTCTCCAGCATCACGATGGCGTCGTCCACCACCAGACCGACCGCCAGTGTGAGCCCCAGCAACGAGATGTTGTCCAGGCTGTAGCCCAGGCCAAACAGCAATGCCACGGCCCCGATCAGCGAAACCGGCAGCGACAGCGTGGGAATGGCCGTTGCCACAAAGCGCCGCAGGAACAGGAAGATCACCATCACCACCAGCGCGATCGTGCCCAGCAGCGTGAGCGTCACATCGTGGATGGACTCGCGGATCGACGTGGAGCGGTCATTGACCAGCGTGACCTGCACCGAATGCGGCAGCTGGGCCCGAAAGCCGGGCAGTGCCGCCTTGACGGCATCGACCACCGCCACGGTATTGGCATCGGGCTGGCGCTGCACCGACAGCAGGATCGCGCGCTCGCCATTGAAGCTGGCGAAGGTGTTGACACTTTCATAGCTGTCTTCCACCGTGGCCACATCGCGCAGCCGCACGGTATTGCCGCCCTTGCTGCTGACGATCAGGCCGCTGAAATCGGCGGCGTTGTTCAGTTGCTGGCGTGTGTCCAGCGTCAGCAGTTGCTTGGGGCCCTGCAAGGTGCCCAATGGCGAATTGGCATTGGCCGTGCCCAGCGTGGCGCCGAGTTCATCGAGACCGATGTTGCGCGCGGTCAATGCCTGCGGGTTGACGCGCACCCGCACCGCATAACGCTTTTGCCCGTTGATGTTGACCTGCGCCACGCCGTCCAGGGTGGAGAGCGTGGGCACGATCAGGTTCTCGGCATAACTCTGCAGATCGGAGGGGTTGAGCGATGGCGACGTGAGCGCCATGAACAGGATCGGCGCATCCGCCGGGTTGACCTTGCGGTAACTCGGCGACGAGGTCATCTCCTTGGGCAACTGGCGCTGCGCGCGCAGCAGCGCGGCCTGCACATCGACGGCTGCGGCGTCGATATCGCGCCCTTGCTCGAACTCCAGTGTCACCGTGGTGGCGCCCTGGATGCTGTTGGAGCTGATCACGTTCACGCCGGGAATATTCTGGAACTGCTTCTCCAGCGGCTGCGCCACCGAGTTCGCCATGGTGTTCGGGCTGGCGCCGGGCAGCGACGCCGAGACGTTGATCACCGGTGTGTTGTAGCGCGGCAGCGCGGCGACCGGGATCTTGTTGTACGCGATGGCCCCCGCCACCACCATGGCCAGGTTGAGCAGCACCGTCATCACCGGCCGCCGGATGAACAGCTCGGACAGGTTCATGGCGAGGCCATCTTTTCCTTCGGACCGGACCGGGCGGCCTTGGTCGCCGTGGCCGTGTCCGCGCTGCGCACGACCACCGGCACACCGGGTCGCACATTGCGCCGGCCGTCGACGATGACCGGGTCACCGGCGTTCAGCCCGGTTACCACCGCATCGGTGCCAGCCGGGTACACCACCTTGATCTTGCGCAAGACCGCCTTGTTGTCGGCGCCGGCAAGGTACACCGTATCCCCTTCCTGGCTGGTGATGATCGCCTCCTGGGGCACCATGATGGCATCGGCCAGTGTGCGCACCGTCATGCGGACCGTGGCATAGGCGCCGGGCCACAGTGTCTGGTGGGGGTTGCTGAACACCGCCTTCACGCGCACCGTACCCGATGCCGAATCGACCGCGCTGTCGACGAACTGCAGCTTGCCGGTCAATGCCTCGCTGCCAGCTGAAAGCTGGGCCTGCACCTCGCCGTGGCCGCCTTGCAGCGCCTGCAGCGCATCGCCCAGGTAGCGCTGGGGCAGGCTGAAGGCGACCGCGATCGGGTCGAGCTGCGTGATCGTCAGCAACACCGCACCGGTGGGCTGTGCCAGCGTTCCGGTGTAGACGTTGATTGCCCCGACCCGGCCACTGGCCGGCGCGGTGATGCGGTTGTAGCCCAGACCGAGCTGTGTCGCATCCAGCGCCGCCTGGCTGGCACCGACCACGGCCTGCTGGCTGGCCACCAGCGTCTGCGCCGAATCGAGCGCGCTTTGCGAAAGAAACTGCTGCGCCACCAGTTCGCGGCTGCGTTTGAGCTGGCGCTGCGCGTCGGCCAGTGCGGCCTGGTCCTTGGTCAGTTGCGCCCGGGCCCTGGCCACATTGGCCTGGTCGTTGCGGTCATCGAGCGTGAACAGCAATTGCCCGCGTTGCACGAACTGGCCCTCACGCACATGCACCTCGCGGATCTGGCCCACGACCTGCGGGCGCACGTCGACCATATTGAGTGCCACCACGGTTCCTGTGGCGTCGAGCAGGACCGGCTGATCGCGCGTGACCGCCTTGACGATGGAAACACTCACCGCAGGGGCGCCAACGGCGCCCGCGCCGCTTGCGCCGCGCGCAGGATTCCCTGCGCCGCTGCCGCCTGCGGCCTCGCGTGCTGAGGAAGACGCCTCAGCCGCTGCCACGCCCTTCGCGCTGCGTTGCTGCCAGTACCCATAACCGCCAGCCGCCAACGCCACCAGGATGACAAATCCGGTAGCAACCCATGTGCTGCGTTTCATGCGAAATCCGATCTCATTGAAGTCCGTTGTTTGCTTGCGTTGTCAGAACGCCGTGTTGGCAGCCGGGCCGCCCAAACCTGCTCCGAAGCCGTGGCGCAGTGCTGCCATGGCCTGGCGTAGCAAGGCGATGTCGTCGTCCCCCAGGCTCCCCAATGCGGCGGCCATGTCCTGCCGCGCGCACTTGCGCATTCCCGCGAGCATTTCCGCACCCTTGGCGGTGGTGCGCAGTTCGCTGCGGCGTCGGTCGGCCGGCGCGGCACGTGTTCGGGCCAAACCCGCGCGTACCAGCCGGTCCGTGCTGGTGGATGCGGTGGCCAGCGTGGTGCCCATGTGGGCCGCCAAGGCACTGATCGAGCAGTCGGGATTTCGGTCGATGAAGTTCAGGCAGCGAAACTGCGGCACGGTCATGCCGCCTCCCAGTTGCCGGCGCATCGCTGCACGCATGGCGCCCATCACCAGCGGCATGACTTCCATCAGGTCTCCCGCGCACGCCAGAACATCGTCGGTGGTGCCACGCTGTGCCGTGGAGGCGGGCTTCTTGATCATCGAGATTGAATGAATGCTTAGATCGTCTAAGCAATTCTAAGGACCCGTCCGCACGACAACGGCCGCCAATGACAATCTGCGGTCAACTCTTGGTAAAGCGAACGTAAAGTCGGCGTCGCGCCAGGCGGTCGGCGCCGCTACGGCAGGGGAACCAAGTGCAAAGCAGGCGGGCCACGTGCTGCCCGCCAGGGTCTGTCGATCCGCTACCTTTTTGCGCAGGCAAACTTCAGCATGTCCGCATCCGCCGTGTTTGCCTTGATCTGTCGCAAGGGCGCCGGCTTTTGCTCCATTGCGACGGTCTTGCCATTGCCCATGTTGTCCGACATCGCACTCAGGTTGAGGTGGCGGCCGGTTTGGTCCTCGCAATTGAACTCGTCCTGCATCTTGACCGATTTGAACTTCTGCTCGCCCGATATGACCTGGGCTTCCTGGTAGTCGGTCAAGGTCAGCAGTTGCACCTTGGCGCCGAGTGTCAGTGTCGTTGCCGGATCGGCATAGGTGGTGATCTTGCCGTCATCAGACACGTTCACCTTGGCCCAGTCGGCCAGCGCGCAGGTGCTCAGTGCGGTCAGCGTCAGCGCAGTCAGCATGGTTCTAGCAGTTGGCATCGTCATGGTTCAGGGGTTCTCGTGAGGTGATGCGAATTATCCTCCGCGGCCCGTGCGGGCCAGGCAGCGCAGTGTCAAGTTGAGGCGAACGATTGTGAGCGCATGTATCCGGGGCGCCTGTCCGTGTCAACTTACTGCAGTGATCGGCAGGGCTTTGGCGTGGCATTTGACGTACGGCCCAGTGTGGAGGACCATGGGACCCTGGAGAGGAGTCCATCATGCCGCAGCATACCCAGTATCATCCGCAAAGCGTACCGTTGCCTGAGCCCGACGACAGTGAAGCTCAAGCGCAGTCCGACGAATTGCACGACGGATTGGTACCGCCCGGCATCGAGGACGACCCTGAGCACGATCGCCTGATCGACCCGGAAGACTGAAGCCCGATTCGCGTCTGGTCAAGGCCGGTGCAACGCAAAATTTCAAGGTTCTTGAAAGAATCGGCATGTCCGCACAGACCAAGCCCTGTCTCCTGCTTCACGAAAGGCTTGTCATCATGGATCGTCGCCAACTTCTGACCCTGCTCGGTCTTGCCGGCCTGCAAACGCAGCCGGCCATTGCCGCTACCCCTGCCGTGGGCGCCGATGCTGCGGCCGCGCCAACGCCCTTGCGTCTGAGCGATGCACAGTGGAAGCAGCGGCTTACGCCGCAGCAATACAACGTGCTGCGCCACGAGGGCACCGAGGCACCGCGCTCGAGCGCGCTTGACCATGAAACGCGGCCGGGTATGTACCACTGCGCGGGTTGTGATCTGGCGCTGTTCTCAGCTGACACCAAATACGACAGCGGTACCGGCTGGCCCAGCTTCTTTCGCCCTCTTGCAGGGGCCGTGGCCACCCGCACGGACTACAAACTGCTGTTCCCGCGTACCGAATACCACTGCACGCGGTGCGAAGGCCACCAGGGCCATGTGTTCGGCGACGGGCCCAAGCCCACCGGCAAACGTTATTGCAACAACGGCGTGGCGTTGAGCTTCATTCCTGGTGCGGCCTGAGACGGTGCAGATAACCTCAGGTCAAACGCCCATCGTCTCGGCCCAGGCGAGTGCCTGCAGGTGGGCCCAGTTCACCTGGTGATTGCTCAGCGTCAGCGCGTTTGCCAGGCGCGCAAAGTTTTCATCGTCGGCTTGCTCGCAGGCAATCGTCAGCTCCAGAAGCGGCGCCAACGGCCCCTTGTTGTGCAACAAGGCATCGGTCACGGATTGCGGCAATGTGATGGCGGCAATCGCCTTGTCCATCGGGACGCCGAGCATGGTATCGAGCAGCGAGAAGACGCCGGTCACGAAGGCGTTGTCACACTCATCCTTGGGCAGCATTTCGGCCGCCAGCAGTTCCATCAGTCGGCCGCGCAAGATAGCGGTGTTGCCCACCACCGGGGGCACGCCCCCTTCACGCGAGGTGGTCAGCAGCATCGCGGACCAGCGGAACAACTTGTCCAGACCCAGGATCATCACCGCGTGGCGAAACGAGGTGATTTCGGTGCTCAGCCCGAACCCGGATGAGTTGATGAAACGCAGCAGGTTGAAGGACAGGCTGGCATCGCGCTTGAGTACTTCCTCGATCAGCGACGCGTCAGCTTTCTTGCGCACCAGGTTGATCAACTGGATGATGGAGGCGTGTCCTGGCTTTACGGTCTGCCCGGCCATCAGCACCGGTTTGGCAAACCAGTAACCCTGGAACAGTTTCACGCCCAGGTCAGCCACCATCTTGTGCTGCTCGGCTGTCTCGACCTTCTCGACGATGATCTGCAACTGTTGCTTCTTCTGCGCCAGCCGGATGGCCGGTTCGACCTGCTCGCGCTTGAGCACGGTGAGGTCGAGTTTGATGAAGCTTGCCAGTGGCAACCACTGCCGGTAAGGCACGGTCAGGGCCGCCTGGTTAAAGGCCAGCCGAAAGCCGCGCTGGTGCAGTTCGGTCAATTCGGCCAGTTTGCCGTCGATGGTGGCGCTGTTGTGGTCGTGTACATGCGGCACCTCGAGCACCATGCGGTCTGGCTTGACCAGCTCCAGATGTTCGCTGTTCAGGCTCTGCAGCGCCAGGTTGACGAACATCGTGCGCTTGTCCATCAGCGCTCCGGTATCGGCATGGGTCAGCACATTGAACAACAACTGCGCATCGCTGGCGGCATTGTGGTCGCTGAAGCGGCGACTGCGGTCAAACAACTCGTAGCCGAACACCTGGCCCTTTTCGTCGACGATCGCCTGGCGTGCGATGGAAGCGTCACTGGTTGCGTTGGAGATGTCGTTCGTGGCAGGGGAAGTTTGGTTGGACATGGTAGGTCTCGTGGAGTCTGGGTGATGCAAACTGGCAGATTCGGCAACGCGTCGCGTGCTGTCATTCGCCCATGGTTTCGGCCCATGCCAGCGCCTGCAGATGGGCCCAGTTGACCTGGCGGTTGTCCAGCCCCAACCGGTTGGCGGTGCGGGCAAAGGCCTCGTCGTCGGCGGTCTCGCAGGCGATGGTCAGTTCAAGGAACGGCGCCAGCGGGCCTTCGTTGTGCAACAGTGCCGACACCACGGATTCAGGCAGCGACAAGGCTCCCAGCGCCTTGTCCAGCGGCATTCCGAGCATGGCGTCGAGCAGCGAGAACAATCCCGTCACGAAGGCGTTGTCGCATTCTTCCGGTGGCAGCAACTCGGCGGCCAGCAACTCCATCAGGCGCCCGCGCACGATGGCGGTCTGCCCGACCACCGGCGGCACACCCCCGGTACGCGAGGTGGCCAGCAACAGTGCCGCCCAGCGGAACAGTTTCTTCAGCCCCAGCAGCATCACCGCCTGGCGGAACGACGTGATCTCGGTGCGCAGGCTGAAACCCGAGGAGTTGATGAAGCGCAGCAGATTGAAGGACAGGCTGGCATCGTGCTTGAGCACTTCTTCGATCTCCGCCGTGGCCGCCTGCTTGCGCACCAGGTCGATCAGCTGCAGGATCACCGCTTGCCCTGGGCGCAGTGACTGGCCCTTGACCAAGGCTGGCTTGGCAAACCAGTAGCCTTGGTACAGCTTGACGCCCAGCGATTGCACCAATGCATGTTGCTCGGCAGATTCGATTTTCTCGACGATCAGCTGCGCCTGGGAGCGCTTCTGCGCTACGCCGATGGTCGCCGCGATCAGTTCGGGATTGAGCGTGAGCAGGTCGATCTTGATGAACGAGGCCAGTGGCAACCATTGCTGGTACGCCGATGTCAGCACCGTCTGGTTGAACGCCAGCCGAAAGCCGCGTTTGCGGATGTCGGTCAGCGTGCGCACCCGGCTGTCGATCTCTTCGATGTTGTTGTCGGCTACCGGCGGAATCTCGAGCACGAAGCGCTCGGGCAGCACCAGCTCCAGATGGCCGCCGGCCAGGCTGGCATGGGTGCAATTGATGAACATGGTCCGGTTGTCGACCAGTGCGCTGGTGTCGGCATGCGACAACACGTTGAACAGCAGTTGCGCGTCACTGGCAGCGTTGTGCTTGCTGGACGTGCGGGAGCGGTCGAACAGTTCGTAGCCGAACACGGAACCTTTGTCATCGACGATGGCTTGTCGGGCAATCACCGTTGAATGCAGCCCCTCGGGCGCAGCGACGCCGGTGTCTGGCTCCAGTCCCTGGGGTTGCGTATCCAGGCCCTGGGGCTGGGTGTCGGTGCGCGTGGGGTCGGACATGTTCGCCTGTGTGTGGGTCTCGGCACATTCTATTGAGACTTTCGCATCACCCACCAGATTGCGGCCGATCGATTGCATTGACAGTGCCAGCGTCATCCCGCAGCAGCGTCGGCTTGCAGCAGTGCCAGTTCTGTTTCGTCGAAACCGGCGGCCCGGCGTGCGGCCAGATTGAACGGGCCCCGAAGCCGTGGTGCGCCGTGGCGTGCCGCCAATTGGGCATAGGTCGCGATCGGATCGAGATCGCGCGCGCGGCACACATGGCGATACCAGTGGTTGCCCACCGCCACATGACCGATTTCGTCGCGCAGGATGATGTCCAGGATCGCGGCCGCATCCGGGTCTCCTGCGGCCAGCAATTTGTCGCGCATCGGCGGCGAAGCATCCAGTCCGCGTGCCTCGAGCGTGCGCGGCACCAGCGCCAGCCGGGCCAACGGATCGTCGCGGGTCTTGTGTGCCATCTCCCACAAGCCGTCATGTGCCGGAAAGTCGCCGTAGTCGTGGCCCAGCGTCTGCAGATGGGCGCGCAGCAGCTCGAAATGCAGCGCCTCCTCGCGCGCCACGGTCACCCACTGGCGGTAGAACGCCTCGGGCAGGCCGGCAAAGCGCCAGACGATGTCGAGCGCCAGATTGATCGCGTTGAATTCGATATGCGCCAGCGCATGCAGCAACACGGCGCGGCCCTGCGGCGTCGCCGCCGAGCGGCGCTTGAGGGCATTGAAACCTACCAGGGCAGGGCGTTCGGGCCGGCCGGGGATCTCGGCTGCATCTGCATACACCGTGTCGGTAGCGACCGGATCAGTGCTTGCCAGGCACCGGGTGGCGGCTGCCTTGCGGGTCGGATCAGCGCAGATGAGCAGTTCGCGCGCCTGGGCACGCAGATCGGGGATGGCCATGCCCGCCATTGTCGTTGCCGGCGCAGGCGAACCTGCGTTGGACGGGCGCGCGCCCGCAGCTCAGGCCCAAAGCACCTTGGCTTTCTCGTGGTACCAGTTGTCGACCCGGGTCTGCAGTTCCGCCTCGATGCGGCTGCGCTTGATCTTCATCGTCGGCGTCAGGCAGCCGTTCTCGATCGACCAGGGCTCCTTGGCAATCACCAGCATCTGCAGGCGCTCGTAGTCGGCCACGCCGTCGTTGACCCGTTTGAGCAGGGCTGTCATTTCAGCCTGGATCTCGGCGCGTACCGTCGGGTCGGACAGCGTAGGCCGGATGTGTTCGGCCAATACGACGATGCCGTAGGCCGCGGGTTGTCCGACGCCCGAGACCATCGACAACTCGACCAGCGGGTGTTCGTTGATACGGTTCTCGATCGGTGCCGGCGCCACGTATTTGCCCTTGGCGGTCTTGAACAGCTCCTTGACGCGACCTGTCACCTTGAGCAGGCCGTCGGGCCGGCGTTCGCCCATGTCGCCGGTCTTGAAGAAGCCGTCCTCGGTGAAAGACTCGGCGTCCAGGTCGGGCCGCTTGTAATAGCCCTTCATCTGGCCCGGCGACTTGATCAGGATCTCGTTGCCCGCGCCGATGCGCACTTCCACGCCTTCGTAAGGAATGCCCACGTAGCCGGGCGCATTGAATTGCTCGGTCGAGTGGTGCGAGAACGCGAAGTCCTCCGTCATGCCATAACCCTCGAGCAGGTTCAGGCCCAGCTTGCGGTACCAGGCGATGAGTTCGGGTGGAATCGGCGCCGAGGCGCTGGCCGCCAGTTGCACCTGGTCCAGCCCCAGGCCTGTGAGTACCTTGCGCCCGACGATCTTGCCGATGATCGGCAGGCCGAGCAGGAAGTTCAGCTTCTTGGCCGGCATCTTGGCCAGCACTCCTTGCTGGAACTTGAGCCACAGGCGTGGCACAGACAGAAACAGGTTGGGGCGGGCGCGGTTCAGGTCGGCCACGAAGGTGTCGAGCGACTCGGCAAAAAAGATGTGCAGCCGGCCGCTGTGCCAGGCCGGTGATGCGATCACCGCACGCTCGTAGGAATGCGCCAGCGGAAGGTAGGACATGACGCGCCAGCGCTGGTTGGCATCCATGCGCGGAGCCAGGTCGTCGGTATAACCCTTGCCTACCGCCGAAACCGCCCCGAAGCTGATCATTGCGCCCTTGGGGGTTCCGGTCGAACCCGAGGTGTAGATGAGCATTGCCAGGTCGTCGGGGCTGCGCGTGATCTTGCCGGCCAGCGGTTCGGTGCGTGCGACCAGCTCGTCCCACTGGTTGAAGCTGGTCTTGGGCGCCAGCGGCAATGCGATGCAGGGCAGGTCGTCGGGCACGCCGCTTTTTTGCTGCTCCCAGGTATCGAGCTTGCCGACGAACAGCAGTTTGGCATCGCTGTGATCGAGCACGAACCGGATCGTGTCCGGGCCTTCGGTCGGGAAGATGGCAACCGTTGTGCCGCCAGCCATCCAGATCGCCAGTTCGGCCATGAAGAAATGCGCGCAGTTCTTGGACAGGATGGCGATATGGCTGCCTGCACCCAGTCCACGGCTTTGCAGATGGGCCGCCATGCGCCTGGCCTGGTCGACGGTTTCGCCCCAGGTGTAGTCGACCACCTTGCCGGCTCCCAGAGGCTGGGTCAGGAAGACCGTGTCCTTCTGGTTGGTTTCGTGCTCCTGGATGTAGTCGAGTATCTGCTTGTCGGCGGCCATCGTCGTGTCTCCTTGATCATCGTTGAAGAATCTACATCGACAGGGAGCCTTCGCGGAACTCCGTCTTGTCGAGCCATATGTTGACCAGCACCGGTTTTCCGCTGCGCGCCAGCGCGCGCGCCCTGGCCAGTGCCGGCTGAACCTCGGCCATCTCACGCACCAGAATACCTTCGGCGCCAAAACCCGTTGCCACCTTGTGGTAATC
>JAGPBF010000191.1 GCA_018063505.1 Rhodoferax sp.
ATACGCAACAAGGCGATCCTGGTGCCTGCCGCACTGGCGATCAGCGCCATCGCGCCATGGGCCATCACGCCACTGCTGATGCTTGGCGGCCTGTTCCTGTGTTTCGAAGGCGCCGAGAAGGTGTTGCACGCGCTGGCATCGCGCTCCGAAGAAGACCAGGCCCGGCGCCACGAACGGGTGCGTGCGATGGCCGACCCGAAACAGGATCTGGTCGCGTTCGAGAAGGACAGGATCGACGGCGCGATCCGCACCGACTTCATCCTGTCGGCGGAAATCATCGTCATCACACTGGGCACCGTGGCGCAGGCCGGCTTCGGCCAGCAAGTCGCGGTACTGGTGGGCATCTCGCTGGTGATCACCGCAGGGGTCTACGGCCTGGTTGCGGGCATCGTCAAGCTCGACGATGCCGGCCTGCATCTGACGCGACAGACTGCACGCTGGAAAAACGCGCTCGGTCGCGCAATTCTGCAGGCGGCGCCCTGGTTGATGAAGACCCTGTCGGTGGTGGGCACCGCAGCGATGTTCCTGGTCGGCGGGGGCATTCTGGTGCATGGCGTGCCGGTGGTCGCCCATGCACTGGAGGTATTGGCAGCGCCGCTGGGCTGGGCGGCGCCGTTGGTGTCGAACCTCGGCAATGCGCTGGCGGGGCTTGCCGCCGGACTGGTGGTGGTCGGAGTCGTGACGTTGATCCAACGGCTGCGCGCGCGCCCGGCGGCAGACCGGCGATGAGCGCGGCCGCCGCAGGTACTCCGAGATCCTGAACGCCGAGTCCCCGGCCTCCGGCCGCCAGCCGCTGGCAGGTGTCAGCGTCCGTAAACCAGGTCGCGCAGGCCCAGCGACAGGAACGGCACGTAGGTGATCACCATCAGGCAGGCCAGGATCACCAGCACGAACGGGACCAGGTGCACGACGATCCGGTCGAGCGATATCTTGGCCACGGTACAGGCGGCAAACAGGTTCACGCCGAACGGCGGTGTGATCATGCCCAGCGCCAGGTTCACCACCATGATCAGGCCGAAGTGGATCGGATCGATACCGAAATGCACGGCCACCGGCACCAGGATCGGGGCCAGCACCAGGATCGCCGCGCTGGTCTCGATAAACATGCCGATCAGGAACAAGGCCGCGTTGATGCCGAGCAGGAACATGTTCGGCGTCTGCAAGACCTGCTCGAGCCAGTGTCCAACGGCGTCCGGCACGCCGGCGCGGGTGATCAGGAAAGCGAACAGCCCGGCATTGGCGATGATGAACATGATCACCGCGCTCGAGAGCACCGATTTCTTCAGGATTCGCCCCAGATCGGCCAGGCTGATCTCGCGGTAGATCAGGCCACCGACCAGCAGCGCATAAAACACCGCCACGGCCGATGCCTCGGTCGGCGTGAAGATGCCGCCGTAGATGCCCCCCAAAATGATCACCGGCATGACCAGCGCGAACCCGGCCTGCCAGGTCGCCTTGACGATGCCCATGCGGTCGTCGCCATCGTTTTTACCCCAGCCCTTGTACTTGGAGTGCAGGTAGACGAACAGCATCAGCGCGCCACCGATCAGGAAGCCCGGTCCGAAACCGGCAATGAACAACTCGCCGATCGAGACCTCGGCGGCAACGCCGAACAGGATCATCGGGATCGACGGCGGAATGATCACCCCGAGTTCGGCACTGGTGGCCTGCAGCGCTGCTGCATATGCCGTCGGGTAGCCATGCTTGACCAGCGCCGGAATCAGGATGGCGCCGATGGCGAATGTGGTGGCCACCGACGAGCCCGACACCGCAGCGAAGATCATGCAGGTCAGCACGCAGGTCATCGGCAGGCCACCTTGCACACCACCGACCACACTCTTGGCGAACTCGACCAGGCGGCGCGATATGCCGCCGGTTTCCATGATGTTGCCCGCCAGGATGAAAAAGGGGATCGCGGCCAGCGGAAACTTGTTCAGCGAGTTGAACATCTCCTTGACCGAGATCAGCATGTGGGCGTTGTTCATCTGCATGCCCATGATGGCAGCCAGACCGATCGACACCGCCACCGAGACCGATAGCGCAAAACACAGCACCATCGTGGAGATCATGACAAAACTCATAGCGCCGTCTCCAGTTCCTGGTGCTGCGGATCGAGCAGGTTGCCGATCAATCCGATGATGCAGAACACACCACCCACGGGCATGGCCAGGTATGCCCAGTACATCGAGATGCTCTCCAACCCGATGACGGTCTGCACCTTGCCGCGGTTGGCGTAGTCCCAACCCCACCAGATGATGACCAGTACCAGCGCCTGAGCGGCGAAGAAGACCATCCAGTCGAGGACGCGTTTCCATCGGGCCGGACTCCAGCGGTAGATCACGTCGACGCTGACCATGGCTCCCTGACGGAACGCCATCGGAATGCCCATGAACACCATCCAGATCAGGCTGAACCGGATCAGCACCTCGGACCACTCTGCGGGTTGCTCGAGGATGAACCGGGCGATGATCTGGAACATGCCCAGGCTGGCAGCGATCACCATCATGATGCAGGCAATCAACATCGACAACCCGGTGGTGAAGCGCTCGAAACGCAGAAACAGCGATTTCATGCGTCACCGCCATCCGCCATGCGGGCACAGCTGAGAATCCGGCCCGCGCACAGGCGGGAGGCAGTGACGGCCATGGCGCGGCTTACTTGACGTTGCGGATGGCGTCGATTGCAGGCTTGCCGAACTGCTTTTCGAAGTCGGCAAAGACCGGAGCCAGCGCGGCCACGAATTTGGCCTTGTCGATGTTTTCGGTCACGGTCATGCCGCGGGCGCGCAATTCCGCAACACCCTTGGCATCGTCGGCATCCACACGGGCGCGGTTGGCCTTGGTGCCCTCCTTGGCAGCCTCGAGAAAGGCTTGCTGATCGGCCGGGGCAAGCTTGTCGAAGGTCGCCTTGTTCATCAGCCAGATTGCGGGCGAATATACGTGGCCGGTCAGGGTGATGTATTTCTGCACCTGATCGAACTTGGCCGCCATGATCACGGACAACGGGTTCTCCTGGCCGTCCACGGTACCTTGTTGCAAGGCCGTGAACACTTCGGGGAATGCCATCGGCGTCGGCACGATGCCGAAGCCCTTGTACGCAGCAATGTGGATCGGGTTCTCCATGGTCCGCATCTTCAGGCCCTTGAGGTCTTCGGGCGCCACGACCGAGCGTTTGCTGTTGGTCATGTGGCGCACGCCGTTTTCAGCCCAGGCCAGCGCCTTGAAGCCCTTGGACTCGAACTTCTTGAGCATCTCCTGCCCGATCGGGCCATCGAGCACCGCGCGCGCATGGGCCTTGTCTCGGAACAGGAACGGGATGTCCAGGATCTTGGCTTCGGGCACGAAGTTCGGCACCGGGCCGGTGGAGGTCAGCGTCAGCTCCTGCGTGCCCAGTTGCACGGATTCCATCGACTCGCGCTCACCACCGAGTGCGCCAGAGTAGAAGTTCTTGATGACATAACGCCCATTGGTACGCTTCTCGATTTCCTTGGCGAACGTGACCAGGCCGATGCCCTGATGGGAATCCTCGGTGATCGAGATGCTGCTGCGCATGACGGTCTGGGCGCTGGACAGGCTGACGAATCCGGTGGCCAGGGACAGGCCGATCAGCAGTGCTTTCAATTTCATGGGAAGTCTCCTCGTTGTGGAAAGTGGAATTACGCTCTTTTTTGCGACGGAATTGTCGCCGCCATTACAGAACTTGGGTAGTCAATTTCGGCTGCGGTGGTTGACGGTCCTTGATTTGCCAGGCGGGTTGTGGCGTTCATGGCTGGCGGTACCGGTCGAGCACCTCGCGGTTGACTTCGACACCAATGCCAGGCCCCGACGGTACCACCACCCGGCCACCCTGCATCGTGATCGCGCCGAAGATCAGGTCCTGTCGGAACGGATGGGCCGACTGGTCGTACTCGAGCATGGGCTCGATCGGGTTCAACGCCAGTGGCGCAGGCGGCAACGTGGCAATGAATTGCAGCGACGCGGCCAGGCCGATGCCCGAACCCCAGACATGCGGCGTGATCGGCATATGCCAGGCCTGCGCCAGCGCAGAAATCTTGCGGCATTCGGTGAATCCGCCGGCGGCGCACAGGTCGGGCTGCAACATGTCGACGGCGCGTCGGGACACCCATTCACGGAACCCGACCTTGGTGAACTCGTTCTCGCCGGCGGCCAGGTAGATGTTGGTGAGGTTCTTCAGTTCGCGGTAGCCGTCGATGTCTTCCGGCGAGATCGGCTCCTCGAACCAGTGGATGCCACAGGGCTCGATCGCCTTGAGGATGCGCCGCGCGGCGCCGACGTTGTAGGCATGGTTGGCGTCGACCATGATCCTGGGGCCGGGACCGATCGCCTCGCGCACCGCGTGGACATAGGCGATGTCTTGCTCGACACCGAAGCCGATCTTGAGCTTCATGGCCGTGAAACCGCTGTCCATGTGCCGTCGCGCCTCGTCGATCGCCTCGGCTGGATACACGCCCTCGCGGCGCCGGTAAAAGCCGGTGGCGTATGGCTGTACATCGGTGCGGTAGGCACCACCCAGCAACTTGTGCACCGGTTTGCCCAGCGCCCGGCCAAGACAGTCCCAGATCGCGATGTCGACACCACTGATGGCGTTCGGAACCGCGCCCTTCTGCCCAAACGGCCGGGTCAGGTTGTACATGCGCTCCCACAACACATCCACGTCGAACGGATCCTGACCGACCACGATGGGTTTGAGTGCATGCGCGATGATGGCAGCGGCGATCTGGGGCGGCTGCAGGCCATGGCACAGGCTCTCACCCCATCCGATGACGCCATCGTCGGTGATCACCTCGACGATGACCGCACTGCGCCGGTGGACCCAGCCCATGGAAAACGCAAACGGTTCGTCCAGCGGTGTGGACAACACATGGGTACGGACATCGACGATCTTCATGACCGGCCGCGCGGCCCGTGGCCGATAGCAGTGCGAACGCAGGTGCGCATGCCCCGTGGACTCGCGGCTGCGCCGCGCCTGAACATCGGCTCTACGTGACGCGCTGGCCGTGACAACGTGATGGCTTTGCGCAGAACCATGCAACTGACCGAAAAACACGCCAGCAGATCTCTTTCAATGGGCAGCAGCGCGGGTCGAAAAATATTCATCAGACAACGGGGTATTGTGATGTCATATCGTATGACGTATTCGGACCCGGATCACCTGGGAAAACCCGGTGCGCCCTCGCGCCATGCCGTTGTCGTACGGCCGGGTCTCGAATCAACCCTTGCCGGACGCCGAGGCAGGCACTTGCACGTCGGATACCCGGTCACTGTGCCACGGCGGCAACTGCGCGCCGCAGTCGCGGCAGAAGCGTGCGTTTTGCTGGTGTCCTTCGCTCAGGCATTCGTGGCAGGTTCGGGTCGTCGGCTCCCGGTGCAAGCGCTGCGCCGTGAATTCGGCGCTGACGATGCCGGTCGGCACGGCCAGCGTGCCCCAGCCGATCAGCATCATCATCGACGCGATGACGCGGCCCAGATCGGTCCGCGGCGTGATGTCGCCGAAGCCTACCGTGGTCATGGTGGTGATTGCCCAGTACACACCTACGGGAATGCTGGTATACCCGTTTTCAGGGCCCTCCACCACATACATCAGCGTGCCCATCACCATCACCACCAGCATCACGAAAGACATGAACACCAGGATCTTGCGCCGTGAGGCCGCCAGGGCGCGGCCCAGCGCACCGAATTCGGCCACGTATTCAGCCAGCTTGAGAATCCGGAACACCCGCAGCAGGCGCAGCACCCGCACGTCGACCAGCGCATTGACGCCGGGTACCAGCAATGCCAGATAGGTGGGCAACACGGCCAGCAGGTCGACGATCCCGTAGCCGCTGCGCGCATACCGCATCGGCTTGCGCACACATGCCAGGCGCGCGATGTATTCGGCACTGAACAGCAGCGTGAACAGCCATTCGAGCGCCGTCAGCATGGTCGCATGGCGCGCATGGACCACCGCAATGCTGTCGAGCACCACAACCACCAGACTGGCCAGGATCAGCCCGATCAGCGTCAGGTCGAACAGGCGCCCGGCGCGGGTGTCGGCCTCGAAGATGATCGTGTACAGGCGCAGGCGCAGGCCATGCGCGGGTCGACCGAACTGACGAACATCGTGTTCACGCGCAATGTCCGGTCGGCTGGGCTTGGTCACAGGAACTTGCGGCATCCGTACATCGTAGTGGATCGCAGGCGCGGCGTCGCTCAGCCCGGATCGAAACGCCCCTACCGCACCCGGGTGTTGCCGGGCCGCAGATGTTCGATCGACGGCATCACCAGCACGGTGTTGTCGTACGGCGACAGGGCCTAGCCCCCGACATGTAGCGTTGGCACAAGGCCCGATGCAGGCCCGCAAATTGCATGGGTGTGGACACGGGCATACCCTGATAGCGGATCTGTTCACCGCTGCTAGCATGATCCGTGCGTGGTCAGCCTGTGCCCCGTCAGTCAAATCGACCACCCATCACCAGGAGTTGAAGATGCAAGAACGTGAACTGCGTGGGATGATTGAAGAGGTTCGCGACGGACGCCTGCCCCGGCGCTCCTTCATACAGCACCTGGTCAGCCTCGGCCTGACCGCGCCGATGGCCACGATGATGCTGGCGCATTCGGGTATTGCGATGGCGCAGACCGCTTCGACCTACAAACCGACAAAACGGGGTGGTGGCGGAGCGCTCAAGTTGTTGTGGTGGCAAGGCGCAACGCTGCTCAACCCGCACTTCGCCGTCGGCACCAAGGACCAGGAAGGTTCGCGTGTCTTCTACGAACCCCTGGCGGGCTGGGACCCGGAAGGCAACCTGTTCCCCGTGCTGGCGGCCGAGGTGCCCACGCGCGAGAACGGCGGCGTTGCGGCCGATGGCAAATCGGTCATCTGGAAACTCAAGCGCGGCGTGACATGGCACGATGGCGCACCGTTCACGGCCGACGACTGCGTCTTCAACTGGGAATACGCCAAGGACCCGGCGACTGCCGCAGTGTCGATCGGCAGCTACAAGGACGTCACCGTCGAGAAGATCGACTCGCATACGGTCAAGGTGATCTTCAGCAAGCCCACGCCGTTCTGGGCGGATGCTTTCGTCGGCACACGCGGGATGCTGATTCCCAAGCACCTGTTCGGTCCATTCGCCGGCGGCAAGTCGCGGGACGCGCCCAACAACCTCAAGCCGGTGGGGACCGGTCCGTACAAATTCGCCGACTTCAAGCCGGGCGACATGGTGCGCGGCACCATCAACACCAGCTACCACATGGCCAACCGGCCATATTTCGATGCCATCGAAATGAAGGGTGGCGGTGACGCAGCGTCGGCCGCACGGGCTGTGCTGCAGACCGGCGAATACGACTATGCCTGGAACCTGCAGGTCGAGGACGAGGTGCTCAAGAAAATGGAGGCCGGGGGCAAAGGCAAGGTCTCGATCACGGAGGGCGGCAACATCGAGTTCATCCAGCTCAACTTGGCCGACCCCAATACCGAGGTCGATGGCGAACGCGCCAGCCCGAAAAGCAAGCATCCCGTTTTCAGCGAGAGGGCGGTGCGCGACGCGATGGCGATGCTGATAGACCGCAAGAGCGTGCAGGATTTCATCTATGGCCGTACCGGCATCGCCACCGGCAACTTCCTCAATGCGCCGCCGCGCTTCCGCTCGCCGAACACCAAATGGGAGTTCAACGTCGACAAGGCAGCCGCAGCGCTCGAAGCGGCAGGCTGGAAAAAAGGCAGCGACGGCATCCGCGAGAAGGGCGGCAAGAAACTCAAGTTCGTGTTCCAGACCTCGATCAACGGCCCGCGCCAAAGCACCCAGGCCATCATCAAGCAGGCCTGCCAGAAGGCCGGCGTCGACCTCGAGCTCAAGTCCGTCACCGCATCGGTGTTCTTCTCGTCCGACGTGGCCAATCCCGATACGTACGGCAAGTTCTGGTGCGACATGCAGATGTACACCACCACCATGACGCAGCCCGACGCCGAGCAGTTCATGGACCAGTACACCTCCGCGGAGGTCTCGAGCAAGGCCAACAAATGGCAGGGTCGCAATATCACGCGCTGGACCAGTGCGGAGTACGACAAGCTGTTCAAGGACGCGCAGAACGAACTCGATCCGGTCAAGCGGGCAACCATGTATGTCCGCATGAACGACCTGGTCTGCAACGACCATGCCGTCATTCCGGTGGTCTGGCGGCCACGTGCCTCGGGCACCAACCTCAAGCTCAGCGCACCACTGTCCGGATGGGACAACGACTTGTGGAAGCT
>JAGPBF010000192.1 GCA_018063505.1 Rhodoferax sp.
CTCCTGCACTATCCTGCTATGGAACTGGAAGTGCATGCCGGTGACAACGAGGATCTGGACCTCCTGCTGCGCAGTGCGCATGCCGCGCTGAACCACGGCGACGTGCGGCTGGGCCGTGAGTCCTCGCAGAAGCTGCTGCGTGCCACCGAGGCCCCGGGCATCACGCACGCCGTGCCGTCGTACAACCCGCTGGGAGTGGCCCTGCCAACTCACCAGCCCCGAGCCTCCAGAGGCCCGGATTGGGCGCGGAATCCCCCCAGACTTGCGTACTTCAGCCCCCCGCGTGCTCGGCCGGGGGCTTTTTCAAACCCGGTCCTGGGGCGTCCTTTGGCGTTTGAAAATCCTTATTCCCCGGTGATGCCCCAAGCGGGGTGTGTCAATCGATAGGCGGCCGGGCGCGGAGGAAGGTAGCCCTTGACCTGCCGCCTGTCAGCGGTTCGAGCTGATTGCCAGGTCCGATCTGCTCTTGGCGACCGTTTCAGCTACATTCTGGAAAACAGTTGGATTTCCAGTCCTTCCGTTGTTCAAGCAAGGAGTTCCGGCATGCATTCGAGCACCTTAACCCACCGATCCACACCCTCGCAGCGCCAGTCTTGGCGACGGGGCGCTGCGGCAGCAGTTCTTGCGCTGGCATCCACCGGCATGGCCAGCGCCACCACATACTACGCCGGCATCGATTACTACGAGAGGTACTTCGTGAGGGTCGCCGACCCGGTGAACCCGTTCTTCTATTCACTTCAGATCGAAAGTGGCGGGATAGGAGGGGACGGGGGCACCGGCCCGCTGACGAACACTTTTGCCGTGCCCCACCTGCAGCTCAGTGCGGGTGCGCAGACCGACATCGGGCTATACAAGGCCAAGACCACTGCCATCGGCATCGCACGCACCAACGCGCCCAGTGTGCTGATCCCGAGCGAGGGGACAAACCCCATCCCCATCTTCACCCAGGCGCGCGTGTCGGACTTTGATCGGGTCCTGCGTGCCAACTCATCGGTGACCGACAGTTTCACGGCCACGACCACACAGTCTGCCCAGGCCAATCTCTACGCTGCCACCAACCTGGGCATCCGCCTGTCGCTGTCGGACGCACCGAACAACTGGTATGGCGCCGGTGGCCCCAAACTGGGGGGGATCTCCGTCTATTCCGCCCTCAATTACTCGCTGTATGACGTGACACCCGACGCCGCCGGCGTGGCCACGCGCCAGCAAATCAGCCAGCTGAGCGTGATCACCGGCCTGGATCTGCGCGATCTGTCGCTGGTGAACACCACGGTGGTCGACGTGTCTTCAAACCCCTTCTATACCTACAGCGCCCTCATCACCAGCCAGGACACGGTGTCTCGCGACGGCGTACTGCAGAACACCACCGTTGACGTGCCCTATTTCCCGGTAATCGACGACAACGGCGTCACATTCAGCCACAGCGCTGCGCGCAACCACACGGTGCCGTTCCAACTGGTGGCAGGCCGTCGCTATGAGCTGACGACCGGCTTCTCGTGTACCAGCGTGCTGTCGGGCCTGGTGGCATTTTTGCAGGGCAGCAACGGGGTTTGCGACGGTGGCAACTCGGCCTACTGGAACGGGCTCACCCAGGTAACCGATGCTGATGGCAACCCTGTGCAGGCCGCGGACGTTGTGGCCGACAGCGGCTTCAACTACCGCTGGGCCAACCCGCTGTCGCCCAGTGCCGACGCGGTGTTCCCAACGTCGCCGGTACCCGAGCCTGGCAACTGGCTGTTGCTGGCCTGTGGCCTGCCGGTTTTGCTGGTACTGGCGGCACGCCGGCAAAGCAGAGTAAGAGCAAATTGAAAGGTGTATGGTGCCCCGACGTCTTGGGCAATGCTTCCAGCCCTTGATGGCCATTGTTGCCGCCGCGGAGGTACTGGACCACAACTCGATCAGGTCGGACAGGCCGTTGTCAAAATCATCGAACGTCTCGAGGTGAATCCACTGGCCGTCTTTGTCGAACATTTTTTCCTTCGATCGTTGCATGGGTTCCATTGTGGCCCGGGAATCGAATGGCGCTGGTCAGCGCAAACCATCATTTCAGCGGGCCGGCGAGTTGTGCCGGGTCGCGGCGGCGAGCAGCGCCGCCAGGTCGGTCTGGCCGCGCTGCTGCGCGTGGGCCTGGGGGCTCAGGCCCCGGGCATCGGCCTTGTCCGGGTTGCGCGCTGTGCTGCCAGCAGCGCCTGCCGTTCGGCATGGGCATCGGGGTCGCCCAGCGCGACCACGCGGCTGGGCGCCTCGGCCACGATGCGGCCCAGGGCATCGACCACCACGGCGCCGTAGGCCTGGTCGCCGCTGCGCTTTACAGGCTGGCATGCACGAAGTTGGCCATGGTGATGAAATCAAACACCGGCAGACCCGTCTGTTGCCGAATCGTCGCAGAAAACGGCGGCAGGTCGGTGCACTCCAGAACGAACGCGCGAATGGCCGGATGTGCTCCCTGCGCCCGAAGGCAGGTGTGCAGGACTTCCTGCGCGATGCGCGGCAGATCGACGTCCTGATCGGGCTCGGCAAACATGCGCCGCCACTCGGCACACTGTTCGAGTCCCACGACATGCAGCCCGTCCGTGCGCGCGATGCCCGCGGCCCGCAGATGCTCCGTGCGCAGCGCGCCCGCATTGGCGGTGATGACGCACAGCTGGCTGTCGGGCCCGAGCATGCATTGCACCATCGGCACCTGCAGCAGGCTGGAGGTGAACACCGGCTGCTGGAGCGCGCTGGCCAACTCCTGCTGAAAAATCGCGTTGAACCCGCAGCTGGTGGTGATGGCCTCAATACCGTCAGACGCCATCGCCCTGGCATCGTCGATCATCTGCGCGAGCACCTCACGACTAGGGTTTTCGAGCACCGTATGCACATTCGCGCCACGCACCGGTTGGAGGCGCACCGGGTAAGCATAAGAGGCCGGATTGGTGCTGTTGCCGACCATAGACTCCAGTTGCATCAAACCCCTGGGAACATGCCCGAGCTCCCAACACAGGATGCCAATTTTCGGAGAATCAGGAGGGTTCATCGTTGCGCCCGGGACGTTCGGTGGTGTCAGAAACGGTTGATACGGTACGGTGTCAGGTCGAACGGTGGCGTGTCGTCGTTGACGATGGCCTTGACCAGTTCCGCGGTGATGGCCGAGAGTGTCAAGCCCAGATGTCCATGACCAAACGCATAGATCACATTGCGGGTGCGTGCGGACGGGCCGATCACGGGCAGGGAATCCGGTGTGGATGGTCTATAACCCATCCATTCGCGCTGCACCGGTTGTGCGCTGGTGGCGGGCAGGACCTTGTGCACAAAGGGCAGCAATGTGCGGATGCGGCGGAAATCAGGCGCTGCGTGCAAGCCGGCCAGTTCGTCGCCGCTGTAGACGGCAATGCCATCCTGCATCGGGGAGATCACGCAGTCCTGGGCCGGAAAGCCCACGGGCCGCGTCAACACGGGGCTGCCATTGGATTTCAGCGAGAGGTGGTAGCCGCGCTCGGTATCCAGGCACACCGTGTCGCCGAGCTGGGTGGCGAACTGGCGCGACCAGGCGCCGGTGGCAACCACCGCCTTGTCGAACGGGTGGGTGGCCGTAGCGGTACGGATCGCGACGCCACCGGCTGGGGGCAGCGTGATTTCCGAGACGCTTTCCTGCACAAATCGGGCTTGCCGCTGCAATGCCCCCTGGAGGTAGGCCTCCACCAGGCCTCTGGGCGCGTTGACGAAACCGCTACCCGGCTGAAACAGGCCGCGTGCAAAAGAAGCCCGATTCAGGTTGGGCTCGAGGTCGTGGATGTCGGCTGCACTGAGCTCGGTGAAGTTGACACCATGGCGCAGCATCAATTCGCGCTGCATTTGCGTCTTGTCGAACTCTGCGTCCGACGCGTACACCTTCAACCACCCGCAGGTCTGGATCCGGTGTTCACTCCGGCACAGCGCGGTCAGGTGGCGGTGGGCACGCATCGCATTGGACACCAGCGGTTGCAGTGCCGCCGCGATCTCGGCCACGCGTGACGGGCGACCTGCCGCAACAAAGCGCATCAGCCAGGGCAGTGCCTGCAACAGGTAGGCGGGACGCAACACCGCCGCCCCATTGCGATCGAACAGATACGCCGGCAGTGACCGGATGACGTCGGGTGTCGCCGTTGGCAGGACCGCGCCTTCGACGATGCCTCCTGCATTGCCCGAGCTGGTGCCGGCGCCCGCAGCGTCACGGTCAAAGACCGTCACCGCGTGACCCTGTTCGGCCAAGGCCAGCGCCGTTGCAGCGCCCATGATGCCTGCGCCCACGATGGCGACGGTACAGGGGCGCTGGCCCTCGATTGCGTTCATGTCACGTTCCTGCTCTTGATGTGTCTCGTCCGCCCATTGCCGATCAGTGGTTCAGGATCTTGCTCAGGAATTCCTTGGCGCGTGGATTCACCGGGTTGGTGAAGAAGACCTCCGGCGCAGCGACTTCGAGAATCTGCCCCTTGTCCATGAACACCACCCGATCGGCGACCTTGCGCGCAAATCCCATTTCGTGGGTGACGACGATCATGGTCATGCCTTCTTTGGCGAGTTGCACCATGACGTCCAGCACCTCCGTGATCATCTCCGGGTCGAGCGCGGAGGTGGGTTCATCGAACAGCATGATCTTGGGCTGCATGCACAGGCTGCGGGCGATCGCCACGCGCTGCTGCTGGCCACCAGACAACTGGTTCGGCAGTGCGTTGAATTTGTCACCCAGGCCGACACGTTCGAGTTGCGCGCGACTGCGCGCCAGCGCCTCGGCCTTGGGCAACCTGCGCACATGCAACGGCGCCAACGCCACGTTGTCCAGCGCCGACATGTGGGGATAAAGATTGAATTGCTGGAACACGAAGCCCAGTTCCATGCGCAGGCGGCGCAGTTGCGATGCGTCCGAGATGGATGTGCCATCGACAATCAGCGAGCCGTTTTGAAATTGCTCCAGGCCGTTGACACAGCGGATCAGCGTGCTTTTTCCCGAGCCACTGGGTCCACACACGACCACGACCTCACCGTGCGCCACATGCAGGTTGATGTCCTGCAATACATGGTTGGCACCAAACCACTTGTTGACTGCGCTGAATTTGATCATGGGTCAGGGCCTGTGCATCACCCGGATGCCAAGGTGTGCTTGCATTGTTGGGATACCGATACGGTGCATGTCAGCGTTTCTCGATGCGCCGTGACAGGTACAGCATCGGGTAGCAGATCGCGAAATAGCCAAGCCCAATCACGGAAAAGGCCAGCAGACCGTTGGGAATGCTCTGCACGATAACCCAGCCCGAACGGGTCAGATCGAGCAGGCCGATCGCGGACACGACCGATGAATCCTTGACCAGCAACACGAATTGTCCGACCAGCGAGGGCACCATCATGCGCGTGGCCTGGGGCAGCACGATCAGCCGCATCTGCTGGAAATGCGACAGTCCCGAACTGGCGGCCGCTTCAAGTTGCCCGCGCGGAACTGCGCGTATGCCGGAGGCAACAATCTCCGATACGAAGCAAGCGGCAATATTGGACAGGGTGATGGCCCCTGCGGCAAAGGAATCGAGTTCGATCCCGGCCTCGGGCAATATGAAAAAGACCACGAACAGTTGCACCAGCACAGGCGTGCCGCGAAAAATGTCGGTGTACACGCCAATGATGACGCTGAGCGGCTTGATGCGGCTGGCCCGGCCGATTCCCAGCACAAATCCGGCCACGCCGCCCACGATGATGCCGATCAACGAGACGGCCACGGTGATGCCCAGACCCTTCAGGAGCACCGGGTAGAAGTGCGAGATGGCGATCAGTTGGTCCGGCAGCATGGTGATGTCGCCTTGCTCAGCGGCTGCCCGGTGCGAGCGTCAACCGGTTCCAGGTTGCCGCAGTCAGCTTCAGCCCGTAGTAGATGATCAGGTAGCCGATCACCGTGGCCAGCATGCCCTCCACCGGCATGAAACGCTCCGTGCCCAGCGTTTGCCCGGCGCGCGTCAGTTCAAGCACCGATATCAGGGACAACAGTGACGAATCCTTCACCAGCACGATGGCCTGCCCGATGAGCGGCGAGACCATCGGGCGCAGCGCCTGCGGAAGGATGACCAGGCGCATCTGCTGCGAGTAGGTCATTCCCGAACTGGCGCTGGCTTCCATCTGACCCGCAGGAATGCCGATGATGCCCGAGCGGATGATCTCACTGGTATAGGCGCCGCTGTTCAGTGACAGCGCCAGAATGCCCACGACGATTTCCGGCATGACCACGCCAAGAATCGGCAGACCGAAATAAAGAAAATAGAGTTGCGCCAGCAGCGGTGTGGCACGAATCGCGTCAATGTACGCTACGGCGGATCCACGGATCAGGCGGTTGGTCTGCAGGCTCATGGCGCACGCCAGCACACCGATCACCAATGCGCCGACAAACGCTGCGGCGGAGATGGTCAACGTCGAGAGGAATCCCGCCTTGAACAGGGGGAGTGTTTCCCCCATGACACGCCAATTCAGATCCAGGAGCATGTTTGTGTCAATGCAGCTTGGTCAATCGCGGGCGGCGTTGTCCGGTACAACGTCTCGCCCGCGCACGCACTCAAACGTTTTCAGTGATCGGCCTTCCACTTGGTGGAGTTGACCCAGTACTCGAGGTTCGCTGCCAGGCGCCCGTCGAGTGTGGTCTGGTCGATGAACAGGTTCATCCATGTCAGCAGATCCATCGCATCGTAGCGCGTTGCGAAGGCCAGCGGCTCCTTGGCCAGCAGGTCGGGCATGATCTTGAACGTGCCGGCAGGATAGCCTGTGGCCTGGCCGGTGACTGCGGAGCTGTCATTGAGCAGGCAATCGGCCTGGCCCGCCTTCACAGCGTCCAGCAACAACGTGCCGCCACCCTTGTAGCTCTTGATTTCCCCTTTCGGAAACACCGTCTTGGCCAGCTTTTCGCCGGTGGAGCCGAACAGCACCGCAATGCGCGCACCAGCGGCCTTGCAGGATTCGGTCGACGTGAACTTGGTTCCTGCCTTGGTTGCCACCATCGGGCCGATATAGATCCACGGCTTGGTGAATGCCACCTTCATCGCACGTGCCAGCGTCGGCGTCATGTCGGCTGCCAGCATGTCGGCCTTACCGGAGATCAGCGCAGGAAGCAGTCCGTCCCAGTCGAGGTCCAGGAAGACCACTTTGACGCCCATCTCCGTCGCCATCAGTTTGGCCAGTTCGACCGAACTGCCGGTGCGCTCGCCTTTCTTGTCCATCATCGAAAACGGAGGGCCCTGTGTCTGGACGGCTACCCGCAACTCGCCCCGCTTCAGGATGTCGTCCAACGTGCCCGCGTGCGCTGCGCTCGCAACGCCCAGGCTGCCCGCACACGCCAGCAAAATTGCCGGCAGGAAACTTGCTAACTTCATGCACCTTCTCCTCAGTTAATCCCCGTGCAGGACGGTCCTTCACGGCAGAAACACAAAACCGAGGCAACGCCCGTGCGACACCTCAGCGCTTGATTCATTCCCAACAACCCCGGGCCAGTGACACCCACTTGTTCCGCGACTTCATCACCACGAAGGTTTCGCTGCGACTGACCACGCCGGGTTCGGCAACCCGTGGCAACTGCTCACTGGTGAAGCGGTACAGATCCTGGATGTCACCCTCGACCAGCACTTCGACAATCAGATCGAACCGACCCGTCACGATGCTCACCGACGACACAAAAGGCAACTCGGCAATTTTTTTGGCCAGGGCATCGAGGTTGCCTCGCGCATTGGCGCTGATGCCGACGATCGCACCAATCAACTCCGGGCGCTCCGCCAAGTTGAGCATGCCAACCACCTTGAGGGTGTTGTTCTTGATCAAGGTCCGCAAGCGCGCACGCACCGTCGGCGCACTCAGCTGCAAGGTATCCGCCAGTTGATTCACGCTGCGCTGCGCATCGACTGACAACAGCTTGCTCAGTCGCCTGTCGGTTGCGTCAAGAATTTCTCTCACGACAATCGCCCAGCCAAAAAATTTACAAATAGAAAAAAATACTGCACGAATTATTCTAATTGAAAACAAAATGTCGGGACGCCCGGGTTTTCACCTAGCCTGGCCGTCCAGCGCCGTGTGCGCGCCGCAACGCCGTGGTTCCGGCGGCGTTTCGCTGGCTTGCCCGGGACCGAGGCGGATGCGCACAGGCAAGGAATGCTGTCTCAGCTTGTCATTCTTGGCGCCGTCTTCGCCTCTCTCACGTTTCTTTGGCTGGCGTTCAACGCCTTCGCTCTGGCGGCGGCCGGAGTCCTGACTGCCACAGACATCTAC
>JAGPBF010000193.1 GCA_018063505.1 Rhodoferax sp.
GCGTTTCGGCCTGGCTCAGGCGCGCATGGCTGCGGGCCAATGCAGCGTGTTGTGTTTCCTGGGCCGCGCGCAAGTCCACGTTCTCACGCATGGCGCGGTAGCCTGGCAGCGCGATCGCCATCACGTATGCCATCAACAGTATCAGCATCAGCGCGATCACAATGCCGGCCTCGCTGCCCGGCGCCAGCAAGCGCAGCAAAATGCAAAGCCATACCGGCCCGCATAGCGCCATTGCCGCCTTCGGGTCGAACGAATAACCAGACAAGGCACTGACGCAAAGGCCAGCGAGCGCAAACACCAGGAACATCTGGTAGACCAGGTCCTGGGCTGGAAACAGCCACAGACTGGCCGAAGCCCAGACCAGTCCATGGACCAAGCCCGCCCTGCGGTAGCGCCTGATCCACAGGCGTGCATCAACGTCGTGCAGCACGGGGGTATGCCCATGCGCGCGGTACACCCCGAACCTGGCCAGCAGGCTCGCCATCAGACACGCGAACCAGATCCATGCCGCAGCCTGCCCTGCCACCGGCCCCAGAACGAGGGCCACGATCAGGCCAAACGCAGCGCTGCTGGCGGCTGCCACCGGCAAGGTGCGGTAGTGCAGTCGCAACTGCTCCTGGCGCACTTGCGGTGTCGCGTGGAAAGCGGTGCGCCAGGATGCCGTCATTGCAGAACGCCTGGAGTCAAAGGCCGGCGCCTGGCCCCTGCAGCGTGCCACGGCGGTGATGACAGGCGGCTGGCGCGGGCGACAGAAGCCCGACCGCCGCCGACGGTTCGTTGCACCTGCAGCATCGCATCACTGCGGCAGTGGCACCAGGAAATCGCGGCTGATCTGGGAGCCCAGATCATTGACCCGGTCCAGAAACTGGGTCAGGAAGGCATGCAGGCCGGTCGCCAGGATCTCGTCCAATTGGCCAAACCGCAGTTCGGCGCACAACTTGCCGGCGCGGCGCAAGGTGTCAACCGAGCGATCAGTGGCCAGCAGTTCGAGATTGTGGACAACTTCATTGAGGCTGGCGTGCAAGGAACGCGGCATGTCCCGGCGCAGAATCATCAGCTCGGCCACCCGCTCGGGCTTGATGATGTCGCGGTAGACCTTGCGGTAGTTCTCGAAACCGGACACGCTGCGCAATATGGCGCTCCAGTGGTAGAAATCGTACTCTTCCCTGGTGTTCGCGTCGGTGCCGTAGAAGTCACTGTGCACGCCGTGGAACTTCACATCCAGCAGCCGGGCGGTGTTGTCGGCGCGTTCGAGGAAAGTGCCCAGGCGCATGAAATACAGCGCCTCGTCCATCAGCATGGTGCCCACGGTGACGCCGCGTGACAGATGGGAATGGAACTTCACCCATTCGAAAAATTGCGCCGGATCGCGCTCCAGTGCACCTGCCTTGAGGTCGCGCCGCACTTCCAGCCAGGTCTGGTTCTGGGTTTCCCAGACCTCGGTGGTCAGCGTACCGCGAACGGCGCGGGCATTCTCGCGCGCCGCAGACAGGCAGGAAATGATGCTCGACGGATTGGACTCGTCCTTCACCATGAAGTCCATCACGTCGCGCGCCCGGACATCGCCGTATTTCTCGGTATAGGCCGGCAACAGTTCGCTGATGCCGATCAACCCCTGCCAGCCCTGCAGGGCCTTGGCCTCCGATTGGGGCAGCAGCGAGGTCTGGTAGTTGACGTCCAGCAGTCGGGCGGTATTCTCGGCCCGCTCGGTGTAACGGGACATCCAGAACAAATGGTCAGCAGTTCGGCTGAGCATGGGCGATCCTTTCTTTTCTATTTGTGAATTCAGCAGCGCTCGGCCGCTCCGAAGCGGCCGGCCCGCCCCCCAGTGGGGGGCTCGGCCGGCTTACACGCAGTGATGCCGGACAGACGGGGGGCTCTTTCATCCTAATCTTCGAGCACCCAGGTGTCCTTGGTGCCGCCACCCTGTGATGAATTCACGACCAGCGAACCTTCCTTGAGCGCCACGCGGGTCAGCCCGCCGGGGGCCATACGGACCTTCTTGCCACTGAGTACATAGGGCCGAAGATCAATATGGCGCGGCGCAATGCCGCTTTCCACGAAGGTGGGGCAGCTCGACAGGCTCAGCGTCGGCTGCGCGATGTAACGGTCAGGATAGGCGCGCAGCACCTCCGCAAATTTCGCGATCTCGGCCTTGGTCGCAGCCGGTCCCACCAGCATGCCGTAACCGCCTGCGCCATGAACCTCCTTGACGACCAGGTCCTTCAGGTTGTCCAGCGTATACATCAGGTCGTCCGCGTTGCGGCACATCAGTGTCGGAACATTGCTGAGCAGCGGCTTTTCGCCCAGGTAGAACTCGATCATCCTGGGCACATACGGATAGATCGACTTGTCGTCGGCGATACCCGTGCCCACCGCGTTGCAGATGGTCACATGGCCGGCGCGATAGACCTCCATCAGGCCGGAACAACCCAGCGCAGAGTCTGAACGGAACACGCTGGGATCGAGGTAGTCGTCGTCCACGCGCCGGTAGATCACGTCGACGCGTTGCGGCCCGCGGGTGGTGCGCATGTACAGAAACCTGTCCTTGGTGAACAGGTCCTGACCCTCGACCAGTTCCACGCCCATCTGCTGGGCCAGGAACGCGTGCTCGAAATAGGCGCTGTTGTGCATGCCCGGTGTGAGTACCACCACGGTCGGTTCGGCCGTGGTGGCCGGACTCGACTCGCGCAGCGTCTCTAGCAGCAGGTCGGGGTAATGGTCGACCGGCGCCACCTTGTGCGCCCGAAACAACTCCGGGAACAGCCGCATCGTCATCTTGCGGTTCTCGAGCATGTAACTCACACCACTGGGAACCCGCAGGTTGTCCTCCAGCACGTAGTACTCGGGATTGCCCTGCGCGTTCAAGGCGCGAACGATATCGATGCCCGAGATGTGCGAATAGATTCCCCCTGGCACGTCGACACCGACCATCTCGGGCCGGAACTGCGAGTTTCCCACCAACTGTTCAGACGGCACCAGACCAGCCTTGAAGATCTCCTGGTCGTGATAACAGTCATGGATGAATCGGTTCAGTGCGGCAACCCGCTGCGCCAGCCCCTTTTCGAGTTCGTCCCATTCCTTGGCTGCAATGATGCGCGGGATCAGGTCGAACGGGATCAGGCGTTCGTTGCCGGCGCCGCCTTCGTCCTTGTCACCGTAGACGGCAAAAGTGATGCCCACACGGCGGAAGATCATTTCCGCTTCTTCACGCCGGTTGGCCATCATGTCGCCCGGCTGGCGCGCGAGCCACTCGTCGTAGATCTTGTAGTGGTCCCGGATCTTTTCGCCGCCGCTGAAGAATTCATACGGCAGGCTGGTATACATCTCGTCGAATTTTTGCATTTGGACTTCTCCTGGCCACAGCTTAGCAAGTTTCAAGCCGCGCAAGTTCACATCATGGTGCAAATCTGCGCCCGCAGGTTGTCAAGGTGGTGCAACGTGGTGCCAATAGCGCCTGCCTGTCGTGCGCTGGCACAGCACCAAGTCAGGGCGCTCGGATTCCCAGGAGGCGGCACCGCAATGGGGCGAGTCCAGCAGGACAATGCCGCGCTGGCGATACCTTTGCACCGGTTCTCCCGCCGGATGCCCGAACCGGTTCCGGTAACCACTTTGCACGACTGCCAGACGCGGCGCCACCGCATCGAGAAAATTCCCGGTGCTCGATGTCTTGCTGCCGTGGTGCGGCACCAGCAGCAGGTCGGCCGCCAGTGACGGCAACGCAGTGGCCAGCAGGCGGGTTTCCTGCGCGGCTTCGATGTCACCGGTGAGCAGCGCCGCCGTCGGCCGCGCACCGGCGAGACCGGGAACGGAAATGCGCAGCACACAGGACAAGGCATTGGGTTTGGCGGTGCCGGCATAGTCTGCGGGCAGCGGATGCAACATGTCGAAATCGACACCGTCCCAGCGCCAGTGCTCGCCGGCAAGACAGGGCTTTGCGTGGGCCGACGTATTGAGCGCATGTTCCGGCGCCAGCGAACTGCGCAGGGCCAGCCCTGGCTGCAGGGCCAGCACGGCAGCAGCGCCGCCCACATGGTCGGTATCGCTGTGGCTGAGCACCAGCATGTCCAGCGGCAGGTCCCATGCGCGCAGCAATGGCACCAGCACACGTACGCCGGCGTCGGTATCCCGTGAGTAGCGCGGGCCGGCGTCGTACAGCAGGGCGTGGTTTGCAGTACGCACCAGCACGGCCGTGCCCTGCCCTACATCGGCCAGCAACACTGCGAACTGGCCGGGCGCCGGCCGCGGGGCCTGCCAAAGCAGCACGGGCAGCACCATGGCAGCGCCGGCCAGCCGCAACGACAGTGGAAATCGCAACACCAGGACAAGTCCGCCCACAACGCCGGCCGCACCCAGCCACCACGGCGCAATGGCCACGGTGACGGTGGCAAACGGCAACTGCGCCAGCCACTGCAGGCACACTGCCAGCAGCGCCACCGTCCAGGCGGCCAGATCCCACAATGGCGACCATGCTGCGCCGGCCATCGCCAGTGGCGTGACGACCATCGTGACCCACGGAATCGCCAGCAGATTGGCGGCGAATCCGACCAGCGACACCTGGCCGAACAACAACAGCACCAGCGGCGTCAACGCCAGCGTGATGACCGATTGCTCTCGCAGCATGGCCACGGCCCGCATGCGCCAGGAGGCCGGTGGCACGCCATCGGACGCCGCGCCGGACGCGAACAACACCCCCACGGCGACGAAGCTGAGCCAGAAGCCGCTCTGCAGCAAGGCCCAGGGGTCGAGCAGCAGCACCCATGCAGCGGCCGACAACCACACCAGCGGCCATGGCCAGCGGCGACCCGACAGGCGCAGCAGGCTGACACACGCCAGCATCCAGATCGTGCGCCGCGCGGGTACACCCCAGCCGCTGAACAATGCGTACATCGTTGCCAGCACCAACCCGGCGACAAGCGCCGCCTGGGGAGCTGGAAAAGCCAGACAACAACGGGCCGAGCGGCGCCACAAGGCGCCGGCCATGGCGCTGGCCAGCCAGGCAAACATGGTCACGTGCAGGCCGGAAATCGACATCAGATGTGCCACGCCCGTGGCGCGAAACACATCCCAGTCCGCACGTTCGATTGCGTTCTGGTCTCCCGTCACCAGCGCCGCAATCCAGCCGGCCTGGCGTTCATGCGCCAGTTGGCCGATGATGCGGTCGCGCACCCGCTGACGCGCCCACTCGACCGGGTACCGCCAGGTCTGGCCATGGCGCACTGCTGCCGCGTTGCGCACATACGCACTGGCCTGCAGGTCGTTGGCCCACATCCACAGTTCGTAGTCGAAACCCGATGGATTGAGGTTGCCGTGCGGGGCCCTCAAGCGCAGGGTCCATGACCAGCGCTCACCGGCCACCACGCGCAGCAGACCCGGGGGCGCGGCGCCATCGTCGGCATCGCCGGCGTCAACCAGTGCGGCGCCATACCAGCCAAGCTGGATACGCGGCGGTAGCTGCACGGCGACACCACCCAGCAACGCCTGCTCCACGCGCACCGGAAACCGCAAGCCGGCCTCGGTGCGCTGGGGCATTGCCGCGACGATGCCCGTCACCTGGAGGTCGCGCCCCTCCAGTGCAGGCGCCAGTGCATGCGCTTCGAACGCCAGCGCGCGCCAGCCGATCTGCGCGAAAACAATGGCGGCAACCGACAGGAGCATGGCCGACCAGCGCAGCCAACTATGGGCAGCGGCCCGCCACAATACGAACAGACCCGCCAGCCCCGACAAGAACATCACCGCCAGCACCGTACGCGGCAGCAATGCGGCCTGCAAGGTCTGTACCGCGGTTCCGGCCACCATGCCCAGCAGGGCCGGCACAAGCCAGACTGCGGTACCGGATGTCTGCCAGGCGCCACGTCGCATCGCAGCATCGTAGGTGGGCGAACGGTCGCCTTGTCAGGAAGGCGTCCCCCCTTTGCCGTAAGCACCGGGCCACGGGCAGCTCGCGCCAACCGCGGGCCAGGCGACAGAGGAGTCAGCCTCCGGCGCGTTTGGCCTTCAGGCCGCGCAGCGCGAGGGCCTGCAACACCCGCTCCACATGGTCGCCCTGGATTTCCACGGTGCCGTCGCGCAAGGTTCCGCCGCTGCCACACGCGGTCTTCAGATCGCGTGCCAGTTCCGCCAGTGCCAGCGGCTCCAGTGCCAGATGCCGCACGACGGTGACCGTCTTGCCACCGCGCCCCTTCTTCTCGCGCGTCACCTTGGCCACACCATCGCCCGCCGGCGCCGCAGGTGCAGGTGCCGTGCGGCAGATGCAGGCCAGCTGCGGCTGACGGCATTGCGGACACATGCGGCCGCTGTCCGTCGAATAGACCAGTCCACCCCGATTCAGCGCCGGCTTCATGAGGCAAGACGGTCGACAAAAACCAGGATATCCCGGTGCGGCGTCAGCGCCAGCAACACCGCATGCGCCAAACCGGTGCGCTCGTAAAAACCTGCCTGCATCATGCTCTCCTGCGTCGATTCAGTGGCCCTTGCAGCAGGGCTGCGCAAGCGCCCTGGAGGGTCGGAAAATACCGTTGGCCTGCTAGTATCACGGCATGGAGGGCGGATTTTGCCTGGCCAGTTTCTTGCAAGTTCGCCCGATTCAACGAAGGCCCAGAATGTCGATTCACGCTGCCCTGCACCATGTCACGCACTATCGTTATGACCGGCCGGTGAACCTCGGGCCGCAGGTGATCCGCTTGCGCCCCGCGCCCCATTGCCGCAGCAAGATTCTGGCGTATTCACTGAAGGTCGAGCCCGCTGGCCATTTCGTCAACTGGCAGCAGGATCCGTTCGCGAATTACCAGGCACGGCTCGTGTTCCCCGACAAGACACGTGAATTCAAGATCACCGTCGACATCGTGGCCGACATGGCCGTGTACAACCCGTTCGACTTCTTCCTCGAACCTTCAGCCGAAAAATTCCCGTTCCAGTACGACAAGCTGCTCAAGCAGGAGCTCGCGCCTTATCTGGCCATCGAACCGGTGACACCGCGGGTGCAGCAATGCCTGGACCGCATCGAGCGCCGCGAGCGGCGCACCATCGACTTCCTGATCGATGTCAACCAGATGGTGCACAACGACATCCGCTACCTGATCCGCATGGAACCCGGTGTCCAGACGCCGGACGAAACCCTGGCGCTCAAGGCCGGCTCCTGCCGCGATTCCGCCTGGCTGCTGGTGCAACTGCTGCGCAACTGCGGCCTGGCCGCACGTTTTGCGTCGGGTTACCTGATACAGCTCGCGCCCGACGTGAAGGCGCTCGATGGTCCCAGCGGCACCGAGGTCGATTTCACCGATCTGCATGCCTGGTGCGAGGTCTACCTTCCCGGTGCAGGCTGGATCGGGCTCGATGCCACGTCCGGTCTGCTGGCCGGCGAAGGCCATATTCCGCTGGCCTGCACACCGCAGCCCTCGGGCGCTGCGCCGATCGAAGGCGGGGTCGACAAGGCTGAAGTGGAATTCGCACACGAGATGAAGGTGACGCGCTTGTACGAGGCACCGCGGGTCACCAAGCCCTATACCGAAACCCAGTGGGATGCGGTCATGCAACTGGGCGAGGCGGTCGACGCGGAGCTCGATGCCGGCGATGTGCGGCTGACCATGGGTGGCGAGCCGACCTTCGTGGCCGTGGGCGACCGTGACGCCGACGAATGGAACATCGATGCGCTGGGACCGACCAAGCGCGGATTTGCCACGGCGCTGGTGCACAGGTTGCGCGACCGTTATGGCAAGGGCGGTTTCCTGCACTTCGGTCAGGGCAAGTGGTACCCCGGCGAGCAACTGCCACGCTGGGCGCTGAACATCTACTGGCGCACCGATGGCCAACCGGTGTGGGGGCGCCCCGAACTGTTTGTCGACGAACGCAAGCCGACCCACTACACCAGCGAAGATGCCCGCAGATTCATCGAAGCCCTGGCAGTACGGATGGGCCTGAGCCCGCAATACATCCAGCCCGGCTACGAGGACAGCTGGTACTACCTGTGGCGCGAGCGCCGCCTGCCGGTCAATGTCGACCCCTTCAAATCGCGCCTGGACGACGAAATGGAGCGTGCGCGCCTGCGCCGGGTGTTCACGCAGAAACTCGACACCGCGGTGGGTTATGTGTTGCCGGTCAAGGTGGCCGAGGGCCCGCGCCTGCTGGGTCCGCGCTGGATCACCGGCCCCTGGTTCGTGCGTGACGAACGTCTGTACCTGATGCCGGGCGACTCGCCGATGGGCCTGCGCCTGCCGCTCGATTCCCTGCCATGGATCAGCGCCG
>JAGPBF010000030.1 GCA_018063505.1 Rhodoferax sp.
GGCAGCTTTCTGTTCACCCACCTCGGTGCCGATGCGGGTGGCGTGTTCCGGCTGACACGCGACGGCAGCATCACATCCTGGTTGGCCGAGGTCGACGGCCAGCCCTTGCCACCGACCAATTTCGTGCTGCAGGATACCGGCGGCCGCACCTGGATCACCGTCAGCACGCGCCAGTCACCGCGTGCCCTGGGTTACCGCCGCAGCTGCGCCGACGGCTTCATCGTCTGCGTACCACCTGATGGCAAGGCCTTTGTCGCCGCCGACGGACTGGGTTACACCAACGAGCTGGCCATCCATCCGGACGGCCGCTGGCTGTATGTGAACGAGACTTTCGCTCGGCGTCTGACGCGCCTGCCGCTCAACGCCGACGGAACACTGGGTCCGCGCCAGACGGTGGTGGAATTCGGCCCCGGCGTATTTCCGGACGGGCTGGCATTTGATGAAGAGGGCCATGTCTGGATCGTCAGCATCGTCAGCAACCGGCTGATCCGTGTCGCGCCAGACGGCCAGCAGACTTTGTGGCTCGAAGACACCGACGCCGGACATCTGGCATGGGTGGAGTCGGCGTACGCGTCCGGCACGATGGACAGGCCCCATCTGGACGGTATCCAGAGCCGCCGCCTGCGCAATATCTCCAGCATCGCTTTCGCCGGCGCCGACCGGCGCACCGCTGTACTGGGCTGCCTGCTGGGCGACAGCCTGCAAAGCCTGCACCTTCCTGTCGCAGGTGTCGCCCCCATTCACTGGAACTATCCAACATGAACGCACAAGCTGCCGCCCCTGGACCGTCAATGGTCTATGCCGCATACGAGCAGATCCGCCGCCGCATCCTGGACAACGTCTGGCCACCAGGCCACCGCGCGCTGGAACAGGAAGTGGCGCTCGAACTGGGCATGAGCCGCACACCGGTGCGCGAAGCATTGTTGCAGTTGCAGAACGAGGGCCTGGTCGAGGTGATACCGCGCCACGGTGTACGGGTGCTGCCGGTCTCGCCGACCGACATGCGCGAGATCTACGAGATCCTGACCGCACTCGAATGCATGGCGGCCGAATTGCTGGCGCGGCGCAAACCCGGCGACGACGAACTGCAACCGCTGATCGCCGCGACCGATGCGATGGATACGGCACTCAAGATCGACGACCTCGACGCCTGGGCCCGTGCCGACGAACGCTTTCACGCGCAACTGCTGGAGCTGGCCGGCAACCGCCAGCTGCAGGCCACCGTGTTCAATTACTGGGACCGCGCCCACCGTGCGCGCATGTTCAGCCTGCGCCTGCGTCCCGCGCCCGTCAATTCCACCCGCGAACACATGCAACTGGTCGAACGCCTGCGGGCCGGCGACCCGGAAGGCGCCGCCGCTGTGAACCGCGCCCACCGCGAACGTGCCAACCGTGAACTGCTTGCCATTTTCGAGCGCTACAAGCTCGCCCAGATGTGAACCCATGACATGACCCGAGAAAGCTATTCCATCGCCGTCCTCCCCGGAGACGGCATCGGCCGCGAAGTAATGGCAGCATCACTCGACGTGCTGCACGCCTGCGGCAAACGCATGGGCCGGCGCTTCCAGACGCAGCAGCACCCGGCGGGCGCCCAGCACTATGTCGACAGCGGCGAGTCGCTGCCAGACAGCACGCTGGACGCATGCCGCGCAGCCGACGCCATCCTGTTCGGTGCCATGGGCCTGCCGCATGTGCGCAACACGGACGGCACCGAGATCATTCCGCAACTCGACATCCGCTTTGCACTGGACCTGTACGCCGGCGTGCGACCCATCCGCAGCTGGCCCGGCCTGCCCTCCCCCTTGTCGCATGCCCGTGCCGGCGAGATCGATCTGGTGCTGATTCGCGAAAGCACCGAAGGCCTGTTTTATGCCCGCGGTCGCGGCGTCATCGAAAACGATGCGGCCTTCGACACCATGAAGATCACCCGCGCCGGCACTGCCCGCGTCTGCGACTTCGCGTTCGAACTGGCACGCCAGCGCAAGGCCCAGGGCAGACGCGGCCACGTGACCAACGTCGACAAGGCCAATGTGTTCACCTCGATGGCGTTCTGGCGCGATGTCTTTCTGGACCGCGCCAAGGCGTATCCGGACATTCGATTCGACCACGCCTACGTCGACGCAATGGCGCTGAACCTGGTCATGAAACCCTGGCAATACGACGTGCTGGTCACCGAGAACATGTTCGGCGACATCCTGTCGGACCTGATCGCTGCGCTGGTCGGCGGCATGGGCATGGCACCGTCGGCCGACATCGGCGACAAATACGCACTGTTCCAGCCGGCCCATGGCACGGCACCCGATATCGCCGGCAAGGGCATTGCCAATCCGTCGGCCATGATCCTGTCGGTGGCGATGATGCTCGACTGGCTGGCCGTGCGGCACAACGATCCGGCGCTGGCCGACGGCGCCCGCGCGATCGAGTTGGCGCTGCAGCGCTCCTTCACCGAAGCCGGAATCCGGCCGCCGGATTTTGGTGGCCAGAGCCATACGGCGGATGTGGTCCGCGCGGTCACGGAGCGCCTGTGATGCCGCCGCGCGTGGCCATGGTCGGTGCCGGCTACTTCGCGCAGTTTCAGCTCGAAGGCTGGCGCGATGCCGGCGCGCCGGTACTGTCCCTGTGCGACACCGACACCAGGCGAGCCGGCCAGCTGGCCAGGCGCTTCGATGTCGCCGCCACCTTCGACGATGCGGTCGCAATGATGGATGCCGTACGCCCCGACCTGCTGGACGTGGTGCTGCCGCCGGCCGCGCAGGCCGCCGTCGTGATGGCCGCGCTCGAGCGCGGTATCCCGACCATCTGCCAGAAGCCCTTTGGCACCGACCTGGCACAGGCGCGGGCCATGGCCGATGCGTCCACACAGAGCCGCACACCGCTGGTCGTGCACGAGAATTTCCGCTTCACACCCTGGTTCCGCGAATGCCGGCGCCTGGTCGATGCCGGCCACTTCGGACGCCTTCACGGCATCAGCTTCCGGCTGCGCCCGGGTGACGGCCAGGGGCCGCGCGCCTACCTTGACCGGCAACCGTATTTCCAGACCATGCCGCAGTTGCTGGTGCGCGAGACCGCGGTGCATTTCATCGACAGCTTCCGCTACCTGATGGGTGATGTGATCGCCGTGACAGCGCACCTGCGCCGCCTGAACCCGGCGATTGCCGCCGAGGACGCCGCCATCATCCATTTCGAATTTGCCGACGGCGCCAGTGGCCTGTTCGATGGCAACCGACTGAACGACCACGTGGCAGACAACCCGCGCCTGACCATGGGCGAGATGTGGCTCGAAGGTGAACGCGGCGTGTTGCGGCTCGACGGCAATGCCTGCCTGTGGTGGAAGCCGCACCAGGGCCAGGAAGAGGAACACCTTTATCCACACGGCGCTGCGGGCGCGTTCGGCGGCGCATGCACCGCCTTGCAAGCCCATGTCGTGGCGCATCTGCGCGACGGATCGGCGCTGGAGAACAGCGCCCGGGACTACCTCGCCAACCTGCATGTGCAGGCTGCCGTCTACCACTCTCACCAAACCGGGCGCCGGGTCACGATGGCGCAATTCGATCCCGACAACCACCACAAGGCCTGAACCCCTTGACAACCCACTGAAGGAGACAATCCATGAAACGTTTCGTACTGGCGGCCACGGCTGCCGCAGCCATGGCCATGGCACTTTCGGCCCAGGCCCAGACCGTGCTGAAATTCAGCCACACCGACCAGCAGGCCGGCGCACGCCAGGCCGCCGCCGAATTGTTTGCCAAGAAGGTCGAGGAACTGACGCAGGGCCGCTACAAGGTGCAGGTCTTTTGCTGCAGCCAGTTGGGCAACGACCCGAAAAACATCGAGCAACTGGCGCTCGGCGGCATCGACTTCACGGTCTCGGGTACCGGCTCCTATGCACCGCACGTACCGACACTGAACCTTACCGCGTTGCCTTACCTGGTCGAGAACTACCAGCAGGGCTGGAAGCTGTATGACGAAAGCGGCTGGCTCAAGCAACAATTTGACAAGGCTCCGGCCAAGGGCTTTCGCTTCCTGGCCACCTGGGAAGCAGGTTTTCGCAGCATGACCACCAGGGATGCGTTGAACTCGCCGGACGACGCCAAGGGCAAGAAGCTGCGCACGTTCCCCAACGAGATGATGCGCTGGACGCTCGAAGCGATGGGCTTCAACATCCAGATCATGCCCTTGCCCGAGGTCTACCTGGCGATCCAGCAAGGCGCTGTCAGCGGCCAGGAGAACCCGATCGACACCATCTATTCGAACAAGTTCTATGAAGTTGCGCCCAACGTCACCTTGACCAACCACGTGTACAGCCCGATCCCGCTGACCATCTCCGAGAAGACCTGGCAGAAACTCGCACCGGCCGACCAGAAAGCGATCACCGAAGCGGCACAGATCGCCGCCAGGTTCAGCCGAGAGACGATCGCAGGCAACGATGCCAACCAGCTCAAGGAGATGGCCTCCAAAGGGGCCAAGATCAACGAGAAGCCGAACCTGGCAGCGTTCCGCACAGCGGTGCAGCCGGTGTATGCGAAGGCGCGCGAGAAATACGGCGCCGACGTGGACGCTTTCCTGAAAGACGCGGAAGCCATCCGCAAAAGCGTCAAGTAAGCAAGACTGGGCCCGGTCATGGAACAACGACTCCCCCTGCTCACACCGGTGGCGGCCGCGCCGCTGCCGGTGCGCCTGGTCGGCCGCATCGTCGACTGGACGGTGATAACCATCGGCGCCGTGATGGCGACGATGGTGTTCATCAACGTCAGCCTGCACCTGATCGACAAGGACCTGGCCTGGGTTACCGAGTTCGGGGAACTGCTGCTGGTCTGGGTCACGTTCCTGGGTGGCGCCTGCGCCGCCCAGCGTGGCGCCCACATGACCATCACCGAATTCATCGACAAGCTCGACCCGCCCAAAAGGCGCTGGGCCGACGCACTGGTACAAGCTGCCTGCCTGGTGATGCTGCTGGTGCTGGTGCGATTTGGCTGGTCACTGGTGAATGGCAACTGGGGCAACCAGTTGACCGTGTTGCAGTGGCCGATGGCCATCCAGTACATGGGCATGGCGGTCGGTTGCACGCTGATGGCGTTCTTTGTGGCCTTCGATGTCTGGCAGATCCTGCGCGGCGTGCCGCGCGAACTGCGTTACCCCGCAAGCGAGTGAATCCATGCTGGCCCTGACCCTGTTTGGCGTGTTCTTCCTGATTGCACTGGCCGGCGTGCCACTGCTGTTCTCCATCCTGATCACCACCGTCGGCATCATCTGGGCGCAGGATCTGGGCCATCCGCTGGAAACCATCTTCCTGTCGTTCATCGGCGGTGTCGAGCCGTTCATCCTGCTGGCGGTTCCGCTTTTCATCTTCGCCGGTGAACTGCTGGCCCAAGGGGGTGTGGGCAAACGCATCGTCGAGTTCGCCCGTGTGCTGTTCGGCTGGTTGCCCGGCGGCCTGGGCGTGGTCACGGTGATGAGCTGCACCATGTTCGGCGGTGTCTCGGGCTCTGCCATTGCCGATACCGCGGCGATCGGATCGCTGGTGATTCCGGCCATGATCGCACGCGGATATTCGCGCGGTTTTGCTGCCGCACTGCTGGCGGTGGCCGGCACCATCGCCTTGCTGATGCCGCTGTCGATTCCGTTCCTGATCTACGCATTCATCTCGGGCGTATCGATGCGCACCTTGTCGATGGCCGGCCTGTTGCCGGCGCTGGCCTCGGCGATTGCGCTGATCGTTGTGTGCATGTGGCATGGCCGCAAGACCGGCTGCGACAACGGCGAGGACCGATCGAGCCTGCCGCAGATCTGGGCCGCCACACGCGACGCCGGTCCGGCGCTGCTGATGCCGGTGATCATCATCGGCGGCATCTGGTCCGGCATCTTCACGCCCAGCGAATCCGCTGCGATTGCGGTGTTCTACGGCCTCGCGGTATCGATGTTCTATTACCGCGACCTCAAATGGCAACGAATTCCGCAATTGCTGCTCAATGCGTTCGTCACCAGCGCCACCGTGATGCTGGTCATCGGCGCCACTGGCGCCATGGCCTGGCTGATCACCGTCGAGCAGGTAGCGGTGCAGATGGCGGCCTGGATCCAGATCGTGGCCACCGAGCAGTGGATGTTCCTGCTGCTGTTCAACATCTGCCTGCTGCTGCTGGGAATCTTCATCGAACCACTGCCGGCGATGCTGCTGTCGGCGCCGCTGTTCCTGCCGCTGGCCAAGCACTTCAACATGGACATGGTGCATATCGGCGTGGTGATGACGGCCAACCTGGCGATCGCGCTGTACACGCCGCCGGTCGGAGGTACCCTGTTCGTCGCTGCCAAGCTGGCAAAGGCGGGCATCGGCGAGATCACGCGCCACCTGTGGCCGCTGATGGCCGCCACGTTCACCGTGGTGCTGCTGATCACCTACATCCCGTGGTTGTCGACCTGGTTCCCGCGCTTTATCCAGTCCTTTTGAACATCTCCACCATGCAAGCCCTGATCGTCGAATTCCGCATCAAGTCCGGGCAGGTCGACGCCTTCGACGCTGCCATCACCCGGAACGCCCGCGACTCGCGCGAGACCGAACCCGGCTGCCGCCAGTTCGATGTCTGTCGCTGCCCGCAGGACCCGCAGCTGTTTTTCCTGTACGAGTTGTACGACGACGATGCGGCCATTGCCACGCATCTGCAGTCGGCGCATTTCAAGACCATGGACAGTGCCACTGCGGCCTGGATCGAAAGCAAATCGGTGCGGCAGTTCCTGCGCACCGCGCCGTGAATCGGTGCTACGCGGGTGTGCGTTGAGCCAGATCGCGCAGGCTCATGTTGTCGAGCGAACTGACGGCGGCCTGTTCCAGCAGCACCAGCACTTTGTCGACCAGACGGGGCGCCGGCAGCACCGATGGCGACAGGAATCCGTCCTCACCGGCGGCGCGAACGGTCTCCATCACCTCGGCCACCGTGAGCAATGGTGCGTGCTCAGCAGCAGTCGCTGCCCGACTGGCGAATATCAGGAACCTGGCACCACGATGACGCTCTTGCGCAGGACGCCGCCAGCGCCGACGCTGCCCTCAGTCTCACCTTCGCCGCGCATGCGCGCCTCGCATGCGCTCTTGTCCAGACCCTCGTGCGCCGCGCAGCGAAGCCGCGCATTGTCGGCAAAGCTTGTGCTGTCGCTGTCCAGGCCACCACGGCGTGCCTCCTGCCGCGCGCTATGCGCCTCGCGTCTGCAGGTCTCAGCTGACTGGGTCGACTTTCCACTGTTGCAAAAAGCCAGATCCTGTCGGTAACGCTGCTCGGCCTGGGACGCCGCACTGCCAGCGGCAAAGGCCTGCATCGAACACACGACGAGTGCGGTGGCCAAGGCGCCACGCAGCATGGATGGATAACGAATTGCTTCAGACATGGTGAACTCCAACAATCAAACCGGGAACAAGAACTCCCAGGCCATACCTGTGCGAGGCGATGGCCCAGTATCGGCAGCCCCGATCTCATCGCCAATCGGAAGAGCACCCGCATTGCTGTGGTAGCTGTCCTACGCTCGGCTGCAATGGATACGGCAGACCCTGGCATGCGGCCGACACAGCGCGAGACCATGACACGATTCGCCGGGCGGGTGAACTCTTGAGCCAGATCAACAAACCCGCGAACAAGTCACCCCTAGCAGCAATGGCTTGCTAAATTACGGGTGTACCTGGGCGACGCGGTCGCGTCGACTCAAAACCAACATTGTGCTCAAGCCATGAACCCGACAAACGCCCCAGGCAATCCTGTAGTGGACCGACCACTGGACAACTTTTCCGAGTGCCATCAAGGCATCATCGCCCACCTGGATGCCTTTGCCAAACTGCCGGCACTGGCCGGGAACCCTGCGCTGGCGGGTCCGCTTGCGAAGGACACCCAGGCGTTTTTCCTGGAGGCGGTGATCGATCACCACCACGAGGAGGAAAAGGACTTGTTTCCTGCGGTGCTGGCAGCATCCACGTTGGGCGCCGAATTCGACAAGGTAAAGGCCCTTGTGAACAAGCTCATCGCCGAGCACCGGCAGATCGAAGCCACCTGGCGTGGACTGGAGCCCGCTGTGAGCCAGCTCGCAAAAGGAAAGGCAGCCAGCATCGATGCCGCGGCAGTGGAAGATCTGGTACAGAAGTACCACGCCCACGCCCGCTTCGAAGAAGCGCAATTCCTGCCCCTGTCGGCGCAGATTCTCGGTCGGCGGGACGGCAAGATGGCTTCGCTGGGGCTGGCGCTGCATATGCGGCATGTTTTGCGCGCAGCCAAGCGGGGACTGCGCGGATCCTGATCAAATATCCGGTCTGGCAACTTGTTTGCGGGTTCGACAGCAGCCCTTGATCGACGAGGTGCCCGGACTTGCCTGCAGACTGGCCCGGATTCAGGTCTGGCCGAATCTGACCTTGGCATCGGCGATGCATTTGTCCTTGCTGTCGCCAGCCAGCGTGTCGCATTTCTCGGCGGCAACCTTGTAGTCTGCATCACGCTTTTCCTGTGCCGCATCCAGTTGGATCTCGCGCACTTTCTGGCTCGCCTTGGCATCGATCAGGGCTTTGGCCTCGATCGCCTTGGCCTCCTTGACACAAACATCCTTCGCATTGCCGGCCTTGGCATTGCACAAGGAACCGGCCACTGAATACGCTGCCTCGGCTCTGGCCTGCGACACCCGGTTCACGTCGGCAGGTTTGTCGGAGGTGCCAAACTCAAGCTCTGCCCAGGCGACTTTCTGCTTGGCATTGGCCTGCGCGACACAGACACCCTTGGCGTCACCCTTGAGCAAGGCGCATGCGTTCATGTCGACCTTGAGTTCGGCGACGATGCGTTCCTTGCCGGCCTTGTAGGCCGCCGAGGTTTCTGCATGCAAGGCAGCGCTGGCCAGCATGGCTGCAATGACCAAGCTTGCACGCATTGAGGGGCGCCGCTGCCCGGCACCGCAGGCCCCCGGTCGGAGCATTCGCGCTGCGACTGGCGGGTGCGGGTTTTCATGCTGCCTGGGGTCTGTCCAACAGTTGTCCATCGAATACTCCTCGTAGATTGGGGGTGATGTTCAGGGTCGCATCGGCGCAGCGCGCAAGGTCTCGCCGACAAACCCGGAAACCTTGCGCAAAACCTGATGAACGGCCTGGTTCGCCGCAACCACGCCGCCATACGGATCGTCACTCGCGGCGGCAACCCGCGCATCGAATTCGCGCCATGCCAGCACACGTTGCGTACGCTCGTCCAGCAGCGTGGCGCGCAAGGTGAAGTGCAGCTGGCTGGGGCGACTGTAGAACTCGTGCTGCAGCCGGATGATGTCGGTGAGCAGGCGCAGTTCACCGGCGCCGCCGCCGGCGGCCATGGCTGCAGAGCGGAAACTGCCGTTGTTCGACATCTCGGTCACCAGCAGGCCGCCAAGCATGCGCGCCGGCGTGTCGACCCATTCGCTGCGCGCAAAATACTCGAATTGATGGTCCTGGCGCATATAGATGATGCGTTGGCTGTCGAACCCGGCGGCAGCCCGGGTGGGCGCGATCAACAGCGACGGCGCGCCCTGCGCAACCGGCACGGGAGTTCCAGGAATGGCCTCCAGCGCGTAGAACACGGTCTGTGCCGGCGCCTTGGGCTTGAGCGCAGCACAACCACCGAGCAGCAAACCGAGGAAACACAGCAAGCCGATGCACCCGCGCCGCAATGGCATGCAGATGCTGCCAGAATGTTTCATGGTGGGCCTTTTGATTCGCCGGGACCGTCGGGCACGGGCGTACGACCGAACAGCAGTGCGGCGGGATCGCGTCCGGTCTGGTCACTGAGCCGGCGCAATGAGATCGCCAGCAGGTTGAGTTCGGTCATCAGGCGCTCGATCTCGGGCAAGGTCTGGGAGCCCAGTCGCTGCATGTCGGTGCCCACGGCCTGCACCGTCTTGCTGGCGCCGGCGCTGGTCAGCGCGACGGCCTCACCCATCTTGCCCACCGCATCGGCACTTTGCCCGATCCGCTCGATCAGCGGCGCCAGGCCGGGTGCGGCAGCCGCAGTGCCATCGAGTGTGCGCCGGGTCTGTGTGATCACCGCGTCCAGCGCGTCCTTGCGCGCCGCCAGCGTATGGGCCAGCGCAGCGCCGTCGCGCAACATGCTGCTGAATGCTTCGCGGTTGTCATCGCTGAGGATCGCGTTGAGGGTGGTCGAGGTGTTGTCGAGCTTGGCCAGCACATCGGTCAGCACGTTTTCGAGTCGGGTGCTCAGCGACGGTTTGGTCTGGATTTCGGGGTAGCGGCTACCGGGCGTGGCCAGCAAGGGCGGCGATGCCTTCGCCCCGCCACTGAGTTCCACATACGCGATACCGGTCAGGCCCTGCGTCTTGAGCGTCGCGACCGTGTCCTGCTTGATCGGCGTTCCGCGTTCGATCGCAAACAACAGATTGACGCGCTGCGGATTGCCGGCTTCGAGCGCAATGGCATGTACCTTGCCGACATCGACACCGTTGTATTTCACCGGCGCGTTCAGGTTGAGCCCGGCCACTGATTCCTCCACCGCCGCCTGATAGATGTCGTAGTGGGTCTGGTATGCACCGCCCGAGGCGAGCCACAGGGCGCCGCCAATCAGCACCGCGGCCAATCCAAGCACAAACGCCCCTACCAGCGGCAAATTCACCTTGCTCTCCATCCCGCCTCCTGTTGCATGTTGCCAGCGGACACGGCGCCATGGTCCCTGTCCTGTGCGGCACGGCCGCGCGCACCGGCGAAGAACGGTCGCACCAGCGGGTTGTCGAGCCCGGACAAGGCGGTCATCGAACCGACCGCCTGGACCCGTCCATCGCCCAGTACCGCGACACGGTCCGCCACCTGCCACAGAAGATCCAGGTCGTGCGTCACGATCACGATGCTCAGGCCGAAATCGTCGCGCAGGCCACGCACCAGGTCATCGACACCTGCCGCCCCTTCGGGGTCCAGCCCGGCCGTGGGCTCGTCCAGGAACAGCAGTTCCGGATCGAGCGCCAGCGCGCGGGCCAGCGAGGCGCGCTTCATCATGCCGCCGCTGAGCTCGGCCGGGTATTGCGCGCCGACTTCGGGCGCCAGGCCGGCGATGGCGATCTTCCAGGCCGCGATTTCATCGATCAGCTGGCTGTCCAGACCGGTGTGTTCGCGCAGTGGCAGGCCCACGTTCTGGAGCACCGTGAGCGAGCCGAACAGGCCTCCATGCTGGAACAACACGCCCCAGCGCAGACGCAGTGCCTTCGCATCCCGATCCGACAATGCGTGCAGGTCGGTCCCCAGCACCCGTATCGTTCCCGCATCGGGCCGATGCAGCAGGATCAACTCCCGCAGCAAAGTCGACTTGCCCGAACCGCTGCCGCCGATCAGCGCAAAAATCTCGTTGCGCCGCACGCACAGGTCGATCCCGCAGTGCACCACATGCGCACCGAAGCGGGTCGTGACATCGTGCATGTCGATCACGGCTTGTGCATTCGCGGCAGTGGTTGTCACGTCACAACTCCAGCACACTGAAGACGACCGAAAACAGTGCGTCGGCGACGATGACCAGGAAGATCGACTGCACCACGCTGCGCGTGGTCTGGCGCCCCACGTTATCGGCTCCTCCGCGGGTGCGCAAACCCTGGAAGCAGCCCACCATGGCAATGATTGCAGCAAATACGGGCGCCTTGGCGATACCGACCATATACGAGGTGACACTGACGGCCTTGACGAAACGGTCCAGGAAGTCGGTGAACCCGACCCCGAGTTGTGCCTGGGCCATGACCATGCCGCCGAACACCCCCAGCACATCGGCAAACACGGTGAGCAGCGGCAATGCGATGACCAGCGCCAGCACCTTGGGCAGCACCAGCAGCTCCAGCGGTGGTATGGCCAGCGTGCGCATGGCGTCGATCTCCTCCGTCACCGCCATCGTGCCGATCTGGGCCGCATACGCTGAGCCGGAGCGGCCGGCGATGATGATGGCCGTGATCAGCGGCGCGAACTCGCGCAACATCGATAGCCCAACCAGATCGGCAACAAAGATGTTGGCGCCGAACTGGCGCAGCTGATCCGCCGCCTGGTAGGCCACGACGATACCGAGCAAGAATGACAACACCGCCACGATCGGCAGCGCGTCTACGCCGGCGCTGCGAATATTGAACAGGATCGGCCGCCAGCGGATACGGGATGGGTGGGCGATCCATCCGCCCAGCGCCATCGCGCATTCCCCGACGAATGCCAGCGCCTCCACGGCAAGCTTGCACCACTGCAGCGTTGCCAGGCCCACGCCCGCCAACAGGTCCGGCTGAGCCCGCGCAATGACCCCGTGGCCCGGCGCAGCGTCCACCTCCTTGCGATGCAAGGCAACCGCTTCGAGCAGCGGGGTGAATTCGGCGCGCAGCCCCTGCAGCGTCGGCACGGCACCTTCATGCTGCAGCCGCAGCAGCAGCGTTTGCAACAACCAGGCGCCGGAGCTGTCCAGCGCTTCGATCTTTGCCGCATCGGCCAACACCGGCGATCCAGGCCCGAAATGCAGCAGCGGCAATCGGGCGGCAAGCGCCCCGATCGACTGGGCACACCAGTGCCCCGACAGCACCAGCTGTTGCGGCGTAGGTTGCATGATGGCAGCAGGACTCTGTGTGACAGGCATATTGGCCGCGTCCACGGTTGATGGAGCCGTGATCCGCGCATGTGCAAGAGCGCACACCGGCAGTGTGTCGCGGTGCGCAGCGGGGCCGTGTAGGAATCATCCGATATTTGCGCAGGCAACTGTCTGCTGTGCAGCCAGCGCGGGCTGAGCCAGACTGGCACCAAGCTGTCACGCTGGCCCGCTACGGGTCTTGCAGGAACACCTGCTCACACCCACTACTACCTGAAAGTCTTCCATGATCAACACGAAAGCCGTCTCACAACACGCCGAAGGCATCACCCATGCCATTTCAGCCACGGCCGACCGTGGCCTTCAAGCGGGCCGCCATGCGGCGCTCGATGCGATGGACAGCCTGCGCAGCAACAGCCGGCAGCTGCGCCATGTCCTGCTCGATACCCGCGACGGGACACTGCGTTACATGCGCCACGAGCCGACCAAGGCGGTCCTGATCGCCGCAGCGGCGGGGGTGGTTATGCTGGGTCTGGCTGCGCTGCTGTTGCAGCTGCGTCGTCGCGACTGAAGAACGCGTGCGTCTTCTGCTGGCGTTTGGCAGCATACATCGCACGATCGGCACTGTTGAGCAGCGTATCGGCGCTGTTGCCAGCATCCGGGCTGGTAGCGATGCCGATACTGGCGTGCACCACCAGTTTCAATCCGCCAACGGTACATGGCGCTGAAACAGCCTGACCGATCTTGCCGGCCAGATGCGCCAGCTGCGCCATGTCGCCGATACCGCCGATCAAGCAGGCGAACTCGTCGCCACCCACGCGGCCGACCACATCTTGCGCGCGAACCACACGGCGAAGGCGAGCACCAATGATGCGCAGCAACTCGTCGCCGGCGGCCTGGCCATGCGCGTCGTTGACCTGCTTGAATCCGTCCAGATCGAGAAACATCACCGCCAACACGCACCGCGCCTGGCCAGCCGTGGCCAGCTGCCGGTTGATACGATCGCGAAGGAATTCACGATTGGGCAGCCGGGTAAGATGATCGTGCAATGCGTCGTGACGCGCCCGGCGCCCACCGCGCTGTGTACCGAAGAGCGCCGCACGCACCTGCGCCAACGACGTCTGCGCGTCGAATACCGCCAACGCAAGCCCGTCGCGCTGTACCCGTCTGGCGTCCACGGTTTCTTGCAGCAGTCGCAACGCCGCGACGCAATCGAGCACGCCATCGCGAATCTGAGCAGCACCTGGCGCGATGCTCGTGGCGGAGCCGAAAGCGCCATCGGACACGAGGTGGGTCAATTGATCCTGGACCGCATTGAAGAGGTCGTCCCAGTCACCATCGGCGATGCCTGAACCGCGGTCATCGGCAGGCAATCGCGCCGACGCAGAGGCGATGAGCGTCGTGTCGCCGTCCATCGGTCCGGCTTCGTGTCGGCGCTCGCACGCGGGAATGGCCAGCACTTCGTCCAGCATCAGGTCAGTGGTGTACGAACTCTCCCGAAGCGCGTTTCGGATCGGCATGATTCAACTCTCGTAGGTGTCAGGCCAACGGCCAACTGGCTCCAATTGGACCCAGGATCCGACCCCCCGTCTGTACGCCATCGCACATACGTGTGCGTTTCAGAGCCTACCCGTCAGCAACAACACCACCACGATGACCAACACCACGCCCAGCGCGCCCGTCGGCCCGTAGCCCCAGCTGCGGCTATGGGGCCAGGATGGCAAGGCTCCAACCAGCATCAATACCAGCACGATCAGCAAAATGGTTCCGATACTCATGAAAGCTCCTCAAGTTGTGATTGGGGGTGGACGCTCTTTTGAGAACCTCCCGTTGCCGCTTGCCCACGCGATGGACTGCTGAAGTGCGTCGGCAGCCTGCAGCGTACGTCGGGCGACCCGCCGCCTCCGTGCGATACCGCACATTGCGCTGCGGACGAACTGCGGCGCAACGTCAGCCTGCCACGGCAATGCGATCAGCGCTGCCGCAATGGGGCCACACAGGCGTGCAATCTGGCGTCGATGAAGCCCGACAGCGCCGCCAGGTCCGGGATCACAAACTGGCGCCGTCCCTCGCTTTCGAAAACAATCAATCCCAGTCGTGCCAACTGGCTGAAACACCGGCTTGCCGTTTCCATCGACATGCCCAGGTAATTGGCAATTTCACCCCGGGTCAGGTGTACCGCGATATGGTCGCCGCGCAGCTCGCGTTGCGCCAGCGTAGTCGCCCACAAGCGCACGAAGTCCGCAATCCGCGCATCGGCCGGCATGGTTGCCAGCGCCAGCCGCCAGTGGCGTTCACGCGCCAGCTGTTCGGCCATGGCCATGGGCAGAATATCGGCCAGTTGCGGCACAGAGCCGGTCAATGCGCGCAAAGTCGCGTAGCGCATGCTCCAGACCTCGATGTCGTTCATGGCACGGGCGTCGGCGACACACAGGTCCTGGCCCAACCCGTCGAATCCGATCCAGTCACCCCTTACATGCAAACCGATGATCTGCGCACATCCATCGACCTCGATACCGACGGATTTGACCGCACCCCAATGCACCAGGTGCAGATAGACGAAGGCTTCGCCGGCCTGCTGGACCGTGGCGCCGGCGCACAACCGGCGCCGGGCAAATGGCACATGCAACTCGATCAGGGCCATGGCGGCGCGCCATTGGAGCGGCGCCTCGCCCGACGCGGATACGCACGCCTGCGCCGCGGCATCGGACAGTCGTGGCGGCGCGATCCTTGGACCGGGGCTGGACCTGGGAGATGGGTTGATTTGCAGTTGCATCATCAAAGGGCTTGTACAGCGAGCCGAGCAATCGCTCTGTGCGCTGGCGAACACCGCGCCGCATCGGACCGACCCGCAAAATCGGGCAGCCGACGTGCCAGCAGCAGTGCGCAGTTCGGAAATGCCGCGCGGCGTGCGCCCCCGGTCGGCATGTCGGTGCCCTGCAGAGCGAACCGGAATTACGCGAGCAGCGACTGGTAGATCTGCCGGTCGGCATCGTAGCAACTGCAGGCCGCCGCCTCCAGACCGTTGCGGTCCGTCACCGTCATGTGGCCATGGTGGTATTCGATCAGCCCGTCGCGCTGCAAGGCGCTGGCAGCCTGCGTCACGCCGACCCTTCGCACACCGAGCATGTAGGCCAGAAACTCCTGTGTCAGGTGAAAATTGTCGGCGTGTGCCCGATCCTGGCTCATCAGCACCCAGCGCGCCATGCGGGGGCCGATCTTGTGAAACCGCAGACAGGTGGCAGAACTGGCCAGCTGCGCCATCAGCACGTAGATATACCGGTTCAGCAACTGCTGCAATGCCGAGCCACAGGCGAGTTCGTCGCGAAACGCCTGCGCGGTGATGCGCCACGCGGCGCCCGGCCCCTGCACCAGCCCATGCAGCGGCACCGTGGGTACGCCCAATGCCAGCTGCGAACCGACCATGCCCTCGCTGCCCACCAGGCCCACTTCAACACCCGGCTTGCCGTCAATCGATGCCAACAGGGAAATGAATCCCTGGGTCGGGAAATATACGTGTCGCGTCAGCTGGCCGGGGTCGCACAGGATATCACCCAGCATCAGCTGTACCGGCTCGCAGACGGCCAGCAAGCGCGCCCGGTCCTTGCGCGCGAGCGAACTGATCAGGTGGTTTTCGGTGATGCTCAAGCAGGTCTCCAATCAAGGTCCGATCCGGTCGGACTCCGGGCTGCTACCCACAATGACCTTGAAAGAGGAACCCACTGCGCGCGGCACGACCAGTCTATGTGCGTTGTGCCCCTCAATGCTGTTCGTTATCGCACATAGACCGGATTGAGCGCGTCAGAAAACCTGCAATCAAGCTGGCAAGGCATGCCCGATGCTGGGCTTGCCGTTGTGTCGACCGGTCAGTGGCCGGTCCAGCGCCTGCACTGAAAGTTGCGCGCGGTCCAGCACATCGATGCGGCCACGGCTATACCGAATCGCACCGGACGCCTGCAATCGAAGTGCCGCAGCAGTCACCCCTTCGCGGCGCACGCCCAGCAGGCTGGCCAGCAGCTCCTGGGTCATCAGCAATACGCCCGAGGGCATACGGTCCAGCGCCAACAGCAGTCGTCGGCAGAGCAGCTGGTCGATCGAGTAGTAGCGGTTGCAGGCCGCGGTCTGTGCCACCTGGTTCATCAGCGTCTGGGCGTAAAGCAGCAACCTCTGCATCAGGGCACCGCCGCGCTGCATCTCGTCGCTGACGACCTGGGCGCGCAGTCTGAAACCCAGGCCCGCGCCTTGCACCATGGCCTGGTAGGGCATGGTATCGCCACCCATGAATTGCGATATGCCCACGATGCCTTCATGCCCGATCACGGCCAGTTCTGAACTGGCGCCGTCTTCGGTCATGTATACCAAGGACACGATGGCAGTGGTCGGGAAATACACATACGCCGATGCCCGACCGGGCTCGGACAGCACTTGTCCGAACGACAGCTTCACCGGTTCCAGATAGATCGACCAGCGACACCACTCCGACGCAGTAATCGAACACAGCAGCGCGTTGCTGCGTGGATCGACGTCGGCTGCAGGAATGGGGTGCATGGGAATTTCGTGATCGGAGTTCATTGCCCATCCTCGCCCCCACTGCTCCCGGTCGCCATCGGCAAAAAGCGGCTTGGCGTGTGGTCTTGATCCTACGTGTCACCGTTCGCCGGCCGGATAGTCCGGCCTGGCCTGGGTTCAGGCAACCAAAGTTACCGGCAGCAACCGGTCATATTCGTTCTTCACGACGTTGTAACACTCGCAGGTGCGCGCCTCCAGCCCCGGGCGATCGAGTATCGTGATGCGGCCGCGGCTGTAGCGGATCAGTCCGGCTTCCTGCAGCTTGAGGGCGGCTTCGGTAACACCCTCGCGGCGCACGCCCAGCATGTTGGCGATCAGTTCCTGGGTCATCACCAGTTCATTTCCGTCCAGGCGGTCCAGACTGAGCAGCAACCAGCGGCACAGCTGCTTGTCGACCGAGTGGTGGCGGTTGCACACCGCGGTCTGCGCCATCTGCGTGATCAGCGCCTGGGTGAAACGCAGCAGCAGGTGCATCACCGTGTGCGAACGATTGAACTCATCCTTGACGAACTGCGCCGGCAGGCGGAACCCCTTGCCGGCACTTTGCACCACTGCGCGGCTCGGTGTGGACTCGCCGCCCATGAAGATCGAGATACCCACCAGACCCTCGAGCCCGACCACGGCAATTTCGGCTGATGCGCCGTTTTCCATCACATACAGCATCGACACGATGGCGCTGGCCGGAAACACCATGAAAGGCATCGATCCGCCCGGTTCATAGAGCACATGGCCCAGCGGCAGGTCGATGCTCTCCAAGACGGGTTGCCAGCGCGCCCAGTCCGCCGCAGGCAACGCAGCGAGAAGCCGATTGCAGCGCGGGTCTGCCGCGGAAAAAGTGTCAGGTTTGCTCAATTCGGCCTCCAGCCAGCATACCAACAACCGATGCAGCACGCACCGGCCTGAAGCCTTCGTCAAATTGTAGGCGCATTGCTCAAAACGTCTGTTCGCTATCGAACACAAGCGTGCGCCAGCGGTCATTGCGGGCAAGACAGCGCCGATTGCCTCAGCGGCACCTCGTCCGACAGACAACACGCGCAATGCCCCGTATTCTGAAGAATCAGTGAGATCCACTGCGCGGCGGCAGCCGCACTGTGATCACTGCGCAGCCCCGGCACCCGGCTCCTGCGCGTTGCAGGTGCCAGTTTGAAAGATTTTCCAAATGATGCAGCAAATCAATACCCCGCATGGCTGGAGCACCACCTCATTTGGCGGCGCCCCCGATACCTCTCCGATGGAGCTCGAAGCCCTGGGCCAGCACCTGTCCACATGCCGTGGCCAGCAAGGGCGGTTCGTGGCAATGCGTTGTGCCGCTCAGCGGCTGCACGCGCATGTGGCCTCACGCATGGTGACCTCGCTGGTCGTCGCAGTGGCCATTCTGATCGGAATCGGCTGGCTGCTGCTGCGGGCCGGCCCAGGCTGATAGGCAGGTCTCACGCCTGTGTCACGCCCACTGGCCAACGCCACAGCAGCGCTGCGCGATATCCTCGATGGCGCGCGCGGACCGGTTGCACCGGCCATTCGTGCCGAAATATTCGGACCAGAGCGATTTGCGCAACACGGCCGCAGCCTGGGCGCAACCCATGGCACCCGGTTGGCGCAGCGCGGCTCAGGCAGCTTCTTTCCGCGCCTGAGCAGCAATGTCGAGGTGCTGCGCAAGGCCGACAGGTATATCGGGCAACAAGCCGCCACCGGGTACGACACCAGCCCGGCCGCGCAATGGCTGCTCGACAACTTTCATCTGATCGACGCCCAGCTGCACGAGGTGCACAAGGGTCTGCCGCGCAGCTACTTTCGCACCCTGCCGGTTCTGCTCGAGCCGCCGCTGGAAGGTCTGCCGCGGGTCTACGGCATTGCCTGGGCCTTTGTCGCGCATACCGACGGCGCCTTCGACGAAGACCTGCTGGTGCAGTTTCTGCTCGCGTACCAGGAGGCGCGCCCGCTCGAACTGCGAGAAATGTGGGCACTGCCCACCACACTGCGCGTGGTATTGATCGAAAACCTGCGCCGTCTGGCCGAGCGCGAGGCGTACCAGGAAGCCGCGCGCGAGGCTGCAAATTTGTGCAGCGACGCTATCGCCACCACTTCCGTGGCAGAGCTGGAGCATTGGCGGGCGCGGCTTGAGCCGCTGGGCGTGGCGCCCGCGTTCCTGGCCAAGTTGGCGCAGCGATTCCAGGACCCGCACAGCGGGCACGACGCGCTGCAGCAGGCATGGCTGCAGCAGGCCGAGCCTGATCCGGCTGCGTTCTGGCGCAGGCAACCGGCCGAGCAGGCCGCAGACAACCTGAGTGTCGGCAACACCATGAACGCGCTGCGCGCGATCGGTGATGCCGACTGGGGTGACATCATCGAGCGCAGCAGCAGTCTGATGCGCTTGCTGTGCGGCTGCGAGTCGTTCAATGCCGAAGCCATCGTCACGCGCGACCAATCCCTGCATGCGATCGAACGTCTGGCACGGCGCAGCCGCCATAGCGAGATCACCGTGGCCACCACGCTGCTGGGGCTGATGCAGGCCCATACCGGAGAACAGGCGGTGGCCAGCCACTGGCTTGCAGGCCCGGGGAAAGCCACCCTGATGGTTGCGCTGGGCCTGGACGACAAGCTCGCCGCGGTATGGCGCAAGATGCGGCGCCATGCAGTGCTGTCGGCCTATTTCGGCGTGCTGGGGCTTGGCACCGTGGGCCTGGTGGCCTGGTTGCTGCCATCTGCGGCGAACGAACCCGGGTGGCTGACGCTGGTCGGCGTCCTGCTGATGGCATTTCCGGCCTCGGAGGCCGTTATCGCGCTTGTCAACCGGCTGATCAGCGAATCGGTGCAGCCGCGGTTGTTGCCGCGGCTGGCGCTCAAGCACGGGATTGGGGCGGAACACCGGGTGATGGTGGTGATCCCATCGATGTTCTCGAGCCTTCAAGGCGTGGCCGACCTTGCACACCGCCTGCAATTGCACTACCTGGCCAATCCGGAGCCGCAGGCCCAATTCGCACTGCTGGGCGACTGGCCCGATGCCGACCAGCAGCAGATGACAACAGACGCCGCCCTGCTCGAAGCAGCCTGCGCGCAGCTGCGCACACTGAACCTGCGCTACCCGCCATTGCCGGGCATGGCGCCGCGGTTTCTGGTGCTGCACCGGGCGCGCCGGTTCAGCGAGACCGAACAACGCTGGATCGGATGGGAGCGCAAACGCGGCAAGCTCGAACAGCTGGTGCACGCACTGGCCACCGGCAACCGCACACCGTTTCTGGATCTGGCAGAGCTGTCGCAAATTGCATCGAACACGCGCTACATCGTGACACTCGACAGCGATACCCAGCTGCCGCCCGAATGCCTGCGCAGGCTCGTGGGCGTCGCTGCGCATCCGCACAACGCACCGCGGATCGACCCGCAAACCGGCCGCGTCATACACGGTTACGGCATCCTGCAACCGCAGATCGCCACACCCTTGCCCAGGCGCGGCGATTTCACGCTGTTCCACTGGCTGTTTGCCGGCCAGTGTGGCATCGACCCCTACAGCGCAGCATCGTCCGAGGTCTACCAGGACCTCTTTGGCGAAGGCAGCTTCAGCGGCAAGGGGCTGCTGCAGGTCCAGGCCATGCACGCCGTGCTGTCCAGCCGCCTTCCGAGCGAACAAGTGCTGAGCCACGATCTGCTGGAGGGCGCCATTGCGCGCTGCGCCACGGTCAGCGACATCGCGCTGCTCGAGGATGCACCGTTCCACGCCGACGTGGCCCAGTCGCGCATCCACCGCTGGATCCGTGGCGACTGGCAGTTGCTGCCGTTCGTGTTCACGCGATCGCACTGGAAGCTGGGCACCATCAACCGCTGGAAGATGTTTGACAACCTGCGCCGCTCGCTGGTCGCGCCGATGTCGCTGGCATTGCTGGCGCTGGCACTGGGCGGCCTGATCATCTCGCCCTGGGATGCCATCGCGCTGGTGCTGGCGGCCTTCGCAGGCGGGCCGCTGATGGGCGCCATCGCCGGTTTTGCGCCCAGCCGCGACGACATTGCCAAGTTGCACTTTTACCGCCTGGCCGCCGTCGGCATGGGCCGGGTGTTCGGGGCCACGGCCTGGCAGTTCGCCCAGTTGCTGCAAAACGCCAGCATGTCCGTGGACGCGGTCGCCCGCGCGCTCTATCGCATGGTCGTGAGCCGGCGCCACCTGCTGCAATGGACCACCGCCGAGGCGGCGCAGGCCCAGGCCCGAACCGACCTGCCCGCGCTGCTGCGGCTGCACTGGCGAACGCCGCCGATGGCGGCGCTGGTCCTTGCCGCCATCCTGGCATCATCGGACACGTTCGTCTGGCTTGCCTGCGCCATCTGCCTGTCATGGGCAGCGCAGCCGCTGTGGACCTGGCTGGTCAGCCGGCCGCACACCCCTGCGGGCGACCAAGAACTGACAAGTGGAGAGCGCGAACACCTGCATGCAATCGCCCGCGCAACCTGGGGCTATTTCGAGCGATGCGTGGGCCCCGATGACAACCATCTGCCACCGGACAATCTGCAGACGACGCCGCACGACATGCTGGCGCACCGCACCTCGCCCACCAACATCGGCCTGTACCTGCTCAGCGTGGCCTGTGCCCGGAATTTTGGCTGGATCGATACGCCGCAGTTGCTGGCGCGCCTGGAGGCCACGCTCGCCACATTGCTGCGCCTGCAGCGCTATCGCGGCCATTTCCTGAACTGGTACGACACGCAGACCTGCGCCCCGCTGCCACCGCTTTATGTGTCGACCGTGGACAGTGGCAACCTCAGTGGCCACCTGCTGGCCGTGGCGCAAGCCTGCCTGGCGCTCGCAGCGTCGACTTCACAGACCGATGCGGCCGGCGCCCCGGATGCCCGTCGACTCCAGGCCATTGCGCAGGCTTTGGAGCAACTGGCCTGGGCACCGGAGTTCGGCTTCCTGTATCACCCCCGGCGCCATCTGCTGCACATCGGCTACCGGGTGCAGGAAGACATGCCGGACGCCAACTTCTACGACCTGCTCGCATCCGAGTGCCGTCTGACCAGCCTGCTGGCGATTGCCAAGGGCGATGTACCGGTGCGCCATTGGGCGGCACTGGGCCGGCCATTTTTTGCTTCAGGGGCACTGGCAGGCCTGCGCTCGTGGTCCGGCTCGATGTTCGAGTACATGATGCCGACCCTGACCCTGAACGAGCCATACGGCAGCGTCATGGATGGCGCATGCCGCGCGGCCCTGCACGAGCAGATCGCATACGCCAGGCGCCAGGGCGTGCCCTGGGGCATGTCCGAATCGGCGTATGCAGCCAGTGACCACACACTGGCCTACCAGTATGCGGCGCAAGGTGTACCCGCACTGGCCCTGCGTCGCACACCCGTGGATGACCTGGTCATCGCGCCGTACGCCACGGCCCTGGCAGCGCAATTTGCACCGCGGGCCGCGCTGGCCAACTTCGACACGCTGGAACTTCTGGCGCCGCGCACCAGCTGCGGCTACATCGATGCCCTGGATTACACGCCGTCGCACCAGAATGCAAGCGAGGCATTCACACCGGTCAATACCTTCATGGCCCACCACCAGGGGATGAGCCTGGTGGCGCTGGCCAACGTGCTTCTTGACGGTACAGCCCAGCGCTGGGGCATGTCCAACGCCCGCATCGAGGCGGTGGCCTCGCTGCTGCATGAACGCGCTCCGCGCGAGGTTCCGCCGCTGCGCCACGCGCCACAACGCGACCTGCAGACGCACCGGCAACGCCGACGCGAGTCCAGCGTTCCGCGCTTGCTGACGCCGGGTGAAGCTGCCGTGGAGCCCAGCCATGTGTTGTCCAACGGCCACTTCAGCGTCGTGCTGCGCCCCAACGGTTCAGGTTGGTCGCGGCTGGGCCAGACCGGCATCAGCCGCTGGCGTGACGATGCCCTGCGCGACATGTATGGCAATTTCATCTACCTGCGTCGCACCGATCGGGACCACCCGGAACTGGCGCCTGCGCTGGAGTCCGTCACCCGGCATCCTGTACCGCAGCGGTCGGCGCGTTATGCGTGCACGTTCCATCCGGACCGTGTCTGCTTCGATACCCGATGGCCTCAGTTGCAGGCCTTGACGACGGTCTGGGTCAGCCCGGAGGACGACATCGAGTTTCGCAAGGTCGAATTGCACAACCTGGGCGAGCGTGCCGTGGAAATCGAACTGTTGTCGGCGTTCGAGGTCACGCTGGCCGACCCACGCGCGGACGAATCCCACCCCGCCTTCGGCAACCTGTTCGTGGCCAGTGCATGGCAACCGGCGCAGCAGGCATTGGTGTTCACACGCACCCCGCGCCTGGCCAGCGAAAAGGGCCTGCAGATGGCGCATTTCCTGGCCGATACGCAAGCCGACGTGCTGGAGTTGCGGCTTCAGACCGACCGCCAGCGCTGGCTCGGCCGCAACCACACACCGGCTCAGCCGCAGGGGCAGGTCGACCTGCCGCCGCAACCCGGCGCCGCGCCGTCGGACCGCATCGGTCTGAACACCGCACTGGATCCGGTCAGCGTGCTGGCAGTGCGGGTGCGCATTGCGCCCGGTGCCAAGGCGCAGCTGACTTTCGCCACGGCCGCCAGCTTGGACCCCGGCACACTGCACGCGATCATCGACAAGTACCGCCAACCCAGCCATGTGCAGCGCGCCTCGCTGATGTCCGCCACGCTGGCAGGCATCCGCATGCGCACGATGCGCATGTCGGCCAGAAACCTGGCGGCGATCCAGTCGTTGACGACTGCGCTGGTGTTCGGGCTGGCCCGTGCACCATCCCATGGGGACCAGACGCGTGCCCCGACCGGCACCGGAACCAGTGACAAGCGCCTGCTCTGGCGCCTGGGCATTTCCGGCGACAAGCCGGTGGTACTGATCTGGGCAACCGTGGCCGACGGAATGAGCCTGTTGCGTGTGGCCACGCAGGCGCTGCGCTGGTGGGCGTGGGGCGGGGTCGGCTGCGATCTGATCGTGGTCAATCTGGAACCCGTGTCCTATCTGATGGAACTGCAGCGCGAGCTGACGGTGCTGCAGGAGCGCTACGCGGCCGACACCCTGGGCCAGGCCGGCGCTGCGCACGCAAGTCTGCATATATTGCGCGGCGACGCGCTCAGCGCCGACGAGCAGGCAACCTTGCGTCGACTGGCGCGCGTGCAACTGCATGCCGACGGACGGCCGTTCTCGCAACTGATCGACCAATGGCTGACCTGGCACCAGGAGGCACGCACCCTGCGCAACACGACCAACGCCTCGCCGGTCGCAACCGGCGCTGCGCCAGAGCGTGGCCAGACGACTGCCCGGGGCCAGTTCGACACGGCATCGGGCGAGTTCCGGTTCGACGTGAGCGGGGAAGTTCGCCCAAAGCGGCCCTGGATCAATGTGCTCTCCAATCCACAATTCGGAGCCCAGTTGTCCGAGGGCGGTGGTGGCTACACCTGGGCCGTCAACAGCCGCTTGATGCAGCTTACCGGCTGGTCCAACGACCCGGTGGCCGACCCGCCTTCGGAGTGGTTCCTGCTGCAGGACCACCGAACGCGCCAGGCCTGGAGCGTGGCGCCCGGCGCGTGGGGCGCGCCGGGCGTGCGTTACCAGATCACCCATGGACAGGGCTTCAGCACGATTGGCCACCGCCATCGCGATCTCGACGTCACGGCCTCCTGGTGCGTAGATCCGGTGACGTCGACCAAGCAGGTCCATTTGCAGATCACCAACGGCGGCGATGACACTGCCCAGCTGCGCCTGTTCGGCATCGCGGAGTGGATCATGGGCAGCCAGCGAGGCGATCGACTCAGCACCCATACAGCCAGCCATGCGAGCCCTGATCGCCTGACGCTGACCTGCACCCAGACCGAGCAATCGGCCAACTTCGGCAATGCCACGGCCTTCCTGTCGCTGGGTCTCGCACCGGGTGATCAAGCCGAATGGACCTGTGACCGGCGCGAATTGCTGGACAGCCAAGGCACACTGCAACTGCCTCACCCACTGGGCCAAAGCGCGGGCAAGGGGCTCGACCCCTGCGCTGCGCTGGCGCTGCGTATCGCTGTCAAACCGGGAGAAACCAGCAGCCACGTTTTCGTGCTGGGTTTCGGTGCCGATCCGGCCATGGCGCTGCGCGGCGCTGCACGCGACGGTGCCGTCGCCGCCGACCAGCGCGCAACAGCGGTGCGCGCCACATGGGACACGCTGCTGGGCGCAGTTCAGGTGACTACACCCGACCCGCTGTTCGACGTGATGGTCAACCGGTGGCTGCTGTACCAGAACGTCGCATGCCGCATGTGGGCCAAGGCCGGTTTCTACCAGGCCGGCGGCGCCACCGGTTATCGCGACCAGCTGCAGGACGCCATGGCAATGACCTGGGCCGCACCGCGGATGCTGCGCGAGCAGATACTGATCGCAGCCTCGCGCCAGTTTGCGCAAGGCGACGTGCAGCACTGGTGGCACGCACCCGACGGCGCCGGCGTGCGTACGCGCTTTTCGGATGATCTGCTGTGGCTCCCCTTTGCCTGCCTGCACCACCTGCAGACCAGCGGGGACAGCGCGTTGCTGGACCAGCAGGTGCCATTCATCGAAGGCCCGGAGATCGCCGCGGGCGCCGAGGACGCCTACTACGTGCCCACGGTCAGTGCGCTGCAGGCGTCGGTGTACGAACATGCGGCCCGCGCGATCGACCACAGCCTGCGGGTAGGCGTGCACGGATTGCCGCTGATGGGCAGTGGCGACTGGAACGACGGCATGAACCGTGTGGGCATCGAGGGTCGGGGCGAATCGGTCTGGCTGGCCTGGTTCCTGTGCAGCGTGGTCAGCGGCTTTGCGCCGTTGGCGCGCGCCAGGGGTGAACTGGCACGCGCCGACGGCTGGGAGCGCGCAGCGCGGGGCTGGCAAGACGCGTTGCAGGGCGCGGCCTGGGACGGAAGCTGGTATCGGCGCGCGTTTTTCGATGACGGGCAGGTACTGGGTTCGCACACCAACACCGAGGGCAGCATCGACTTGATCGCACAAGCCTGGGGCGTCTTGTCAGGCGTTGCGCCGCCGGATCGGGCGCGTCAGGCGATGCAAGCCGTCGACAAGCACCTGCTCGACGCCAAGGCCGGACTGATACGGCTGTTGGATCCGCCACTGCAGCACCAGTCACCCAGCGCCGGATACATCCAGGCCTATCCGCCGGGGGTTCGCGAGAACGGCGGCCAGTACAGCCACGCCGGCGTCTGGGCGCTGATGGCGCAGGCCGAGCTCGGCTTGCGCGAACCGCGCGACGCGGGCGCGGGTGACCGCGTCTGGCGCTACTTCCGCTGGTTGAATCCGGCCCACCGCTGTGCCGACCCGGCACAACGCGACGCCTACGGCCTGGAACCCTATGTCATGGCCGGTGACGTCTACAGCCAGCCCCCGTATGCAGGTCGCGGCGGCTGGAGCTGGTACACCGGATCGGCCGGCTGGATGCACCGTGCCGCGATCGAGTCGATGTTCGGGCTGCATCTGGGACCGCAGACGCTCTATTTCACGCCCTGCCTGCCGGCGCACTGGAGCCGTGTCGAACTGGTGCTCAAGCGCGAGGGCCGGAGCATGCGTTTCATTCTGTGGCGTGGGCGGGCAGCCGAGGCCCTGGCCGCCGTAGCTGTTCCGGGCGCAGTGCTGCTGCATTGCGGCGAGATGCTGGCATGGAACCGTCTGCTGGAAGGTGCCTGCCATGTCGTGCCCTGGGGCGATACCGGGGTGCCTTGAAAACGCCGCCGGGCTGCGCGCACGACGGCAACTGACCGTGCACTGGCCTGAACAACCATTGCAGGAGAACCCCTGATGCTCAAACCCGATGCCATTGCGCGCCAGCTGCTGGGCGCCGACTTCGATTCGCTGGACGAACACACACGCAACGTGGCGCGCCATATTGCGAACCGCACCCGCATCACCCAGCACCCGCACGGCGCGCCTGGCAACGCCGACAGCGCCGGACAACGCGCGGCCGACGCGGTGGCGCGCTTCGGCGGCTCATGGACCTTCATTGGCTTGTTCGTGCTGGTGCTGATGGTCTGGGTGGGCGTCAACACGGCGATGCTGACCGGGCGGAGCCAGGTGTTCGACCCCTACCCCTTCATTCTGCTGAATCTATTTCTTTCGATGCTCGCTGCCATCCAGGCGCCCATCATCCTGATGTCCAACAACCGGCAGTCCGAAAAGGACCGCATGCGCGCCGAGCATGACTACGAGGTGAACCTCAAGGCGGAACTGGAAATCATGTTGCTGCACGAGAAATTCGACCAGCTGCGCCAGCAGCAGTGGACGGAACTGCTGACCATGCAACACCAGCAGATGGTGCAGCTGGCAGAGTTGCTCGATGGCGCCCGGCGGGCCGTGCCGACGCCGGGTCAGCGCGAGGCTGCAGGGTCCGCCGACGGCCAGGGCGGCATCGCATAGGCGACAGGCCCGACCGGCGGTCCATCTTCCGGGCGCCAGGGCCCTGGCCTGCGCCACAAGGCTCAACCCCAGTAGGGTGCCGTCTTGTAGTGTTCGTGCACAGCCGTCTGCCAGCTGCGATCGGCGAAATCAGGCCAATGGTCCTCGTCAAAGCCGTGCGCGTTTTCAAGCGCCTCCTTGGTGGTGTCGAGAACGAAGCTCTTGTCGGCCGCATCCTGCTTCAGCGCCTGCAAGGGCACGGCGAACAACTTGCTGCCGATACCCAGCAAACCTCCAAAGGACACGACCGCATAAGCGACACGGCCGGTCGTCAGGTCGATCATCAGATCCTTGATATCACCCAGGCTGTCCCCGGTGGGACCTTTTACGCTGGTGCCCTGCATGGTGCTTGCGCTCAGAATGCTCATGTTTTCTCCCGTTGAATTGCGCTCGTGACGAGATTGCCAGAACGTGCAACCATGGTATGGAGCGCAGCGATGCGACAGGGTCGGCCAGCACGCGCAACCGTTGTAGGAACAAGGGCCAGGTGTACGGGCATTGCGGCCATCACAGCGCAAGGATCCGTTGTGTCTACCGCCCTCCTTTGCCGGGGCAAATGCCTGTCGTAGGCGCGGACCTACGAGGAACAGGCACCATGCCTGATTGCGGCAATCGGACCGGCACATTGAAAATCGAAGCATGAGAATCCTTCCGTATCGCGCCATGGGCCGGCAATGAGAAACCCTGTCTCGGCATGGAAGGCCGGCACCCGCTGGCCTCTGCTTGTGGTCGGTGTGTTGTCGGCGATCGTCGTCGGGTTCGGCGTTGGCGAGGTGAGTGGCTGGCCTTGGCTGGCCGCCC
>JAGPBF010000031.1 GCA_018063505.1 Rhodoferax sp.
GCATGCGCAGGCTGGATGCGGCGTCGATCCAGTGGCCATTCCAGCCGGCACTGCGCAGTTTGCCGTAGACGGCACTGGTGTAGTCGCCGCCCTGCGCGGTGATGATGATGTCGCAGCGCTGGAGGGTGGCGATATCCATCGCATCTTGTAGACGCTCGCCGGACTTGCCGTAGGCCGGGGCTTGGCCGCCGGCGTTGGAGGTCGAGAAGAAAATCGGGTCGATCAGCTCGAAGTCGCCTTCGGCCTGCATGCGATCCATCAGGACGGAGCCAACCATGCCCCGCCAGCCGACCAGACCTGTTACTTTTCCTGCGCTGCTCATTTGCGTCACCCTTTGTCAAACTGAATGTGTGGAGCTATTCAGCTGCCCGGCTCGTCCAGCCGGGTAGGGCGCGACGAACCGGGCTGCGTCAGCCTTTGGTGGTGGTCGCCTTGGTAATGCACGAGCCGACCGGCAAGCCCGAATGTTGCCGCCTGCAGTCGGACATCGTACGGGGGGATGCCAAGGAAATCATCGCGCGATTGTAGGGGAATCAGGCCTTCAAGGCCTTGATGACTGCATCGCCCATTTCGACGGTGCCGACCCTGGTCGTTCCCTCGCTGTGGATGTCTGCAGTGCGCAGGCCCTGTTGCAGCACCTTGGACACTGCCGCCTCGATCCGGTCTGCCGCTGCTGCCTGGTTCAGGCTGAAGCGCAACATCATTGCCGCGCTCATGATGGTGGCCAGCGGATTGGCAATGCCCTGGCCTGCGATGTCCGGTGCGCTGCCGTGGCTGGGTTCATACAGGCCCTGGTTGCTGGCGTTGAGGCTGGCCGACGGCAACATGCCGATGGAGCCGGTCAGCATGGCCGCTTCGTCGCTCAGAATGTCGCCGAACATGTTGCCGGTGACGATCACGTCGAATTTCTTGGGTTCCTTGACCAGTTGCATGGCTGCGTTGTCGACGTACATGTGGTCGAGCTTCACGTCCGGGTATTCGAGGCCCACATCGGTCACTACGTCTTTCCAGAACTGGAATGTCTCCAGCACATTGGCCTTGTCCACGCTGGTGACCCTCTTGCTGCGCTTGCGTGCCGCCTGAAAAGCCACATGCGCGATGCGTTCAATCTCGGGGCGCGAGTAGCGCATCGTGTCGAAGGCTTCTTCGCTGCCGGGAAAATGCCCGTCGGTGGCGGTGCGCCGGCCACGCGGTTGACCGAAATAGATGTCGCCGGTGAGTTCACGGATGATCAACAGATCCAGGCCTGCAATCAGTTCCGGCTTCAGGCTCGAAGCGCCCACCAGCGGCGCGTGGCAGATGGCCGGGCGCAGGTTGGCAAACAGCCCCAGGGCCTTGCGCAGTCCCAGAATGGCCTGCTCCGGGCGCAGCGAACGCTCGAGCTTGTCGTATTTCCAGTCGCCAACTGCGCCAAACAAAATGGCGTCGGCCTGTTTTGCCAGTTTCAGCGTGGATTCGGGCAGCGGGTGGCCGTGCGCCTCATAGGCAGCACCGCCGACCAGGGCAGTTTCGGTCTCTATTCCCAGGTCGAGCGCGCCCAGAACCTTGATGGCCTCGGCGACGATTTCGGTACCGATGCCGTCGCCTGGGAGTACAGCTATCTTCATTTTTCTTTTCGAGTTGGGTTGATGCAAGGTGGTGCGCAGCGGCAGCCCAAGGGTCAACGCATTTGGCGGTTCCAGATCTCCTGGCCCTGGCTTTGAGGAGCTCCAGCAGCCTGACCCTTGAAAACGGAGTCGCCCTTGGCCAGTTCAGCACAAAGGTAACTGCCTTGCGCAGGAGTACCAATGGCTCCGATGCACAATTCCCGAAGCGACTGGGCAGATTGCGGGTGCGACATCAGAGTCCGCAACTGGGGTGGCATGTTCGCCAGCATCGTGGCTTGCTGGGCCTGCTGGCACAAGGTGGCATTACTCATCCTGAAGTGGATGTTTTCGCATTTGCGGGCGATCGTAGGCAATTCCGACGTGCGGCCCAGCAAGGACTGGATGGCAGGCAGCCCCAGCAGATCTTCCAGGATTCCCGCCTGAGCCGTCTGGAAACTGCATCCTGCAGCAAGCAACATGGCGAAAAGCAGCTTTTTCACGGCGACCACCTTTTGGGTTATTGAAATGTGTTGGCCAGCCAGGGCTTGGCGGTCAGGCGTTCGGATTCGAAGGCCTTGATCTTGTCGGACTGGCGCAGCGTCAGCCCGATATCGTCGAAGCCGTTGAGCAGGCAATACTTGCGGAAGGCCTGAACCTCAAACGGGATTTCCTCTCCCTGCGGCAATACAACCACCTGGCGGCCGAGGTCGATCGTCAGGCTGTAGCCCGGATAGGCGGCCACCGCATCGAACAAGGTGCTGATCGTGGTCTCGGGCAGGACGATCGGCAACAGGCCGTTTTTGAAGCTGTTGTTGAAAAAGATGTCGGCATAACTCGGCGCCAGAATGGCCCTGAATCCGTACTGGTCAAGCGCCCATGGCGCATGTTCGCGCGACGATCCGCAGCCGAAGTTCTTGCGCGCCAGCAGGATCGAGGCGCCAGCATACCGTGGCTGGTTCAGGACGAAGTCAGGGTTGGGCTTGCGACTGGTGGGGTCCTGACCGGGAAATCCCGGATCCAGGTAGCGCCAGGCATCGAACAGGTTTTCACCGAAACCCGTCTTGCGGATCGACTTGAGGAACTGCTTGGGGATGATTGCATCGGTATCGACGTTTTCGCGATCCATGGGCGCAACCAGCCCCTTGTGAACGGTAAATTTCTGCATCACTTCTTCTTTGCGACATCCTGGATCTTTTCACCGGCCTTTTGCAGGTCTTGCCCGACGCCATGCACGGTGTTGCAACCGGCACATGTCAGGGCCAGCAACAGTGCCGCAGTGAAAGACAGGGAATGTTTCATGACGGTTGGGTATGTTGTCAGACAAACCTGCGTATATCGACGAAATGGCCATGGATGGCAGCTGCCGCTGCCATCGCAGGGCTGACCAGGTGGGTCCGGCCGCCGGCGCCTTGCCGGCCTTCAAAATTGCGGTTGCTGGTCGATGCGCAACGTTCGCCAGGCTCCAGCCGATCCGCGTTCATGGCCAGGCACATGGAGCAGCCCGGCTCGCGCCATTCGAAACCTGCCGCCTTGAAGATCTCGTGCAGGCCTTCCTTCTCGGCCTGCTGCTTGACCAGTCCAGAGCCCGGTACGACCATCGCCAGCTTGATATTCTTGGCGACCTTGCGGCCCATCTTCTTGACGATGACTGCCGCTTCGCGCATGTCCTCGATCCGGCTGTTGGTGCACGAACCGATGAAAACCTTGTCGACATAGATGTCGTTCAGGGCCTTGCCCGGTTCCAGTCCCATGTAGCTCAGGGCCCTTTCAATGGCGTCGCGCTTGCCGGGATCTTTTTCCTTGTCTGGATCTGGTACGCGGGCATCGACGCCCAGCACCATTTCGGGTGACGTGCCCCATGTCACCTGGGGCACGATGCTGGACGCGTCGAGCTCGACCACAGCGTCGAAACTGGCCTGCGGATCCGAATGCAGCGTGCGCCAATACGTGACAGCCTGGTCCCAGGCAACACCGGTTGGTGACAATGGTCGGCCCTTGACATAGTCGATGGTCTTCTGATCGACTGCCACCAACCCGGCCCGTGCGCCCGCCTCGATCGCCATGTTGCAGACGGTCATCCGACCTTCCATGCTCAACGCACGGATGGCAGCACCGGCAAATTCGATCGTGTATCCGGTACCACCGGCGGTACCGATGCGCCCGATGACGGCCAGCACGATGTCTTTTGCCACGCAGCCGGCAGGCAATATGCCCTCCACCCGAACCAGCATGTTCTTCGCCTTCCTGGCCAGCAGCGTCTGGGTGGCCAGCACGTGTTCGACTTCGCTGGTACCAATGCCATGGGCAAGGGCGCCAAAGGCGCCATGTGTTGACGTATGGGAGTCGCCGCAGACGACCGTCATGCCGGGCAGGGTTGCGCCGTTCTCAGGGCCGATGACGTGAACAATGCCTTGGCGCTTGGACAGAAAAGGGAAATAGGCTGCGGACCCATATTGCGCGATGTTGGCGTCCAGCGTCGTGACCTGTTCGCGGCTGACCGGATCGGTGATGCCGTCGTAACCCCGTTCCCAGCCCGTTGTTGGCGTGTTGTGGTCTGCGGTTGCGACCACCGAACTGACCCGCCAGACCTTGCGGCCGCTCTGACGCAGACCCTCGTAAGCCTGCGGGCTGGTCACTTCGTGTACCAGATGCCGGTCTATATAGAGGATGGACGTGCCGTCCTCCTCGGTGTGGATGACGTGCTCGTCCCAGATCTTGTCGTACAACGTTCGGCTCATGGCTTTCATTCCGTAATTGCGCAATTTTACGGCGCCCCCTTGGGCAAGCGCCGTGCTTCGCATGGTCTGGGTGGGAGTCCCGATCAGCGTTTGCCGATCGCCATCACGTCCCGTTGTGGCGAGCCGGTGAACAGCTGACGCGGACGGCCGATCTTGTAATCCGGGTCGCCGATCATTTCATTGAGCTGTGCGATCCAGCCCACCGTGCGGGCCAGCGCGAAGATGGCGGTGAACATCGAGGTCGGGATGCCGATTGCGCGTTGGACAATGCCGGAGTAGAAATCGACGTTGGGATACAACTTGCGCTGCACGAAGTAGTCGTCTTCCAGGGCGATTTTTTCCAGCGCCATTGCCAGCTTGAACAGCGGATCGTTTTCCAGACCCAATGCACTGAGCACTTCCTTGCAGGATTCCTGCATCAGTTTGGCGCGCGGATCGTAGTTCTTGTACACCCGATGGCCGAAACCCATCAGCTTGATGCCCGAATTCTTGTCCTTCACCTGGTTGATGAACTCGCCGATCTTGTCGATGCCACCCATGGTCTGGATCTCTTCGAGCATTTTCAGGGCAGCCTCGTTGGCGCCACCGTGGGCCGGACCCCACAGACATGCGACTCCCGCGGCAATGGCGGCAAACGGATTGGTGCCCGAGCTGCCGCACAGACGCACGGTGGAGGTGGACGCATTCTGCTCGTGGTCGGCATGCAGGATGAATATGCGGTCGAGTGCACGTTCGATCACCGGATTGACGACATAGTCATCACACGGATTGGCAAACATCATGTGCAGCAGGTTGCCTGCGTAGCTCAGGTTGTTGCGCGGATACATGTAGGGCTGGCCGGCGTTGTATTTGTACGCCATCGCGACCAATGTCGGCATCTTGGCGATCAGGCGGATTGCCGAGATTTCGCGGTGCTTCGGGTTATGGATGTCGGTGCTGTCATGGTAGAACGCCGACAACGCGCCAACCAGTCCGGTCAGGATCGCCATCGGGTGTGCGTCGCGGCGAAAACCACGCACGAAGAAGTGCATCTGCTCATGCACCATCGTGTGATTGGTGACCAGATCGCTGAACCTGGTCTTGTCTTCCTGATTCGGCAGGTTGCCGTAGAGCAACAGGTAGCAGGTTTCCATGAAGTCGCAGTTGGTCGCAATCTGCTCGATCGGATAACCACGGTACAGCAGTTCGCCCTTGTCGCCATCGATGTAGGTGATCGCGGACTCGCAGGCGGCGGTGGACATGAATCCAGGGTCATAGGTGAACATGCCCGTCTGCCCATACAGCTTGCGAATGTCCACGACATCCGGGCCAATAGTGCCGGTGTAGACCGGAAACTCGATATTCGGCGCGCCGTTGCTGAACGACAGAGTTGCTTTGTTGTCAGCCAGTTTCATTTTTCACCCTTTCAGTTTGATACTCTCAACATGGCCAGGACCTCGGCGACGTCGTCCCGGTCCAGGCATGCATCTATTTCTGCCAGCGCCTTGCGCCCGAGGTGGAGGTCCAGCAGGTCATTGTCACTCAGGTCCATCAATTCGCCCAACGCATGCCCGTTGCGTTCTGTCAATGCTTTTCCGTGCCGATCGAAGAACCGCTCCAGAAAAAGATCGTTCTCGAGCATTCCGCGGCGGCAGCGCCAGCGCAGCTTGCTCAGAGCCCGTTCATCCATCAACGGGTCGGGCGCACGATTGACCAAAATCGATGACCGATGGCGGTGGCCTAGACCGTCCGGTACACCATCATTTCCTTGATCTTGCCGATCGCCTTGGTCGGATTGAGCCCTTTGGGACACACGTCGACACAGTTCATGATCGTGTGGCAGCGGAACAACCGGTAGGGATCTTCGAGGTTGTCGAGCCGCTCGCCGGTGGCCTCATCGCGGCTGTCGGCAATAAAGCGGTAGGCCTGCAGCAGTCCGGCCGGTCCGACAAATTTATCCGGGTTCCACCAGAAGCTCGGACAGCTGGTCGAGCAGCTGGCGCACAGAATGCACTCGTACAGGCCGTTGAGCTCCTCGCGCTCCTGGGGACTTTGCAACCGCTCTTTTTCGGGCGGTACGTTGTCGTTGATCAGGTACGGCTTGATCGAGTTGTACTGCTTGAAGAACTGCGTCATGTCGACGATCAGGTCGCGCACCACCGGCAGGCCTGGAAGCGGCTTGAGGGTGATCACGCCAGGCAGTGTCAGCATGTTGGTCAGACAGGCCAGGCCGTTCTTGCCGTTGATGTTCATCGCGTCGGATCCACAGACACCTTCGCGGCACGAGCGCCGGAACGAAATGCCGGGATCGACCGCCTTGAGCTTCATGAGTGCGTCCAGCAGCATGCGTTCGTTGCCGTCGAGTTCAACGTCGATGGTCTGCATGTACGGCTTGGCATCCTTGTCGGGATCGTAGCGATAGATATGGAACGTACGTTTTGTCATGTCTAACTCCGGTCGGGTCGGCTGGCGACTACATCGTCAGCGGGAAGGGTGCGCGGTCGAATCCAGGCTCGGGCTCAGAAGGTCCGCACCTTGGGGGGGACTGATTCCACCGTCAGAGGCTTGAGTTTCACCGCCTTGTAGCGCAATTCGTTGCCTTCGCGGTACCACAGGCTGTGCTTGAGCCACTGGGTATCGTTGCGGCCGTTCGGATGTTCCGGCGTGTCGCCATAGTCATCGACCGTGTGTGCGCCACGGCTCTCGCGCCGGGCGGCAGCCGAAACAATGGTCGCCTGGGCGGCTTCGATCAGGTTTTCGACCTCGAGTGCTTCGATGCGTGCGGTGTTGAAGACTTTGGACTTGTCCTTCAAATCGATGTTGGCAACGCGCTCGCGCAGGGCGGCGATGGCCGTCACGCCCTGGTCCAGCTTGGCCTGGGTGCGGAACACGCTGGCATGGGTCTGCATCGTGCTGCGGATGTCGTTGGCTACGTGCTGTGCATATTCGCCATCACGGGCGCCATCGAGCCGTGCCAGACGCGTCTGCGTCTGATCGGCGGCGTCTGCCGGCAGGGGCTTGTGGGTCTTGTTCTTGTTGTTGAACTCGACGATATGGTTGCCTGCTGCGCGACCGAAGACCAGCAGGTCGAGCAGGGAATTGGTGCCCAGCCGATTGGCGCCGTGCACGCTGACACAGGAACATTCGCCGACAGCGTACAGGCCCTGTACCGGTGTGTTGTCGTCGCCGTCCTTCTGCATCACCACCTGGCCATGAATGTTGGTCGGAATTCCGCCCATCTGATAGTGAATGGTGGGCACCACCGGAATGGCTTCACGCGTGACGTCGACGTTGGCGAAGTTGACGCCGATCTCGTGCACCGAAGGCAGACGCTTCATGATCGTGTCGGCGCCCAGATGGTCGAGCTTGAGCAGCACGTAGTCCTTGTTCGGTCCACAGCCGCGACCTTCCTTGATTTCCTGGTCCATGCAGCGCGAGACGAAATCGCGCGGAGCAAGGTCCTTGAGGGTCGGGGCATAACGCTCCATGAAGCGCTCGCCATTGCTGTTGACCAGGATCGCGCCCTCGCCGCGGCAGCCTTCGGTCAGCAACACGCCTGCACCGGCGACACCGGTGGGATGGAATTGCCAGAACTCCATGTCTTCGAGCGCCAGTCCGGCGCGCGCTGCCATGCCCAGGCCGTCACCGGTGTTGATGAAGGCATTGGTGGAGGCGGCGAAGATGCGGCCCGCACCACCCGTGGCCAGCATCGTGGTCTTGGCTTCCAGAATGTGCAGGTCGCCGGTTTCCATTTCGAGCGCCGTCACGCCGACGACGTCGCCATCCGCGTCGCGGATCAGGTCCAGTGCCATCCATTCGACGAAGAAGGCTGTCCGCGCCTTGACGTTCTGCTGGTACAGCGTGTGCAACATTGCGTGCCCGGTACGGTCGGCCGCCGCGCAGGCGCGTTCAACCGCTTTTTCCCCGTAGTTGGCAGTGTGGCCGCCAAATGGGCGCTGGTAGATCGTGCCGTCCGGATTGCGGTCGAATGGCATGCCCATATGTTCCAGATCGTAGACGACCTTGGGCGCCTCACGGCACATGAATTCGATGGCGTCCTGGTCACCGAGCCAGTCGGAGCCCTTGACGGTGTCATAGAAATGGTAGTGCCAGTTGTCCTCGTTCATGTTGCCGAGCGAGGCGCCGATGCCACCTTGGGCGGCAACAGTATGCGAGCGGGTGGGGAACACCTTGGACAACACGGCGACATTGAGACCTGCACGGGCCAGTTGGAGCGATGCGCGCATGCCGGAGCCACCGGCACCGACAATGACAACGTCGAATTTGCGTTTGGTAATTGGATAGGTCATGAAAGGGTCTGGATAGAGAGTGTTTCGACGTCTGCGCTTCAAAGCCGCCAGAGCACCTGGATAGCCCAGCCGGCACAACCGACCAGCCAGGCGATCGAGAACACCTGCAGCAGCAGGCGCGCGGAAACGGACTGCACGTAGTCCATCCAGATGTCCCGGATACCGACCCAGACGTGGTATAGCAGGGCCACGATCACGACGAAGGTCAGCACCTTCATCCACTGTGATGCGAATATGCCGGCCCAGCCGGTGTATCCGAGTTCGCCTTTGGTCAGCAGCACCTGGGCCAGCACAACAAAGGTGAACAAGGCCATCAGGCCGGCAGTGATACGCTGGCTCAACCAGTCCCGCAGGCCGTAATGCGCGCCGACCACGATGCGACGGGTTCCAAAATTGACTGCCATGAAATACGTTCCTTTCAATCGGAGTGCCGCCCGCGTCACGCGGTTTCGGTCACCTGGTAAACCGGGATTGTTGTCCGTTCAGTAGATGCCAAAGAGCTTGGCACCCAGGGCAACGGTGAGCAGGATGCTGACCACCAGCGTAAAAGCCGCGGAACGTCGACCGAATTCCTTGCTGACGGCCGCATGGCTCACATCCATCCACAAATGCCGCAAACCGGCAATCAGGTGGTGCAGATAGGCCCAGATCAGGGCCAGTGCGACCAGCTTGAGCATCCACCCACTGCCAGCGGCATCAAAGGCGTGCACCAGGCGCGCATAGGAAATTTCGGACGACACCGACATGTCGAACATCCAGATGATGAACGGCAGCAGCAGAAACATCAGGGCACCGCTGATCCGGTGAAGGATGGAAACCCAGCCGGCCAGCGGAAGCCGATACGTCGGGAGGTCCTTGAACGCATTGATATTGCGATACACGGGGCGCGATGCGCGCAGACTGGGGTCCAGTTCATTCATGGGTTGGCTTTCTCGTCAGATCCGGGGGGTGCATCAAGTGGCGCCACGGCAAAAATTCTATTCCAACCGAAAGTGCTGACGCCCCGCTTGCAAGAATGGCCTTCGTCGACCGGCGGATCGTCACTTGTCGGTGCCCTTGCTTCATTGCAGTTCGTTGCGGTAGTAGTGCTTGTCGGTTCGATAGAGACCGCGTCGCATTTCCATCGGCTTGCCATCATAGGTGAAAGCCACACGCTCGACACTGAGCAAGGCCGTGCCCGCTGTCACATGCAGCAACCGGGCTTGGTCAGCGTCTGCCTGGACGGCCCTGATCTGTTCCTGCGCACGAACCATGCGGACACCGAATTCAGTTTCGAACAGGGCGTACATGGGGCCGTCGTAGGCCGCAAGCCGAGCCGCGGTGAGACCCTTGAAAGGTGCGCCCGGTAGCCAGATGTCCTCCAGGATGGTCGGCTCGCGGGCCAGCGACAACACGCGGCGCACCTGCAGAACCGCGTCGCCCGTGTGCAACGCGAGGGAGCGGGCCACGTCGGCACTTGCGCGCTGGCGTCGGCAATCGACGATCTCGCGCTCGGCCGGACCCTCCTGACTGGCATCGCCGACATCGGGCACCAGTTTGAGGAAACGGTATTGCACATGCTGCTCGGAGTGTGTCGCGACGAAGGTACCCTTGCCCTGGCGCCTGATCAGCAGGTTTTCCGCGGCCAGTTCGTCGATGGCCTTGCGGACCGTCCCCTGGCTGACGCGAAATCGCGCCGCCAGGTCGATCTCACTGGGCAGGGATTCGCCGGGTTTCCATTCGCCGGCCTGCAAGCTCTTGAGAATCAGCCCCTTGATCTGCCGATAAAGCGGGCTGAATGCAGCGGTGGCAGCGGCAGGTGGCGTCGCCCCGGAAGGGGACCCCGGATCGGCTGGTGCGAGAAAGGTTGGGGTTTGCATGGAAATCAGGCTTGCGTTTCGCGATTGGGGGTCTGAAGTGCAAGGTTGCAGAATCATATCTTATATAAGACATAAGACAAATTGACGATGTCGGAAGTTCAAAGGTAAACTCGCAGGGTTTTGACAGGGGCAGGGCGTCTTTTTGGAGGTCTGCTGGCTGCCACCTGTTCCGGTTTCCCCACTTTTCTGGAGTCATGATCATGAGTAAAAAGCCCGTTCGCGTTGCGGTCACAGGCGCCGCAGGTCAGATCGGATACGCGTTGCTGTTTCGCATCGCCAGCGGCGCCATGCTGGGCGCCGACCAGCCGGTGATCCTGCAACTGCTCGAAATTCCCGACGAAAAGGCGCAGAACGCACTCAAGGGTGTGATGATGGAACTGGAAGACTGTGCCTTCCCCTTGCTCGCCGGAATGCAGGCGCATGGCGACCCCATGACCGCGTTCAAGGACACCGACTACGCCTTGCTCGTCGGTGCCCGTCCGCGGGGTCCGGGCATGGAGCGTTCGGACCTGCTTGCCGCCAATGCGCAGATCTTCACGGCCCAGGGCAAGGCCCTCAACGCCGTTGCCAGCCGCAACGTCAAGGTGCTGGTGGTGGGCAACCCCGCCAACACCAATGCCTATATCGCCATGAAAAGCGCCCCCGATCTGCCGCGCCGCAATTTCACGGCGATGTTGCGCCTGGACCACAACCGTGCGCTGAGTCAGATTGCAGCCAAGACCGGCAAGGCGGTTTCGGCCATCGAGAAGCTGGTCGTGTGGGGCAACCATTCGCCCACCATGTATGCCGACTACCGGTTCGCCACCATCAACGGTGAGAGCGTCAAGACCATGATCAACGATCAGGACTGGAACGCGAATACCTTCCTGCCGACAGTGGGCAAGCGTGGGGCGGCCATCATCGCGGCGCGTGGCGTGTCGTCGGCAGCCTCGGCAGCCAACGCAGCCATCGACCACATGCACGACTGGGCGCTGGGTACCCAGGGTAAATGGGTGACCATGGGTATTGCTTCCGATGGTCAGTACGGCATCCCCAAAGACACCATGTTCGGGTTCGCAGTTACCTGCGAAGGCGGCGAATACAAGCTGGTCGAAGGGCTGGACATCGATGCCTTCAGTCAGGAATGCATCAACAAGACGCTCAAGGAGTTGCAGGACGAGCAGGCAGGCGTTGCCCACCTGCTGTAAGCCGCCTCAGGCCGTGCAGCACCCGCGTGACGTTCTCCTTGGTGCCCAGGCATCCACGGGCTTCTTGCCCGTGTGTGACCATTACAGCGGTGTACCGGCGCGCATGCGCAAGAGCTTGGCCTTGCAGGCCGAACTGACGCAAGAGTTCGGTGCCTGTGTCTTCGATGTCACGCTCGACTGCGAAGACGGAGCGCCGACCGGTGCCGAACAAGCGCATGCCGAACAGGTGGTCGAACTGGTGCGTTCGGCCGCCGGCATCGATAAGTCTGCCGGCGACGCTACCCGTCCCAGGATCGCGGTGCGCATCCATCCGGTGGACCACCCGGCATTCGCGTCGGATGTCGCGACGATCGCCTCGGGCGCCGGCCATCTGCTGTGCCACATCATGGTCCCCAAGGTCGAGTCGGCCCAGGATGTCGACCGGGTCGTAGCGGCGCTGGCGCAAGTCAGCCCGGGCCAGACGCTGCCGTTGCATGTGCTCGTGGAGTCACCTGCCGCTGTGCACCGGGCATTCGAGATTGCAGCGCATCCGCGTGTCGCGTCGGTCAGTTTTGGACTGATGGACTTCGTGTCGGCACACGGCGGTGCGATTCCGGTCGAAGGCATGTCGGGGCAGGGACAGTTCCTGCATCCGCTGGTGGTGCGCGCCAAACTCGAAATCGCCTCGGCCTGCCATGCACATGGCAAGGCTCCGTCGCATTGCGTAGTGACTGAATTCCGCGATTTGGCTGTGGTCGAAACTGCGGCGCGTATGGCCTCACGTCAGATGGGGTTCACGCGGATGTGGAGCATCCATCCAGACCAGATCCGCCCGATCCTGTCGGCTTTTGCGCCGCAGGCCAGCGACGTTGCGACTGCGGCGGAAATCATCGATCGCGCGCAAGCAGCAAATTGGGCGCCGATCGACTACCAGGGGCAACTGCATGATCGGGCCAGTTACCGGCTGTTCTGGCATGTTCTGGAGCGTGCATTTCGTACGGGCCAGCCATTGCCGGTAGCGGCACAGCGACATTTCAGGGCTGCGTTGCAATAATGCGATGGTCCCCAACTGCAAGGAGTTCGGTCATGAAGGCACGTCTTGGCATTGCTGCAACGATTTTGCTCGCCTCTGGAGCGATGGCTCAGAACGTGGCGCTGACCGCGGCACATCTCGAGGCAGCATCCATGGTTCAGGTCGGCTCACTGCCCTGTGAGCTGGGGCAGACCGTGGTGTTGTCGGCAGATCAGGCCAATATAGGGTTTTTCAGTCTGCAGCTTGGCAAGCTGCGTTATCGCCTGTCGCCAGAGCTGACGACCACGGGTGCCATTCGGCTCGAAGACAAGGCTGCCGGCATTGTGTGGCTGCAGTTGGCCAACAAGTCCATGCTGATGAATCAGAAGCTGGGCAGGCGCATCGCCGACGAGTGCAAAAGCGCGATCCAGATACAGGTATCGGAGGAGATGCTCAGGAACCCGCAAGCCAGCGTGCTCGATGCCGCAGCGCCGACGGAAGTCGTCAAGAAATAACGGGCGTCCCCGGTCGGGGGCGTCGCAATGAATCAAACAAATCGACCAGGAGTTAGAAAGATGTTGGAACAGTACCGCAAACACGTTGCCGAGCGCGCCGCGCTGGGAATCCCGCCATTGCCCTTGTCGGCCGATCAGGTGGCAGATCTGGTGGAACTGCTCAAGAAGGCTCCGGCCTCCGATGCTGGCACAGCGCTCGTGGAATTGCTGGCACATCGCGTTCCCGCCGGTGTTGACGATGCGGCCAAGGTCAAGGCCAGTTATCTCGCTGCTGTTGCACATGGCAGCGAGACATGCGCACTGGTCAGCCCCGAAAAGGCCACGGAGTTGCTGGGAACCATGCTGGGCGGTTACAACATCAGCCCACTGGTCGATCTGTTGGATGACAAGGCCCTGGCTGCAGTGGCAGCGCAGGGGCTGAAGAATACACTGCTGATGTTCGACCAGTTCCACGACGTCAAGGAGAAGGCAGACAAGGGCAACGTCCATGCCATGGCCGTGTTGCAGAGCTGGGCCGATGGCGAGTGGTTCACCAGCCGCCCGGAGGTTCCCAAGAGCATTGCCGTCAGCATCTTCAAGGTTGCCGGCGAGATCAATACGGACGACCTGTCTCCGGCCCCCGACGCCTGGAGCCGCCCCGATATTCCCTTGCATGCGCTGGCCATGCACAAGAATCCGCGCCCTGGAGTCACTCCCGAACAGGAGGGCAAGCGTGGCCCGGTGAAGTTCATCGAAGACCTGCGCGCACGCGGCCATCAGGTGGCGTACGTCGGCGATGTCGTGGGGACGGGCTCCAGCCGCAAGTCGGCGACGAATTCGGTGCTCTGGTTCACCGGCCAGGACATTCCGTTCGTCCCGAACAAGCGTTTTGGTGGCGTCTGCCTGGGCGGCAAGATTGCGCCGATCTTCTACAACACCATGGAAGACTCCGGTGCATTGCCGATCGAGCTCGATGTGAGTCAGATGCAGATGGGCGACGTGGTCGAGCTGCGACCCTACGATGGCAAGGCACTCAAGGACGGCAAGGTGATTGCCGAATTCACACTCAAGAGCGACGTGTTGTTCGACGAGGTTCGGGCCGGCGGACGTATTCCACTGATCATCGGCCGCGGCCTGACGGCCAAGGCGCGTGAGGCGCTGGGCCTCAAGCCCAGTACCTTGTTCCGGCTGCCGCAGAATCCAGCCGAAAGCAAGGCCGGTTTTACGCTGGCACAGAAGATGGTCGGCCGCGCCGTAGGACTGCCGCAAGGGCAGGGCGTGCGCCCCGGTACGTATTGCGAACCGCGCATGACCTCGGTCGGGTCGCAAGATACAACTGGTCCCATGACACGTGACGAACTCAAGGACCTGGCCTGCCTGGGCTTCAGCGCCGATCTGGTGATGCAGTCGTTTTGCCACACTGCTGCGTATCCGAAACCGGTGGATGTGAAGATGCACCATGAGTTGCCGGATTTCATCAGCAATCGCGGCGGTATCAGTCTGCGGCCCGGCGACGGCATCATCCACAGCTGGCTCAACCGCATGCTGCTGCCAGATACGGTGGGTACCGGTGGCGACAGCCACACCCGTTTCCCGATCGGCATCAGCTTTCCGGCCGGCTCCGGCCTTGTGGCCTTCGGTGCCGCCACCGGCGTGATGCCACTGGACATGCCCGAGAGCGTACTGGTGCGTTTCAAGGGCAAGTTGCAACCGGGCGTGACGCTTCGTGACCTGGTCAATGCCATTCCGCTGTATGCGATTCGGGCGGGCTTGCTGACCGTTGCGAAACAGGGCAAGAAGAACATCTTCTCCGGCCGCATTCTGGAAATCGAAGGTCTGCCAGATCTGAAGGTCGAGCAAGCCTTTGAACTCAGCGATGCATCGGCCGAGCGCTCGGCCGCTGGTTGTACCGTCCATCTGGACAAGGCGCCGATCATCGAATACATCAACAGCAATGTCACGATGCTCAAATGGATGATCGCCAACGGTTATTCGGACGTGCGCACGATCGAGCGGCGCATCAAGGCGATGCAGGCGTGGCTGGCAGATCCGGTGCTGATGAAGGGCGATGCCAACGCTGAATATGCGGCGGTCATCGAGATTGATCTGGCGGACGTGCACGAGCCCATCGTGGCCTGCCCGAACGACCCGGACGATGTCAAGACTCTCAGCGAGGTGTCCGGAGCCGTGATCGACGAAGTGTTCATCGGCAGCTGCATGACCAACATCGGTCATTTTCGGGCCGCCTCCAAGCTGCTGGAAAACAAGCGCGACATCCCGGTCAAGTTGTGGATGGCACCGCCAACCAAGATGGATGCCCAGCAATTGACCGAGGAGGGCCACTATGGCGTGTTGGGTAGTGCCGGTGCGCGTATGGAAATGCCCGGCTGCAGCTTGTGCATGGGCAACCAGGCGCAGGTGAAAGAAGGGGCCACCGTGTTCAGCACGTCGACGCGCAACTTCCCGAATCGGCTGGGCAAGAACTCCAATGTCTACCTGGGCTCGGCCGAACTCGCGGCGATCTGCTCCAAGCTCGGACGTATTCCGACCAAGGAGGAATACATGGTCGACATGGGTGTGTTGACGGCGTCCAGCGACACCATCTACCAATACCTGAATTTCGACCGTATCGATACTTTCACCGATGCGGCTGCCAGCGTGAAAGAGACGACGAGCGCCTGATAACCCGCATATTCGAGAAACCCGGCGGGACTGCGCCCGCACGGGGTTTCGAGGACCTTTTCGGGCGCGTGCCATCGGTCGATGGTTCGCGGCCGGCTCGGATGACAATGGGCGACGGGGTGGGCCGTGGCCAGTGGTGCCGAGGTGGCACTCCACGGCTTACCGATGACATACCACGACCCTGTACGGGTCCAGGCATCCCATGAAGAACAAGACCCTCGCGACTTTGCTCGCATTGCTGGGCGGCCCGGTGGGGCTGCATCGGTTTTATCTCCATGGCTTGCGCGACAGATGGGGCTGGTTCATGCCGGTGCCTACCCTGGTCGGTGTGGCGGGGGTGTTGCGGGTGCGCCAGTTTGGGGTGGATGACAAGCTGGGTTGGCTGCTGTCACCGTGGCTGGGTTTTAGCATTGCCGCTTGCGCATTGGCCGCCCTTGTTTATGGCCTGTCGTCGACGGAGCGCTGGAATCAGCGTTTCAATCCGACTGCAAGTGCCGATGCGGCAGCTGGCCACTCCAACTGGTTCACCATCTGCATCGTGGTGTTGGCGATGCTCGTGGGTACCACGGCATTGATCACGTCACTGGCATTGACATTCCAGCACATCTTTGAATTCCAGAGCTTGACCTAGCCGTATTGCCAACCGCAGGGCTATTTCCTGGCGAATCAGCAAGGCTGCTTGTGCGCAGTACGGCGATGCATCCCAATTGATGGCCGTAGAGCTTGCCGTTACCCATATAATGGAAAGCTTTTCAGCGTGTTGCTGGCCGGGTGGCCATGTTACGTGTCTCAACGCCGAAATATTGGTGGGAAGTAATTTCCGCCACCCCCGAAGGAATAATCATGGTCGTCATTCGACTCTCCCGTGGTGGTGCCAAGGCACGCCCGTTTTTCAATATTGTCGTGGCCGACAAGCGTACGCGCCGTGATGGCCGTTTCATCGAGCGCATCGGCTTTTACAACCCGATCGCCACGGCCAACGAAGAAAGCATCCGCATCGCCCAGGACCGCATGACGTACTGGAAGAGTGTTGGTGCCCAGGCATCGCCGACCGTCGAGCGTTTGATTCAGCAAGCCGCCAAAAAGGCTGCCTGACTCGTCGACCCGCGAGGTCCATGACCTGCCTGGGTCATGACCCGCATCCCGATGCCCCTACCATTTGATTCCGTTGACCTTCCGGCCGATGCCGTGGAGGTCGGGCGAATCGGTGACGCCTGGGGCGTCAAGGGCTGGTTCAAGGTATTGGCCTTCAGCAACCAGCCCGAAGCACTATTCTCGGCCCGGCAGTGGTATCTGCAGCCGCCCGATCGTGGCGCCAAGCCTTTTGACGGCACCTTGCTCATGCGTATCCGCGAAGCCAAGGAGCATTCCGGCAGTGTCGTGGCCAGCGCGCAGGAGATCGATGATCGCACCGGTGCGGAAGGCCTGCGCGGAGCACGCGTCTTTGTGCGGCGCTCCAGTTTCCCCAGTACTGATTCCGACGAGTTCTATTGGGTCGACCTGATCGGGCTCGACGTGGTCAATCGCGAAGGTGAATCACTGGGGCAGATCAGCGAACTGATTCAGAACGCAGCTCAGACCGTGCTGGTGATGCAATACACGGCAGGCGACAAGGTCCAGGAGCGCATGATTCCCTTCGTCGCCGCCCACGTCGATGCGGTCGATCTTGCCAGCAGGCGCATCACGGTGAATTGGCAGACTGACTACTGATTGCCGATTGCGCCATGCGCTTTGACGTCATCACGCTGTTTCCCGAGTTGTTCGTGCCGATGCTGCAGGTCGGAGTGACGCGCCGCGCATTCGAGGCCGGGACACCCGAGGTGTGTTTCAGCAACCCGCGCGATTTTGCGCAAGGCAACTACAACCGCATCGACGATCGTCCGTTTGGGGGTGGCCCCGGCATGGTGATGATGGCTGAACCCCTGCGCGAATGCCTGCAACATGTGCAGGCGCAACGTGGCGACGATGTGCCAGTGGTACTTTTCTCGCCGTTGGGATCTGCGCTCAACCACTCGGCGGTGCAGCGCTGGTCAAGCAGCCAGGGCGCGATCCTTGTGTGTGGGCGTTACGAGGGCGTGGACCAGCGATTTATCGACGCCCATGTCGACGAACAGATCAGCCTGGGCGATTTCGTCTTGTCAGGCGGCGAAATCGCCGCCATGGCCTTGCTCGACGCAGTGGCCCGTTTGCAACCAGGTGTGCTGGGTGATGCGCAAAGCCACCAGCAAGACAGTTTCCATCCGCAAATTGACGGGTTGCTCGATTGCCCGCATTACACCCGGCCCGAATCATGGCGCGACCAGCGGGTGCCCGATGTGTTGTTGTCGGGTCACCACGCCAATGTCCATCGCTGGCGGCGGGACCAAAGCCTGCTACTGACGCAGAAGTTGCGTCCGGATCTGCTGGCGCGGGCGCGGGCAGCCGGGCAACTCGATGCGCGCGACGAGCACTGTCTGCGTTGTTCGCTGAATCCGTCGGGCTGATCCTTGCATTCCACGGCTGAAAAGCCGGGCTATAATCCGAGGCTTTTCGATCCTCTGTCCGGCCGCAATCCGCTTTTGCGCGGGATGCCTTTTGCGTCATGTCGACGCTGGCGCGTACAAGATCCATTGAGGAAATCATGAACCTGATCCAAACCCTTGAGCAAGAAGAAATTGCTCGCCTCGGCAAGACCATCCCCGATTTCGCCCCTGGTGACACCGTTGTCGTCAGCGTCAAGGTCGTTGAAGGTACCCGCAAACGTCTGCAGGCTTACGAAGGCGTCGTGATTGCCAAGCGCAATCGCGGCCTGAACAGCGCGTTCATCGTGCGCAAGATCTCCAGTGGAGAAGGCGTGGAACGCAGCTTCCAGACCTACAGCCCGCTGATTGCCGGTATCGAAGTCAAGCGCCGCGGTGATGTACGCCGTGCCAAGCTGTACTATCTGCGCGATCGCAGCGGCCGCTCGGCACGTATCAAGGAAAAGCTGGCACCGAAAAAGATCGCAACCGCCGCCGCATAAGTCGCAACGGTACCGATACAGGCCGCCTCCAGCCATTGCGCGAGGCGGCTTTTTCGCTTTTGGAGATTGTGCATTTGTCCTCGGCTCGTCCAATTCCAGCGCTGTCCAGCCTGCCGAATTTCGATCCGCGCCAGGTGCCGGTCATCGGTGTCGATTCGCATCTGCCAGCGATCGTGCCGGCTGAATTCAGTGCGCAGGCTTTGCAGCAGCGGTTTGTGCAACCGCGCGTATGGGTGCCCGAGTTCACCGAGGAGCCCCGGTTTTCCGATCGCGCGCCGACGCCGGCGTCGGTGTTGCTCGCTATCGTGGCGCGCGATGAACCCATGGTGCTGCTGACCCAGCGAACCGCGCATCTGTCGAGCCACTCCGGGCAGATCGCCTTTCCGGGCGGCAAGCACGATGCCACCGACCCGGATCTGACCAGTACGGCTTTGCGCGAGGCGCACGAGGAAATTGGCCTTGACGCGGCCTATGTGGATGTTCTGGGAACCCTGCCGATCTATCGTACCGGGAGTCAGTACATCGTCACACCGGTAGTGGCCTTGTTGCGCGAAGGCTTTGTATTTGAACGCAATGCGCATGAGGTGGATGACATATTCGAGGTGCCATTGGCATTTTTGATGAACCCTGCCAATCACCGGCATCATGTGGTGGATGTCCAGGGTGTTCGGCGCGAATGGTTGTCGATGCCCTACCAGCAGGGGTCGACCGAACGATTTATCTGGGGCGCGACGGCCGGCATGTTGCGCAACTTCTACCGCTTCCTGTCGGCTTGATGCCACTTGCAGTCAATTGATCCCGGCCTTGCCGGCTCTTGAGACGGGATCAGCACGTATCATTCCGGCATGAGCTTTGTTGCCATACTGATCGCCTTGTTGCTGGAGCAGGCTCGGCCGGTCGGCCGTGGCAATACCGTGCATTCGGCATTGCGCTACTGGGTCGGTTGGTGTGGACGCACCTTTGATGCCGGCAAGCCCTACCAGGCCGGCCTCGCATGGAGTGCGGCGGTGTTGTTGCCGGCGCTTGTCGCGCTGACTGTCTACTGGCTGCTGGCGGGTTTGACGGATTGGCCACTGGCAGTGGTGTGGAACATCCTCGTTCTCTACCATTGCCTGGGCTTTCGGCAGTTCAGCCACCATTTCACTGACATTCGCGACGCGCTGGAGGCTGGCAACGAGGCCCAGGCACGCGAGCGACTGGCCCATTGGCAACATGGTGATGTCAACGATTTGCCAAGGAGCGAGATTGTTCGCCAGGTGGTTGAACATTCGGTCATAGCGGCGCACCGCCATGTGTTTGGCAGCCTGGCCTGGTTCTCGGTTCTGGCAGCCTTCGGCTTTGGTCCGGTGGGCGCCGTCATCTATCGCCTGGCCGAGTTTGTGCCGCGTTACTGGGCGCGCGAAAAATCAACCCGGATCCGACCCGTCAGCGAGGCGGCGCAGCAAGTGGCGAGCGATCTCTGGCATCTGCTGGACTGGTTGCCCGCGCGTATTACTGCCGTCGGGTTTGCCGTGACCGGAAGCTTCGAGGAGGCCATCGACAACTGGCGCCAATACGAAAGGCGCGCGCGGGTGACCAATGACGGGGTGATCCTGGCCTCGACGGCCGGCGCCATCAACCTGCGCCTGGGCACAGTATCCGAACCCACCATGGCGGACGCCAACGGCGCATCTGATGGCAGTGGCACGATGCGCGCTTCAACCATGAATGCGGGCATGGAGCCGGAGGTCGGACACCTGCGGATTGTCGTGGGCCTGGTATGGCGCACCGTTGTGATGTGGATGGTGTTGTTGGCGTTGCTCAGCCTGGCGCGTCTGCTGGGCTGACGCTGGTCGCAACAGGCGGTCAATAACGGGATTGGGACAATTCGGCGAACAGTTCACCGTAGATCCTGTATCTGTCGGCGCTGATCGGGTTGTCCGCACTGCCGCCTTGCGTCGCCGCGATGACGGCGCAGCCGGGTTCATGCAGATGGGTGCAGTTGTAGAAGCGGCAATGATCGGCATGTGCCGACAGGTCGGGCATATACCGGGCCAGTCGCATCGGATCGATATGGCGCAAGCCGAATTCCTGAAAACCTGGCGAGTCGATCAAGGCCGAGCTGTGGCTGTCGTCGATCCAGTACCAGGTGGTGCTGGTCGTCGTATGTTTGCCCGCGCGCAGAGCCTGGGACAACTCGCCGGTCAGGATGTCCAGGCCGGGGACGAACTTGTTGATCAGCGTGCTCTTGCCCGCACCTGACGGTCCCAGCACCAGGCTGGTCTGATGCTCGAGTTGCTTCTGCAATGCCCGCAACTGGTCCGCACCCGCAGTCCTGAACGAAATCGGCTGCACTGCGTATCCCATGGCCCGGTAGGGTTCAAGCCTTTCCCAGGCCCGGGCAAATGGTTCGACCAGATCACTCTTGTTGAGCACGATCAATGTCGAAATACCCTGCGCCTCGGCAGCAATCAACGCGCGCGAAAGCTGGTGGTTGGAGAATACCGGTTCGGCCGCGAGCAGCACCAGTACCAGATCGAGATTGGCGGCAAATGACTTTGTGCGTATGTCGTCCTGACGGTAGAAGAGGTTGCGCCTTGGCTCGATTTTCTCGATGGTCCCTTCGTCTTGCGAAGCCTGCCACTTCACCTTGTCACCGACAACGCCCTGGCTTTTCTTGCCACGTGAGTGACAGATGACGCGTCGACCATCGGTCCCCTCGACCATGAAGTGACGCCCATGGTTGGCGACGATCAGGCCGTCGTGCAGTTGTACACCTGCGTTCAAGCGGCCACCTGTTTGGCTGCGCTCACTGGAGCACCTTCGCCCTTGCGAGCGGCCCGGCGGTGCTCATCAGGCATCCATGCTTCGCATTGCGGGATTCGTCTTGGGGCGGCCCTGCGGCTCACTGGACTACCCTCCGTGCTACGCACTGCGGGACTATTCGCCTTGGGGCGGCCCTGCGGCTCATGCAAGCAGACTGTCTACAGCTGTGGCGCACTGAAAGTCGGTTTCCGAGATGCCCCGGACGTCATGGGTGTTGAAGCGCACGACACAGCGGTTGTAAGTGATGAGCAGTTCAGGGTGATGGTCCGACACATGCGCCACAAATGCCAGCGCATTGACGAAAGCGATCGTCTGGTAGTAGTTGGCGAACCTGTAGGTCTTTTCGATGGCCACGTCGGCTTCTTCGCCGCGCAGTGTCCAACCCTCCAACTGGGCCAGTTGCGTCACGATCTCCGTAGCGGTCAGCGCACGCCGTGCAACCGTCGACCAGTCCTTGCTCTTGATCATGCTGTTCACTTTTGCTCCCGCGGTGTTCAGGTGGCCATGCGCGCCAGGCGCTCGATCGCCGGCGGATGCGAATAATAGAATTTGACGTAAACCGGATCGGGCGTCAACGTTGATGCATTGTCTTCGTATAACTTGAGCAAGGCCGAGGAAAGATCGGTGCGGCTGGTCTGTGCCACGGCGTAGGCATCGGCTTCGAACTCGTGTTTGCGCGAAAGCTGCGCAAAGACAGGCGACACGAACTGTGCGAACACCGGCACCACCATCATGAAGAGAAGCAGCGCCAGCGCGTCATTGGGCGCACCCGCAAGCATATTGGGCCGCACGCCCAGACCGGTATAGAACCAGACCTGGGCCGACAGATACCCGAGCAATGCGAAACCTGCAAGGCTGAGCGCAAACATCGACACAATGCGCTTGATGATGTGGCGATGCTTGAAATGCCCCAGTTCGTGGGCCAGTACGGCATCCACTTCGCCGGGCGACAACTTGGCCAGCAGCGTGTCATAGAAAACCACCCGCTTGGCTGCACCGAATCCGGTGAAATAGGCATTTGCATGCGCGCTGCGTTTGCTGCCGTCCATGACAAAAAGACCTTTGGCGGCAAAGCCGCAACGGTTCATCAGCGCTGTGACGCGCGTCTTGAGTGTTTCGTCGTCCAGGGGCTTGAACTTGTTGAACAGTGGCGCAATGAAACTTGGATAGACCATCAGCAAAAGCAGGTTGAAACCCATCCAGACAGCCCAGGCCCACAGCCACCATGTGGATCCGGCTGCACCCATCAACCACAGGATCAGTGCGGCAATCGGCAGCCCGATGACTACACCAACCAGGGTCGATTTGAACAAGTCGGCCAGCCACAGACGTGGCGTCATCTTGTTGAAGCCGAACCGTTCTTCGATGACAAAGGTCTGATAAAGCGTCAGCGGCAATTCGATCAGTCCGCCGATCAGGGAAAAACACGCCAGCAGGGCCAATTGCTGGCCCATGCCAGGACCGAACACACCCAGTAACAGGGCATTGAGCAGGTCGAGACCCCCCAGCAGGGTCCAGCCCAACAGGACCGCGCTGCCCAGGGCCAGTTCGATCAATCCAAGCCGGGTCTTGGCTACGGTGTAGTCGGCGGCCTTCTGGTGGGCCTGAGGTGTCACCTGCTCGGCGAATCTCGCTGGCACGGTGTTGCGAAAGCGTGCGACATGCCGGATCTGGCGCGAGGCCAGCCAGAACTTCAGCAACATGCCTGCCACCAGCACAAGCACGAAGGCCATTGTCAGCGCAGGATCGGGTGAGAAAGTTCCGTCAAACACGGGTCGAGTACAGCGAAGGGGACATGGCGGGAAGTTTAGGGGCAAATCGAAGCCCGGGTCGGCATGGGCGACAATCGCCGCCATGGAAGAAGCTGCTGCCATGCTGGAGAAATCGGACCAGAACCTGGTTTGGATTGATTGCGAGATGTCGGGCCTTGAGCCGACCAAGGAACGACTGCTGGAAATCGCCGTCATCGTGACCGGGCCAACACTCGAGCCGCGAATTGAAGGGCCGGTTCTGGTCATTCATCAGAGCGATGCCTTGCTCGATCAGATGGATGCCTGGAACAAGGGCACACACGGCAAGAGTGGCTTGATCGACAAAGTGCGCGCATCGACCTTGTCCGAGGCCGAGGTGGAACGGCAGATCCTGGCTTTTCTGGCGCGGTATGTGCCCAAGAACTGTTCCCCTTTGTGTGGCAACACGATCAGCCAGGACCGGCGTTTCCTGGTCAACTACATGCCCCGACTCGAGTCCTTCTTCCATTACCGCAACATTGACGTCAGTACGCTCAAGGAGCTTGCCAAGCGCTGGCGCCCCAAGCTGCATGGAGGCTTCAAGAAGCAGCAAAGCCACACGGCACTGGCCGACGTGCACGAGTCCATCGATGAGCTGATTTATTACCGGGAACACTTTCTTCGCATGTGCGATTAGGTAGAAACCCGCATCCATGCCATAATCGGCGGCTTCGCTACCTACCTGACCGTTAGCGAGATTGTGCATCTCCCCTCACACATCGGGCCTTCTGTATAAAACAGGCCCCTCAAGAGTGCAGCCCCTGGCTGCCGCCACGCTGGATGGCGCTGAGTTTCGTTTGATGGTTGATGTTTTTTTTGACCATTGACGACAACACCGCACTTCGTGGGGTGTGATCGTGTGAGATCTATATCATGAACGACGCATTTGATGTGCACGGCGCTTTATCGTCCGAGCAAAACCTTTCCTCCGATTCGGCAAACGTGGCCCCGGCCGTGCATCAGCCTGAATTCACCGAGCCCTCCGACTTGCTGGCAGCTGATGCTGTCGACGCGGTAGTGGCCGAGGAGCCTAACGGATTCCAGAAAATGGGCCTGGCGCCCGAGCTTTTGCAAGCTGTGCGCGACCTCGGATTTACCCAGCCAACCTCTGTTCAGGAAAAATGCATTCCTTCGGCGATGCAGAACCTGTCCGATGACGGCAAGTCGGCAAAATTCACCGACCTGATGGTGTCCAGCCAGACCGGAAGTGGCAAGACCGCTGCCTTCCTGTTGCCTGTGTTGCACACGCTGCTGGCGCAGCAAGCCAAAGCCCTGGCCGACGAGCGTGCCGAGTTCGAACGTGCATGCGCCGAGGCACAAGAGCGCGGCGAAGCCGCTCCCAAGCGTCCGCGCCGCAAGGACCCAACCAGCAGCCGCAATTTCAAGGCCGCCACTCCGGGCGCGCTGGTACTTTGCCCGACGCGCGAACTCGCGCAGCAGGTGGCGCAAGACGCCATCGACCTGGTGCGCCATTGCCGGGGCCTGCGTATCGCCAACGTGGTGGGCGGCATGCCGTACCAGTTGCAGATTGCACGCTTGCAAAATGCCGATCTCGTGGTGGCTACGCCAGGCCGCCTGCTCGACCTGCAGCGCTCGATGCAACTCAAGCTCGATCAGGTGCAGTTCCTGGTGGTGGACGAGGCCGACCGCATGCTCGATCTGGGTTTCGCCGACGACCTGGCAGAAATCAACCAGCTGACGATCGAACGCAAGCAGACCATGATGTTCAGCGCCACGCTGGCACCGCGCATCCAGCAATTGGCGACCCGCGTGATGCGTGAACCGCAGCGGCTGCAGATCGATTCGCCGCAGGAACGGCATCAGAATATCAAGCAGGTCCTGTTCTGGGCCGATAACGCCTTCCACAAGCGCAAGTTGCTGGACCACTGGCTGCGCGACACCACGATCAATCAGGCGATTGTTTTCGCCAGCACCCAGATCGAATGTGACGGCTTGGCCAATGACCTGCAACAGGCGGGTTTCAGCGCAGTAGCGCTGCACGGCGCCCTGAACCAGGGCATCCGCAACCGACGCCTGACGGCGTTGCGCGACGGCCATGTACAGATTCTGGTGGCAACCGACGTTGCCGCCCGTGGCATCGACGTGCCGACCATCACGCACGTATTCAACTTCGGCTTGCCGATGAAAGCCGAAGATTACACCCACCGCATTGGCCGTACCGGCCGTGCCGGTCGCGACGGCCTGGCCGTCACGATGGCGGAGTTCCGTGATCGCCGCAAGATATTCGATATTGAGGCCTATACGCGCCAGCAATTCAAGGCCGAAGTGATTCCGGGCCTGGAGCCGCAACAGCGTATGCCCGACGCGCGCCCGCGTTCGAACTTCGGTGGTCGCGACAACAACCGCGGTGGCTTTAATTCCCCTTCGCGTGAGCCGCGCCGTTTTGGCCCTCCGGGCGCAGGCCGCCCGCGTGATGCAGGCGCGAATACGCCGCACAACGACTTCGCACCGCGCAAACCGGCGTTTGCCGGCAACAAGCCGTCTGGCTCGCAGCAGCGCCCGTCGCATGCGCCTTCGGGTGGTTTTGGTGATCGCGCAGGTGCCGGATTCGGTCCTCGCGATGGCGCACGCCGCCCCGCACGTCCGGCCCGGCCAGCACGCGGCTGATATTGATCGGGGCTTGAGCCCTTCTGATTGAGAGCCTGCCGGTCGCAAGACCGGCAGGCTCTTCTTCTGGTGCCCAAATTCCCTACATCTCCTGACACATGCAACCCGTCGGCAGGCTGGTGCATCGATTGGCCGATCCGCCATTGCCTTGTATCTGCGCGCCGATGCAGATCTCGGCGTTGCCACTGCCAGCCGGACTGGCGCATGCAGTCAGCGATGACACGACCAGCACGGCCGCCATGACCAAGAGGCACATCGCCGATGCCATTGATTCGCCTGCCTTTGGCCGCGACGCCTGATGCGTCAATGCATGCTCGGGGCACTGCAGCAGCAGAGCGTCAGCCGCGCGCCTTGAGCACGACGATCAACGCATCTGCCACGGCCTGCACGTTGCCTTCGTTCAGGCCTGCCACACACATGCGACCCGAGCGCACCAGGTAGATTCCGTGCTTGTCGCGCAGCGTGTCCACCTCGGCAGACGTGAGACCGGTATAACTGAACATGCCGTGCTGCTCGGTCAGAAAGTCGACGGACATGCCCGGCAATCCTGCTGTCAGGCGTTGCGCCAGCAGCACCCGCATGCGCTTGATGCGCTCGCGCATTTCCTGCACCTCGGCGACCCAGCGCGAATGCAGGGCCGGCGTGTCAAGCACCGTGGCCACCAGCCGCTCGCCGTGCAGCGGTGGGCTCGAATACACCCGGCGAATGCCAGCCTTGAGCTGGCCGAGCACGCGGTCGGCTTCGTCGGCAGTCGGGCATACCACCGAGAGGCCACCGCAACGTTCGCCGTAGAGCGAGAAATTCTTCGAGAAGGAATTGGTGACCAGCGGGCACAAGCCGGCGGCGACCATGGCCCGGACCGCCCACGCGTCTTCGTCGATGCCATCGCCAAAACCCTGATACGCCATGTCGAGAAAAGGCACCAGTGCGCGTTCTTTCATGACCTTGATGACACCGGCCCACTGATCGTGCGTCAGGTCGATGCCGGTCGGGTTATGGCAGCAGGGCTGCATCAGGACGACGCTGGCGGCGGGCAAAGTGCCGAAGAAAGCCAGCATCTCCTCATAGCGCAGTCCGTTGCTGGCCGCGTCGTAATACGGATACCGCGCTACCTTGAGGCCGGCGCCTTGCATCAGCGACTCGTGGTTGTCCCAGGTCGGCTCGCTGATCCAGACATTGCTGCCAGGCATGAAGGCCTTGATGAAGTCAGCGCCGATCCGGATGGCACCGGAGCCACCGACGCCCTGGATGGTGGCGATGCGGCCGGCTGACACGGCCGCGCTTTCGGCCCCGAAAACCAGTCGCTGCACCGCTGCCCGGTACTCGGGTGCGCCTTCGATCGGCAGGTAGCCGCTGGGGCGTTCCTGCTCGCGCAACTTGGAATCTGCCTTGCGCACACTGTCGAGCACCGGAAGACGGCCTTGTTCATCGAAGTAAAGGCCAATGCTCAGGCTCACCTTGTTCGGCCGCTGATCGGCCAGGAACGCTTCATGCAGGGAAAGGATCGGGTCGCCTGCATAGATGGGCAAATGCTCGTACATGGAACAAAATCTCTGGAGAGGAAAAGCATCGATGATACGGGAGCACCTGGCTGCGGGGACCGCGCCGGCAAGCGGTGCCAACTGTCGATCAGTGATGCAATTTGGGCCACCTGCGAAACGTCGAGTTGCATCCCTCGGACGGCGACTCATGGTCTTCTTCGGTGAAACCCAGCTTTTGCAATGCACGGATCAGCCGAACCGTCTCCCCGACGCCGCGGGCCTGTACCAGCCGGTAGATGCGGCCGTCCGCGTTGCGGATACCCATGGGACAGGTAGCGGCACCTGCTGGCGCATCCGCCTGCGTGTCGATGCTCAGGCTGCCCACAATGAGCGGGTCATCGGGCAGCGGATCAATGTTTTCCAGGAGTCTGGTCAGCATCATGTTCTCCAGCCTGCTACTACGGAGGAACGACTATAGAACCCTGGGAGAAAAATGCAATGCCTGATGGTGTGGACTGATCTCTGC
>JAGPBF010000032.1:0-11468 GCA_018063505.1 Rhodoferax sp.
CCAGCTAAAACGGTGGCAGCCAACTGACGATCTCCGCCAGCAACATCCTGCCTTCCGGCGCATGGATCTACCTGGGGTTGACCGATAGTCTGGGACAGGTGCGCAGCAGCGACACCGATGTTGCGTTTGCTGCGGGCGGCAATGTATCGGCCAGTCTGGCCCTGTCCGAAGACGGTGCCGTGACGCACCGGGAGATACGGGTCGAGACCCGCGACACGAAGTGGCGCGCGTTGATGACCGTGCTGAACTACTTCTGATCGACCCGGCCCTGGCCTGGCCAGGCCCCCGCGGGCGTGCAGGGAAGTCCGGGACGGCCCGGCGCTTGCTGGCATGGCGGTTGACCGGCGCCTGTTTGGCGCCCAACGAATGGACGGCCCTGCCTTGGCGGGGCCGTTGTGCGTTGTGGCATGGCCTGCCCGCGGCGTGGTCATCGGGCGGCGGCGAAAATACTTCCACGTCTGCGGCCGTGCGGGAGCACTGTCGGCTTGTCAGGGTACTGGCGTCCCATTGAAGGAACGAGAACATGGCTGAATTTGATTGCGACCTTTTCGTGGTCGGAGGTGGCAGTGGCGGCGTGCGCGCCGCACGCATGGCGGCGCAGCGCGGCGGCCGGGTGATGCTGGCCGAGCAGGGCGGTACCGCGGCGCTGGGTGGAACCTGCGTCAACGTGGGCTGTATTCCGAAGAAGCTCTACAGTTATGCGGCCCACTATGCCGAGGCGTTCGAGGAGTCGCATGGGTTCGGCTGGGAGGGTGCGGCACCCACGCTGAACTGGGCCACGCTCAAGGACAACCGGCGCAAGGAGATCGACCGCCTCAATGGTGTGTACGCCAATCTGCTGAACGGTTCGGGTGTCGAGGTCATCAACGCCCGCGCCCGGGTCACCGGGCCGCAGCAGGTGCAGGCAGGCGGGCGTACCGTTCGCGCGCGCAACATCCTGATTGCCACCGGCGGCACGCCGTTCGTGCCCGATATCGCAGGGGCAGACCTGGTGGTCGTCTCCGACGCGATGTTCGATCTGGAGCCGTTCCCGCGCCGTCTGCTGGTAGTGGGCGGCGGCTACATCGCCAGCGAATTCGCATCGATCTTCAACGGCCTGGGCGCCCATGTCATCCAGTTGTACCGGGGCGAACAGATCCTGCGTGGTTTTGACGACGAGGTGCGGCACTTCGTGGCGGCCGAGATGCGCAAGACCGGTGTCGATCTGCGCCTGGGCGCCGATGTCACTGGATTGCGCCGCGGCGCAGAGGGTATCGAGGTGGCGTTCAATGACGGCACCGCTGCAGCGGCCACGCTGGTCGTCGACACGGTGTTGTACGCCACCGGTCGCGTGCCCAATGTCCGTGGCCTGGGCCTGGAGGAGGTCGGTGTCGAACTGGGCTGGGACGGCGCGGTGGTGGTCAACGAGTCCTACCAGACCTCGGTGCCTTCCATTTATGCCGTGGGTGACGTGACCGACCGGATCCAACTCACGCCGGTTGCGCTGGCCGAGGCGATGGTGGTGGTCGACCAGTTGTTTGGGCCACCTGCCGGCAAACCCGCACGCAGCATGGATTACGCATTCATTCCGACGGCGGTGTTCACCCATCCGAATATCGGCACGGTCGGGTTCTCCGAGCAGGATGCCCCCCAGCACTGCGGCAAGATCACCGTCTACCGCAGCGATTTCAAGGCACTCAAGCACACGCTCAGCGGCAGCAGCGAACGCACGTTGATGAAGCTGGTGGTGCAGGACGAGACGGACAAAGTGATCGGTCTGCACATGGTCGGACCGGATGCCGGCGAGATCGTCCAGGGTTTTGCGGTGGCCCTCAAGGCCGGCGCCACCAAGGCGGTGTTCGACAACACGATCGGCATCCACCCGACGGCGGCCGAGGAGTTCGTCACGATGCGCGAACCCGTCCGGCAAGCGGCGCCGGCCTGAGTGGGTTTGGCTGGCCGAGCTGCCGCGGCTGGCTGCCTCGCCCAGCCAAACACGGCGTGCGCCGGTCAGGTTGCCGGTCGACGTGTCAGAGGCGCGCAGGACCGGCGGGTATGGGCTTACATCGTTCCCGGATACGCCCCGCCATCGGCCAGGATGTTCTGGCCGGTGATGTAGCCGCCGTGCTGGCTGCACAGGAAGGCGCAGATGGCGCCGAATTCGGCCGCGGTGCCAAAGCGTTTGGCCGGAATGGCCTTGGCGCGCGCTTGCAGCAGTTCCTCGGCCGGCTTGCCGGTTTTCTCCGACTGGCCTTTGACGGTGACCCGAAGTCGGTCGGTGTCGAACGCACCGGGCAGCAGGTTGTTGATGGTCACGCCGGAGCCGGCAATGCTGCTGCGCGCCACGCCGGCGACGAAGCCGGTGAGGCCGCTGCGAGCGCCGTTGGACAGGCCCAGGATGTCGATGGGGGCCTTCACCGCGCCCGAGGTGATGTTGACGATGCGCCCGAAGCCGCGCGCGGCCATGCCGTCGACGGTTGCCTTGATCAACTCGATCGGCGTCAGCATGTTGGCATCGATGGCCTTGATCCAGGCGTCGCGATCCCAGTTGCGGAAATCACCAGGCGGCGGTCCGCCGGCATTGTTGACGACGATGTCGAAGTCCTTGCCCGGGCCGCCGGCAGCCGCGAACACCGCCGCGCGTCCTTCTGCGGTGGTGATGTCACAGGCCACCGCCACCACCTTGCCGGCACCGGGGATGGCGCGCAGGCTGGTTGCCGCGGCCTCCAGCGCCTGGGCTCCGCGCGCGTTGATCAGCACGTTGGCGCCATCGGCGACCAGCGCCTGCGCGCAACCCAGTCCCAGGCCCTTGCTGGCGCCGCAGACCAGGGCCCATCTGCCTTTGATTCCGAGATCCATCTAGCTACTCCTCGTTGCTCGGGGGAGCGAATCGCCCCGAATGATTCAGTGAAAATTGGCGGTCATCCTGCGTGGTGTCGCCGCCATCCCCCGCATCCTGGCGGGGGCAGGGCAGGCGGAGTTCAGCGCGGCAGGGCCTTGAGGACAGAGGCCACGAAAGCGCAACTGTCGAACTGCCCGCCGCGAAAGGTCCAGCCCAGACGCACGATAACAGCATCGCGCGATGGCACCATGGCCACCACCTGTCCCCAGTGCCCGTTCATGGCCAGCGTGTCGGCCGGAATGCCGGCGGCGCGGCATCGCCCCTGTTGCGGGTCACCGATGCGCCAGGTCTGCGCCCCATAACCCCGGCCTTCGCCCTGCGCTGCAGCCGGTGTGGCCGCCAGTGCCAGCCAGCCCGGTGGCAGCACCGGCTGGCCATTCCATTGGCCGTCCTGCAGCATCAGCTGCCCCAGTCGAGCCCAGTCGCCCACGCTGGCCCACAGGTACGACGATCCGACCCAGTTGCCGGCCTTGTCGGTTTCCAGCACCGCCGTGCGCGCCCCGATGGGGGTGAACAGCGCGCGGGCCGGGTAGGCCCAATACGCATCGTCGGATGCAAAACGCGTGCGGTCCACGGCGGACAACAGGTTGGCGCTCTGGCTCAGGTAGCGCCATTGCTGCCCTGGCGGGGCTTCGGGGGCGACTGCCGCGGCAAAGGCGGGTGCGTCCACAGCGCCCCACAACATGCGCGGGACCGAACCCCAGGGCTGGTAATCCTCGTGACTGGCCAGGCCGTCGCGCATGAACAGCAGATCCGACACCCGGATATTGCGCCGCGCATCGGAGCGCCAGTCGGCCATCCAGGCGGGCGCACGGGGTCCATTGATCGCATCCACCACGCTCTGGTCGAAGGACAGGCCGGTTTCATGCGCCAGCTTGAAGGTCAACATGCCCAGAACCGTCTTGGTCATCGACCAGCCGTGCAGCGGGGTATCGATGGAAAATCCCGGCGCGGTCCGCAGCACCAGCGCGCGTCCTTTGTGGATGATGGCGACGGCCCGGGTGTTGGCGGCCTGCGGATCGCCGGCGCCGATGAAGGCGTTGTCGACCAGCAAGCCGAGTGCGGTAGCGTCGATTCCCGGTCCCCACTGGCCGGCGGGCAATGCGGCATCACCCTGGGGCCAGGGTGCGCGATCGGCGACAGGCTTGGGCGCCGGCGCCGGTGCGGTGGCGCTGGCCGCCAGGTCGAGCACACAGCCGCGGTGCGGCAACCATTGCGCCTGGCGCTCGAACAGGCCGGCGAAGCGGGCCGACACGCGCCGGGCCGGTTCGTCAATCGAAATGTCGATCAGCTTCAATACCGCGCTGGCCGGCATGACGTCCTGGGCCAGCAGGCTGGCAGATGGACGGTGGGCGACAAAAGCCGCCGAACACACGCCCTTGGCCGCCATGCCGGCCGCATTGCGCGGGATCCCGCTCACCTGCAGCGCCAGCGCAAGCAGCAGACAAAGTGCCAACAACAGCAAGGCGAAAAGTCGAATTCCGCGGCGCATGGGGGGGTGGGTCATGGGGTCATGCAAGGGTCCGGATGGCGCACACTCTACCCCACGGCCGCTGAGCCGGGGCTGCTCTGTTTGTGGACAATAGCGCCATGACCTATCTCCCCCCACCCATGGCGACGACCCGCCACACCGACGCCGCAAGCGCACTGGCCCAGGTACGCCGCATCTACGAGGCAGGCCAGAGCCATCTGCGCAAGGCGATGCAGCGTTACGTGGCCGGCGAAACCTTGCCGGGGAAGGCGCGCGCCTGTTATCCCTACGTGCGGGTGCAGACCCACACCGTGGCGCGGGTCGTCGACGACGATGGCGGACGGCGCAGTTTCGGTTTCGTTGCCGGGCCGGGCCGTTACGAGACCACGCTGACCCGACCGGACCTGTTCGGCAATTACTACCTCGAACAGTTCTCGTTGTTGCTGCGCACCCATGAGGTGGAGCTCGAGGTCGGCACCAGCAGCCAGCCGATTCCGGTGCATTTTTCGTTCGCCGAGAACGACCATATCGAAGGCAGCCTGAGCGCGGAGCGGCGCCAGCTGATGCGTGACGCGTTCGACCTGCCCGATCTGGCCTCGATGGACGACTGTATTCCCAATGGCACCCACGAGCCCAAGCCCGGCGAACCCCTTCCGCTGGCGCTGTTCACCGCGCCGCGTGTCGATTATTCGCTGCATCGGCTGCGCCACTACACAGGTACGGCGCCGCAGCATTTCCAGAACTTCGTGTTGTTCACCAACTACCAGTTCTACATCGACGAGTTTGTGCGCCTGGGCCGTGCGGCCATGAAAGACGCCGGCAGCGCTTATGTGGCTTTCGTCGAACCCGGCAACATGATCACTCGCCGCGTTGGCCTGAGCACGCAGCCGGGTGACGAATTCGGCGCCGAGCCGCTGCGCCTGCCGCAGATGCCCGGTTACCACCTGCTGCGTGATGACGGCTGCGGCATCACGATGATCAATATCGGTGTCGGACCGGCCAATGCCAAGAACATTACCGACCACGTTGCCGTTTTGCGTCCTTTCGCATGGATCATGCTGGGCCACTGTGCCGGCTTGCGAACGACACAGCAACTCGGCGACTATGTGCTGGCCCATGGTTATGTGCGTGAGGACCATGTGCTCGACGAAGAGTTGCCCCTGTGGGTACCGATTCCGGCCTTGGCCGAGGTGCAGGTCGCAATCCAGCGCGCGGTGGCTGACGTCACGCAGGTCGACGGATCCGAACTCAAGCGCATCATGCGCACCGGTACCGTGGCCAGCACCGACAACCGAAACTGGGAGCTATTGCCCGACAACGGGCCGCAACGCCGCTTCAGCCAGAGCCGCGCGGTGGCGCTGGACATGGAAAGTGCCACCATCGCCGCCAACGGTTTTCGCTTCCGCGTGCCATATGGCACCTTGTTGTGCGTCAGTGACAAACCGCTGCATGGCGAGATCAAGCTGCCGGGCATGGCTGACCACTTCTATCGGGAACGGGTCGATCAGCACCTGCGCATCGGAATCCGCGCGATGGAATTGCTGCGCGAACAGGGCATCGACCAGTTGCATAGCCGCAAGTTGCGCAGTTTTGCCGAGGTGGCCTTTCAGTGAGCCTTGCGCTGACGCGCCAACAGTTCCGGGGATGATGCCAGTTGACCGCGAACACGCGCCCCGGCAAGATCGATGCAGACACGGGTTTCATGGGCGTCCTGATGCTCGATACCCGGTTTGCGCGGCCACTGGGCGACATTGGCAACCCGTTGACCTTTGCGGAACTCGGCATACCGGTGCGTTATGCGACCGTGACGGGTGCGTCGCCCCAGCCCATCGTGCAGCAGGGCGACCCGGCGTTGCTGCAGCCCTTCGTCGATGCCGGCCAGGCGCTGGTGCGTGAGGGTGCCCGCATGGTCTGCACCAGTTGCGGATTCCTGGTGCGCTGGCAGGCACAACTTGACCGTGAATTGCCGGTGCCCGTGCACACATCGAGTCTGCTTGCATGTGCCGGCCTGCGGCGGCCCGGTATCCTGACCATCGATGCGCAGTCACTGGACCGCTCGACCTTGCGTGCTGCCGGTGTTGCCGACACCACACCGGTCCACGGCGTCGCTCCGGGTTGCGAGTTCCAGCGCCGTATCCTGGGCAACGCGGTGCAGATGAATCTGGCGCAGGCGCGCGAAGACGTGGTGCAGGCAGCCCGGCAACTGGTGAGCGCGCATCCGGGAATCACGGATATCGTGTTCGAATGCACCAACATGCCGCCCTATCGGCAGGCCGTGATGGATGCCACAGGCCGGCCGGTGGTCGACATCATGACCGTATTGCAACGGGCCTGGTCAGAGCGATTGGCCGCACGCTGAAACGCGTGGGCGGCGTGCCGGCTGCGGGCATCGCCGCCGCTGCCGTATCAGCCCGCTTGCGCTTCTGTCTGTCGGTCCACCCGCGTGTCTGCCAGGCTCGGTGTCGGCGTGGCGCGGTTCGCAACTTTGAGCTTCGCCGCTGCCTTGATCATGTCCGACGCCTTCTCGGCAATCATGATGACGGGCGCGTTGGTATTTCCGCTGATCAGGTGCGGCATGATCGATGCGTCGACCACACGCAGGCCCTGGATGCCGTGCACGCGCAGTTCGGCGTCGACCACGTCCTGCGGTCCGTTGCCCATGCGGCAGGTGCCTACCGGGTGGTACTCGGTATCGGCATGGTCGCGGATGAAGCGCTCGATCTGCAAGTCGGTCTGCGCCGAGGCCGAGGCCGCGAACTCGCGGTTGCCAAAACCTGCGAGCGCGGGTTGCGCCAGGATGTTGCGCAAGATGCGAAAGCCGCGGATCAGGCGCTCCACGTCGTCCCGGTCGGCCAGGAAATTGGGATCGATCAGCGGTGCGGCATGCGGGTCCTTGCTGGCCAGTCGGACACTGCCGTGGCTTTGCGGCCGCAATACGCAGACGTGGCATGAATGGCCATGCCCCAGAATCGTCTTGCGCCCATGGTCGACCAGGATGCCGACGACAAAGTGAAGCTGCAGGTCAGGGCGCGGTTCATCGGGGGAGCTCTTGATGAAACCGCCTGCCTCTGCGATGTTGCTGGTCAACATGCCGGTGCGTTGGTTGCGCCATTCGAAAATGCCCTTGACCATGTCGACGGCACCGCCGAGGGAGATACCCATCAATTCGCGTGCCCTGGGTGCATGGGTGTTGATCACCACGTTCGGATGGTCTTGCAGGTGTTGGCCCACGCCGGCCAGGTTGTGCTGTGTCGCGATACCGTTGGCGACCAGGTGCTCGTGCGGGCCAATGCCCGACAACATCAATAGCTGGGGCGACATCAGCGCGCCGGCACTGAGCAGCACCTCACGCCCGGCGTGCAGTTGCTTGAGCTGGCCTTCGTGCTCGAATTCGACGCCGACCGCGCGCTTCTTCTCGATCAGGATCCGGGTTGTCAACGCACCGGTGAACACCGTCAGGTTGGTCCGCGACAGATTCGGTGTGAGGTAAGCCTTGGCGGCACTGAAGCGTTCGCCGTTCTTTTGCGTAACCTGGTAGGGGCCCACGCCCTCCTGGTCGGGCCCGTTGAAGTCGGGGTTCAATCTGATGCCGGCCTGCACACCGGCTTGCACGAACAAGGCGGTGAAACGGTTGGGCGAGGTCAGGTCCTTGACGTTGAGCGGGCCGCCGCTTGCGTGCAGAGCGTCGGCGCCGCGCTCGTTGTTTTCGGCGCGCTTGAAATACGGCAGCACGTCGTCAAACGACCAGCCGGCGTTTCCTTCGGACGCCCAACGGTCGTAGTCCGCCGGTTGCCCACGCATGTAGATCATTGCGTTGATCGAACTCGAGCCACCGAGCACCTTGCCCCTGGGCTGGTAGCCACGGCGCCCGTTCAGGCCCGGTTGAGGCTCTGTCTCCAGTCGCCAGTTGGCCTGCCCGTTCTTGGCCAGCAGTGCCAGCCCTACCGGACAGTGGATCAGCACATTGGTGTCGGCCGGGCCGGCTTCGAGCAGCGCCACCGTGACATCCGGGTCCTCGCTCAGGCGAGCCGCCAGCACGCAGCCAGCCGAACCGCCGCCGATGATGATGTAGTCGAACATATTGAGGTTTTCTCCTGGTCACGGTCCCGGGTGTGCGCAGCGCGGGGCAATGGAGTGATCCACATCCACTTGCACGCATCCTGCACGGAATCACTGCAAAGGGACTTCAAGTACCAACCATATGCCAGTTTTCGGGTGCATTTCTAAGGAGGTCTCTTTAATGCGACATGCCGAAAACCCTGAGAGATCATCGCAATCTGCGCTGGCGGCAGTCTTTGGGTGCGCGGGAGTGGTCAACGCTTGCCATCGGCGGGCCGGTGATTGGCAGGTATCTTCGATCCGCCCCCAACATTTCGTCGAAACCCCATAGACTGTCGCCATGACCCATACCTTGCTGATGGTCGACAAGGCCGACCTTTCCCATGCTGAACTCCGCACGCTGGTCGATGCGCGCCTGACCGATGGCCAGATCCGAGTGGCGGTGGACCGGTTCGCGCTGACTGCGAACAACATCACCTACGCGGCAGTCGGGGACGCCATGCACTATTGGGACTTTTTCCCCACCGGCGAGGCGGCCTGGGGCATTGTTCCGGTATGGGGTTTCGGTGATGTGGTGCAGTCGCTGCATCCAGGCATTGCGGTTGGCGAGCGGATCTACGGCTACTTTCCGATGGGTGCTCAGCTGGTACTGCAGCCGCAGAAGCTCTCGCCGGCTGGCTTCTCCGATGCCGCAGCGCACCGCGCGGCGCTGCACGGGGTGTACAACCAGTACCTGCGCTGCGCAGCAGATCCGATCTACAGCCGCGAGACAGAAGATCTGCAGGCCCTGCTGCGCCCCTTGTTCACGACATCCTGGCTGATCGACGATTTCCTGGCTGACAACCGCTTCTTCGGCGCCTGCGACGACAAAACCAACCGGCCTGGCGTGATGTTGCTCTCGAGCGCGTCGAGCAAGACTGCTTATGGCACGGCCTTCATGCTGGCGCAGCGCGAAGGCTTGTCTGTCGTGGGCCTGACCTCCCCGGATAACGTGGCGTATTGCAACAGTCTGGGTTGTTACCAGCGGGTGCTGGCCTATCAGGACCTCGGCTCACTGGCGGCAGATATCCCCTGCGTCTACATCGACTTTGCAGGTAACGCCGAGCTGCGCAGTGCCATCCACCACCGCTTCGCGAACCTGGCCTATAGCTGTTCGATTGGCGGGACCCATGTCGACAAGCTCGGCGGCGCCAGGGGTTTGCCAGGTCCCAAGGCCAGCCTGTTTTTTGCGCCGGCACAGATAATGAAGCGGCATGCCGATTGGGGTGCAGACGACTTGTCGCGTCGCCTCCTGTTGTCGTGGAAGTCACTGCTGGAACGTGTCTGTGAGCCGAAATCGCCCTGGCTGGAGGTGCAGCAGCATCGCGGCGCTGCGGCACTCAAAGCCACCTACCTTGGCGTATTGGCCGGCCGAGGCGATCCGCGCATCGGCCATATGGTGCACCCGCGCGCGGACTGAGCCGCATTGCCGGTCGATTGGCCGGGCAGTGCATGACCGGCGCTCAGGGAGCGGTTTCTTCCGATACGGCCGCTGGGGTCGGCGCAGCCGCTGCGGTGGCGGCACGTACCTCGGTGCGCAAGGCCCGCAATTCGGCACGCAAGGCGCCGATCTCGTGCATCAGGTCGCGCTCGATCTGGCGCTCCTCGGTTTCGACGAACATGGCCGCCAGCGATGCGGTGACGAGCGACAACACGGCCAGCCCCAGCAACACCACGATGACGGCAAATGCGCGTGAGGCATGGGTCGTGGGGACCAAGTCACCGTATCCGACGGTGGCGGCGGTTGTGAAAGCCAGCCACATGGCATCGGCCAGGTTCGGTGTTCGTGGTTCCAGCAACCAGAAACCCAGGCCACCGAGGCCCAGGATAGCCAGACACAAGGCGAGCGAGTACCACAACCCTCGACGGGTGATGTGCCGGGCGCGCTTGTTCCACTTGACCATGCCACTACTTTACCTGCCGTCTTGGTGCCGGGGCCAAAACCAATGCGGCCGGAGCCGACATTCTTGCAGCAAGCCCTTGTGTGTGGAGGGTCGCAGTCAGGCGGCGAAGGTCCGACAATGGCCGCATGACACCGATCCCCACTGAATTGTCCCGCTTGCATCCGTTTGAAACCCTGACCCCCGACCAGGTGCTTGACGCGCTCGATACCGTCGGCTTGCGTGGCGATGGTCGGCTCACGGCCTTGTCGAGTTACGAAAACCGGGTCTATCAGGTACAGCTCGAAGACGGCAGTGCCGTGGTGACCAAGTTCTACCGGCCCGGGCGCTGGAGCGACGCGCAGATTCAGGAGGAACACGACTTTTCACGCGAACTTGAAAACGCCGAAGTACCGGCGGTGGGGCCGATGCAACTGGCGGGCGCGAGCCTGCACCACTTTGGCGGTTTTGCGTTCAGTGTCAGTCCGCGGCGCGGTGGCCGCAGGCCAGAACTCGACGACGGTGAGGTGCTGGAGTGGATCGGGCGCTTTCTGGCGCGTTTTCATGCTGTAGGGGCGGCCAGCGTGTTTCAGCATCGGCCGGCGCTCAATCTGCAGAATTTCGGTGAAGACGCGCGCGACTGGTTGCTGTCCAACGAACGCGTGCCGCTTGATGTGCAGGCGCGCTGGACCGAGGTCTCACGCCAGGCGCTGGACATGGTGGCGCGCCATGATTGCCTGGCCGGGCGGGCGCCTGGCCGGGGTGAGGAGGCGATCGGGCTGCTGCGTCTGCATGGCGATTGCCATCCGGGCAACATCCTGTGGACTCCGACCGATGTTCCTGCTGTCGCCGGTCCGGGTCCGCATTTTGTCGATCTGGACGATGCACGTACCGGGCCTGCGGTACAGGACATGTGGATGCTGCTCTCCGGTGACCGGCAGCAGCGCCAGCGCCAGCTCTGTGCGCTGGTCGATGGTTACGAGCAGTTCCGCGAATTCGACCGGCGCGAACTGGTGCTGATCGAGCCACTGCGCACATTGCGCCTGATCCACTACAGCGCGTGGCTGGCACGGCGCTGGGACGATCCGATCTTTCCGATCAACTTCCCGTGGTTCGGTTCAAGCGACTACTGGAAGGG
>JAGPBF010000032.1:11568-27898 GCA_018063505.1 Rhodoferax sp.
AAGGAAATGCGGCAAGCAGAGCGCGAAGGCGCTGCGCATGCCAAGGGCACCGGCGCGCCATCGGATCGCAAAGGCGTGTGACGATGCCGGTGATGAGGCCGCCGACGGCGGTACCAGTGGGCATTCGGAATCAACGGACTTCTGGCGCGCGGTGCTGGTCACTCGCCATCCGATGTTTGCTGCCGTTGGCGGCGCTGGCGTCCATGGCCCATGTGCATGCAGCGCAGGATCCGGCGCAGGATCTGCGCACAGAACACGCATCGCTGGGCCAGGAGTTGCAGCAAAGTCTGTTTGGTCGGCCGATGGTGCTGCATTCTCAGCAGACCGGTGATTCGGTGTCGGGCGAGGTGTTCGCCGTGGTGGACCATCCGCTGGAGCTTGTTCGCGCCCAGTTGTCTACTGCGCAGCAATGGTGCGAGGTGTTGCTGATACATGTCAATACCAAGTCCTGCCAGGCGGCACCGTCCCAGGGTAGCGACGGTGTCTTGACGGTCTATTTTGGAAAGAAGACGGCGCAGGAACTCGGCGACGCTGCGCGTGTCGATTTCACCTATCGGACAATTGCGGACTCAGCGCAATTTATGCATATCGCCATGCGTGCAGAGAACGGACCGATGGCCACCGGCAACTATCGGATCACCTTTCAGGCGGTCAAGTTGGACGCCGGGCGCAGCTTCATCCGGTTCATGTACGCATACGACGTAGGGCTTGCCGGTCAGTTGGCGATGAAAGTCTACCTGGCGACTGCCGGCCGGGACAAGGTCGGCTTCTCGCAGGATCCGGCGCGCGGCGATCAAGTCGACAGCCTGGTTGGCGGTATGCGCGGTGTGATCGAACGCAACGCGATGCGTTATTACCTGGCAATCGATGTGACGCTCGATACTGCCGATGTCAAGCCTGCAGAGCGCAGACGCGAGCAGCGGTTGAACGAATGGTTTACCGCAACCGAGCGTTTCAAGCGGCAATTGCACGAACTTGACCGCGATGACTATCTTTCGATCAAACGCGCGGAGTTTCGCCGAGCCTTGGTACATCGCTGAGCTCTGAAGCTGGCTCCGTCGGCGGAAGGGGTAGAAGCAGATGAAGCGCAGCAAACGGCGGATTTTCCCGGCGGCTGGCGAAACCTCGCTGCAGATCAGCTTGTCGTCCGACGGGCCCGGGTCCGTCAGCGTGATCGCGCCCCACGCGCGCAGGTCATTGTGGCTGCCGCTGCGCAGACTGTCTGCGACCGGCCCAGTGGCGAGAGGGTATTGCGCTTTTTAACCCGGGTGATATTGACACGTTCGTTTCATCCGGGTATTATCCGGTCGATTGAATTTCAGGATGAATCGGCCATGAACGACAAGCGCATATTGAAGAACCGCTACAAGCAGGGCTTTGTGCCCATGGGCGTGTTTGCCATCCGCAATGAATTCAATCAGCGTGTCTTGCTGGCCGAATCGTCCAACCTCGATGGCGCGATGAATCGCCATCGCTTTGAATTGACGATGCGCACGCACCGCAACAAGGCGCTGCAGGCCGACTGGCTGGCCCATGGCGCCGAGGCTTTTTCGTTCGAGGTGCTGGGGCGCATCGAGCAGAGCGAGAAGCCCGACTTCGATTACGCAGCCGAGCTGGCAATCCTGGTGCAGATCTGGCGCGACGAACTGGCCGTGCCGGCCGTCCTGAGCTACAACCAGCCACCCGCGCGCGGCCCAAAGCCGGGCAATGCAGGAGATTGACATGCCGAACCCAGATTCCACTGTCCGGCAGCTTGCTGCGCTGGAGCAGTGCCTGCAGATCAGCGCTTCCCACGCCCGCATCCAGCGGGTGCTGGACGAGGAGCTGGGTACCTACCATGGGCTCAGCTATTCGGACTTCATCCTGCTGACCCGGTTGTTGCGTGCCGACAATCAGCGGCTGCAGGTCAGCGCACTGGTGCCCACCATGGGTGTGCAGGCTTCGGCCGTGGTGCGGCAACTGCTGCCGCTGGAGAAGACCGGATGGCTGCAACGCGATACGCAGCCCGCCGCCGACGGCAAACGCTACGTGCGCTTGCGCCCTGCCGGCATGGGCCGTTTGAATGAGGCAACGCAAACCGTACAGCAGGCCTGCGCCGCTCTGGTGTAGACGCTGATGGCCGTGAGGGCTTGAACCCGCGACCGCGGCGGGTCAGGAAGGGCGGCGCAGGTGCAGGGTGTGTCTTACCGGGTCATGGTCAGGGTCCGGCTGCATAGTCCTTTCGGCCCATGCGCTTGACCAGGGTCAGCTTGCGTCTGCCTGGGGCTGGGTCGCTCCCCGGATGCGTGGCCAGGTGTTCTGGATATGGGCGCGCATGGCCTTGGCCAGGGCGGGGCCGTCGCGCCGCGCCAGCGCCTGCATCATCTGCACGTGTTCGGCCATCGCGGCGGCCCAGTTGTCTGGTGCGGAGTTGCCGCTGTAACGCAGGCTGCGCATGCGTTTGCTCAGGATGGCATGCGTCATGCTCAGGGTGTCGTTGTCGGCCAGCGCAATCAGGGCTTCGTGGATCTGCTGGTTCAGCACGAAGTATTCGAGCCGCTGGCGCTGCGCGTACAGTTGTTCCATGCGCTCATGCATTGCCAGTATCGAATCGATGCGGCCTTGCTCGGCCTGGCAGGCGCGCTCGCCGGCAAAGGCCTCGAGCAGGGCGATCACGTCGAGCATGTCGCGCGCATCCTTGTCGCTGAAGACCTTGACGATGGCACCGCGCAGCGGCAACAGCTCGACCAGGCCTTCGGACGTCAATACCTTCAATGCTTCGCGTATCGGCGTGCGCGAGACGCCAAGCTGCTGCGCCAGTTCCATCTCCTGGATGCGTTCGCCCTGCGCCAGTTTGGACTCCACGATCATGTCGCGGATGCGGCTGGTCACCTCCTCGTGCAGCGGAATACGGGCGATCTGGGCGACGGGTGCCGGGCTGTTCATGGGATGTGAGTATGGGCCAAGAATACGCTTGACAGCATACCGTGCATCTTGGTTTAATAATCCGTAATTACAGATTACGCATCACCAATTCAATAAGTCGGCCTTCCGAGCAGTATCCATGGACACCACCATCCGCCCCACCATTGCGCTCTTCACTGGCGATCCTGCCGGCATCGGCCCCGAAATTGTCAACAAGCTCCTGGGAGATGGCACAGCGAGCCAGGCCGCGGAAATCGTGCTGATAACGCAGCAAAACACGGCCCATGCTCCTGCAACCGTGGTCTTGCACGAATGGCAAGGGCGCAATGCCCCGGTGTTTGACGCAGGTGTTGCCCAGGCGGACAACGGGCAATACATGCTTGAGGCACTGGCCGCCGGGGTCGATCTGGTGCGTTCAGGCAAGGCCGATGCCTTTTGCTTTGCGCCGTTGAACAAGGGCGCACTGCGCATGGGCGGCATGCACCAGGAAGACGAATTGCGCTGGTTTTCCGAGTACATGGGTTTTGCCGGCGAATGCGGTGAACTCAATGTGCTGCGCAATCTCTGGACCGCCCGTGTCACATCGCATGTGGCGTTGCGCGACGTCAGCGGCTTGCTCACGGCAGAAAATGTCGCCAATGCGATTCGCATGATCACCGAAGCCTTGCGTGCGGCCGGCGTGTCCCGCCCGCGTATCGCGGTGTGCGGCCTGAACCCGCACAACGGCGACGGTGGCAACTACGGCGACGAAGAGGGGCGCATCATTGCGCCCGGTGTCGCGTTGGCGGCACAACAGGGTTATGCGGCCGATGGACCGTTTCCAGCCGATACGGCCTTCGTGCGCGCCTTGCGTGCCCAGGGCGGTTATGACGGCGTGGTCACGATGTACCACGACCAGGGCCAGATCGCGATGAAGCTGCTGGGCTTCGAGCAGGGCGTCACGGTGCATGGCGGCCTTCCGATTCCGATCACCACGCCGGCCCATGGCACGGCGTACGACATCGTCGGCCAGGGCATCGCCAACCCGCAGGCCATGCGCAATGCGTTTGACCTGGCCGTGCGAATGGGACAGGCGCACCGGCAATCCAAGACTTCCCAACAACCGATGGAGACACAGACATGAAATTCAAGAAAATCCTTTGCGCCGGCATCCTGCTGGCACCGCTGGTCGTGCTGGCCCAGTCCTATCCCAGCAAGCCGGTACGCATCATGGTCGGCGCCAATGCAGGCGGCGGCACCGACATCATTGCGCGCATGCTGGCCGAGAAGATGGGCGAGGGCCTCAAGGGCACTTTCGTCGTCGAGAACAAGCCCGGCGCATCGAACACGATCGCGGCCGACCTGACCGCCAAGGCGCCGGCCGATGGCTACACGCTGCTGGTGGCTACCAACACCGGGCAGGCCATTGCGCCACACCTGATGAAGCTCAATTTCGATCCGATCAAGGATCTGGCGCCGGTCGGCCTGGTCGTGACCGTGCCCAACGTGCTGGTAGTCGGCCCCACGGTCACCGCGACCAGCGTCAAGGAACTGGTCGCGCAAATGAAGGCCAAGCCGAACGACTTCAAATACGGCTCTTCCGGCATGGGCAGCACGCAACACATCGCTGGCGAAGGCTTCAACCTGGCCGCAGGTGTCAAGAGTGTGCACATTCCGTACAAGGGCTCCAGCCAGGCCCACCTGGACCTGATCGCCGGCAACATCCAGATCATGTTCGACACCACCTCGTCGGCGATGGGCCAGATCAAGGCCGGCAAGTTCCGTCCGCTGGCGCTGACCACGGCCACGCGCAGTGCCGAGTTGCCACAGGTGCCGACACTGGCCGAGGCCGGCGTGACCGGTTTCGAGATGAGCACCTGGTATGCGTTGTTCGTCACCGCCGGCACTCCGGCCGATGTGCAGCTCAAGCTGCAGACCGAACTGGCACGGGTGCTGAAGTTGCCGGATGTGCAGGCCAAGCTCAAAGGCCTGGGTGGGGAACCCGGCGCCATCAGCGCCGACCAGTTCGCGCAGATGAACCGCCAGGAATTCGACCGCTTCGGTACGCTGATCAAGCAGGCTGGCATCAAGCTGGAGTGAGCCCGCGCCTGACCCAATGGAATGGCGCCAGCATCAGCAGTCCCAGCGCGAATGCGGCCAGCCACTGGGTGATGGACAGCGCAGCGAAGCGAAACGTGTCCGCCAGTGCGGGCACGGCCGTCACCAGCAACAAGGCCAGCAAGGTGCCACCCATGACCCAGCGCGTCACCGGTGGCAGTGCGCTGAACATGGAGCGCCAGCCCGCATGCAGGCCGCGCCGGCTGGGCAGTATCAGTGCAGCGTTGGCCGTCACCAGCGTCACGAAAACCGCACTGCGTGCCAGATCAGCAGGCATGCCCTGCCCCAGCAGGCCGGCGTGCAGGCCGACCAGCACCAGTGTCAGAACGCCGCCCTGCAGCAGACCCTGCGCCATCCGCTGGCTTAAGAGCAAGGCCTGTTGACGCGGCCGTGGCGGCTGCTCCAGGAGTGTCTTGTCCTGCTCCTGCGCCTCGAACACGATCGAGCAGGCGGGGTCGATGACCAGCTCCAGGAACGCAATGTGCAGCGGCACCAGCAGCAGTGGCATGCCGAACAGTACCGGCAGCAGCGACAGTCCGATGATGGGCACATGCACGGCGAGTGTGTAGACCATCGCCTGGCGCAGATTGACGAAGATGCGCCGGCCCAGCCGGATCGCCTGCACGATCGCGGAGAAGTCGTCGTCCAGCAGCACCAGGGCAGCCGCCTCGCGTGCCACGTCGGTGCCGCGTTGGCCCATCGCAATGCCGATATGCGCCGCCTTGAGTGCCGGCGCATCGTTGACACCGTCGCCGGTCATCGCCACCACGTCGCCACGCGCCTTGAGCGCTTCGATCAGCGCCAGCTTCTGGTGGGGCTTGACGCGGGCAAACACATGGACATCGGCCACCCGCAACGCCAGTTGCGCAGCATCCATGCCCGCCAGTTCGGCGCCGGTGATCACCTGCGGGCTGTCGATGCCGGCCTGCGCGGCGATCGCGCGCGCCGTGCGCGGATGGTCGCCAGTGATCATCACGATGCGGATGCCGGCGCGTCGGCATTCGGCCACCGCCAGCGGCACCTGCGCACGCAGCGGATCGGCCAGTCCGACCAGGCCGAGAAACCCGAACTCGAAATCATGCTGGTTCTGCGGATGCGCCAGGTCCTCGTGGTGCCGTGCCTTGGCCACCCCCAGTACACGCAGGCCACGGTCCGCCATGGCATCCGCTTGCGCGGCGAGCCGCGCCCGGACGTCCGGCTCCAGATGGCAGAGGTCGGCAATCGCCTCCGGCGCCCCCTTGGTGGCGACGATATCGGCGCTGCCGGCCGCGCCGTGCCACAGGTGCGACATCGCCAGCAACTGGGGCGAGAGTTCGTATTCCTGCGCCAGTGCCCAGCCTGGATGCAGGTGCTCGGTGTCCCTGAGCTGCGCGCCGGCCAGGCGGTGGAAAGCCTGTTCCATCGGATCATGCGGTTCGATCTCGCTGGCCAGCACCGCATACTCGAGCAACTCGTGGAAGGCTTCGGGCAGCGGCATATCGCCTGACGCGTGCAGATCCAGTGCCTGGTCGCCGACCTGCAAGGCAGCTACTTCCATGCGGTTATGTGTCAGTGTTCCGGTCTTGTCGACACACAACACCGTGGTCTGGCCCAGCGTTTCGATCGCCCCCAGCCGACGCGTCAGGACCTGGTGTGCCGCCATGCGCCGGGCGCCCAGCGCCATGAACACGATCATGATGACGGCAAACTCCTGCGGCAGGATGCCCATGGCCAGCGTGATGCCGGCCAGCAACGCGTCGAGCCATCCGCCGCGCAGCCACCAGAACAGCAGTGCCAGCAACAGGCTCAGCGATACGCCGATGAGGACCAGCCGCCGTGTCAGCCGTGCCACTTCGTCGCGCAGCGGTGAGTTCTCGGGCTCGATTTCTCCCAGCGACTGGCCGATGCGACCGAATTCGCTGTGGCGCCCGGTTGCGCTGACCTGCACCAGGGCCTGGCCACTGACCACCATGGTGCCGGCAAAGACGGTATCCCCCGCCTGTTTGGCGACCGAAGCGGACTCGCCGGTCAGCATGGATTCGTCGCAGGCGAGTTCGTGTGCCTCCAGCACCAGGGCGTCGGCTGCCACCCGATCACCTTCGGTCAACACCAGCAGGTCGGCACGGACCACCTCGCGTCCGGGAATCCGCCGCGCAGCGCCGTCGCGAATCACCTGGGCCCGCGGGCTGGACAGATCGTGCAAGGCTTCGAGCGCGTTGTCGGTGCGCCGCTCCTGCACGATGGTGACGCCGATGATGATGCACACGAAACCCAGCAACACGAGTGCCTCATGCGGGTCGCCCGTGGCCAGGTAGATGGCGCCCGCACCCAGCAACAGCAGAAACATCGGCTCACGCACCACCTCCCACACGATGCCGGCCAGCGAGCGGCGCTGGCTCAAGCCGAGCTCGTTGGCGCCATCGGCTTGCAAACGCGCCACGGCCTGGGCTTGCGAGAGGCCTTGAGGCGGTTCGGCGGGAGTCGGTGAACGGTCCATGAATCAAGCGCGCCCGTGGGAATGTCATGCCATCATCGCACCATGTGCGGGCAAGTCTGTGCGCTATCGCGCAGTTTGCCAATCAGTCATCGTCTGCATGGTGTGACCCGGCGCGGGTGGCGCCAGGCGTGTTGTCGGCCAGTGGTCCGACAGGCGATTGTTGCCATTGCCAGGCCCAGAAGGCCAGCACGGCGGCCAGCAGCAGTACGGCCAGTGCGCCATGGTTCTTCTGCGCGAGGTCCGGCCCGGCACCCGGTACGCGTCCGGCCAGCATCGGCTGCGCCTGGTTCTTGCGGCGCAGCAGGCTCAGGCCGAGGATCAGCGCCAGGTGGCCGAGCACCAGCCACAGAAACAACTCCCCGGTGAATTCATGCAACTCCGCCAGCCATTCGCCGCCCCAGTCTTTGTAGGTGGCGTATCCGCTAATGGCAACGGGCAGTACCACCGCCATCAGCGCCGCGACGGCCAGCGCCATCAGCAGGTTCTGCCCCTGGCGCCAGTTCACGTCGCCGGCCATGCCCGGCTGTAGCGAGCGCAGCCATGCAGGCAATCCGGCGAGCTTGCGCCACAACAGCGACAACCGTGCCTGGCGCGGACCGATCAGGCCGTAGCAGAGCCGGAAAGCGAGCAGGCCGGCCAGCGTATATCCGAGCGTCACGTGCACAAGGCGCCAGCGCTCGCCGTCGGCGGTCACGTAGGCGAGCGTAAAACATAACGCAAAAAGCCAATGGAACATGCGTGTGGGTGCGTCGACGACACGACGCGTCGGGCCTGGTGTCGTGCTTGCCGGGGCGGCAAAGCCGTGAGCTGGGTTCGTGGTGTTCATGATGGTGTGTTCCGGGTAATGGTGCGGTGGTCTCAGTCATCCCTGACGGCGCGCTGATAACGCTTGTCCAGGCCGGGGGAAAGCGGCGGTGCTTGCGTTCGAACCAGGGCGAACATGACCACTCCCCGCCATGTGTTGTGGTCAAAAAGGCCTTGCCCCGGTCGGCGTTGCCTGGCGCGCCCGCCGGTACGCCGAACCGGGGCCAGCTGCTGCGCCGGCGTGGTGGCGCCGGCGCGGGCCTGGCCGGCCAGAAGCAAGCCAGCTGTCAGGCCTGCAAGCGCCAGCAGGCGGCTCAGGGATGGTGGTGGTCGGAGCGGATCTCGTTTGAACATGATGGGCTTCTCGGGCTTGTGTTGCCACTGATGCTGCGCGTGGGCACCTGTATCGCGTCTGAAGGCCGCGTTCATCTGGCGTTCATCCGGGAGCCGCCACAATGCGGTTACGCCCCTGCCTGCGCGCGGGCGCCCACGATGCACAAGACAATCGCTTTACTTCTGGCCGCGCTGGTTTTGCTGGCCCTTCCGCTCGGCGGTTGGGCCGACGGCCCGCGCGAGCACGACCACGACCGCGCCCGTGCGGCGCTGAAGGCCGGCGAGGTGTTGCCGCTCGCGGATATCCTGACGCGGGTTGCCCGCACCCATCCCGGTCAGGTGCTGGAGGTCGAACTCGAACGCGACAACGGTATGTGGATGTACGAACTCAAGTTGCTGCAGAGCGATGGTCTGCTGGTCAAGCTCAAGGTGGACGCGCGCGATGGGTCGGTCGTGCGGCAGAAGCGAGGCAAGTCCTGATGCGTGTCCTGGTTGTCGAGGACGAACCCCATCTGGCTGCGCAGTTGTACCAGACCCTGACCGACGCCGGATATGCGGTCGACCGCGCTGCCAACGGCCGCGATGCCTGGCAAATGGGCGGTGTGCAGTCTTATGACGCCGTGGTGCTGGACCTCGGACTGCCCGAGCTCGATGGCCTGAGCGTGCTGCGCCGCTGGCGCGCGGAAGGCGTCAGCGCGCCGGTGCTGATCCTGACTGCGCGTGATCAGTGGCACGAGAAGGTGGCTGGCATCGACGCCGGTGCAGACGACTACCTGACCAAGCCGTTTCACACCGAGGAGTTGCTGGCCCGCGTACGCGCGCTGATCCGCCGCGCGCAGGGCCTGGCCTCGGCGGTCCTGCAGTGTGGCCCGGTGGCGCTGGACACACGCAGCGGCCGCGTCACGCTCGATGGGCATGCGCTGATGCTGACCAGCCATGAGTACAAGGTGCTGGCGTATCTGATGCACCGGCCCAACAGCGTCGTGTCGCGCGGCGAACTGAACGAACACATCTATGCGCAGGATTTCGATCGGGACTCGAACACGATCGAGGTGTTCGTGGCGCGCCTGCGCAAGAAATTGCCGGGCGGCCTGATCGAGACCGTGCGCGGACTCGGCTACCGGCTGGTCGCGCCAGCATGAGGGCCGAGCGTTGGGCCACTTCGCTGCACCTGCGCTTGCTGGCGATGACACTGCTGGGCGTGGCATTGGCGCTGCTGTTGGCCGGTGTGGTGCTCAGCAGCCTGTTCCACGATGCGTTGCTGCGCCAGTTCCAGCAGGGACTGGAACAGCAACTCGACCAGCTGACGGCACGGGTCAGCTTCGACGCGCAGGGCCAACCACAACTGGACGACACGTCGCTGTCCGACCCGCGCTGGCAAAGACCGTATTCAGGGCTATACTGGCAGATCAATGGTGCTGAGCAGGCGGTGCTGCTGCGCTCGCGATCCTTGTGGGACACCAGCCTGGCCAACCCGCCCGACGTGTTGGCCGACGGCGCGCTGCATGTCCATTCCGGCCTGGGACCGCAGGGTGTGCCACTGCTGGTGCTCGAGCGCCTGGTCCGCCCCGAGGCAATGCCGGAGCAGCGCTGGCGCTTGCTGGTGGCCGGAGATACGCAGGCGGTCGATGCAGCGGTAACCCGGCTCAAAGGTATGCTGGCGCTGGCACTGGGCGTGTTGCTGGTGTTGCTGCTGCTGGCGGGCTGGGCGCAGGTGGCGCTCGGGTTGGCGCCGCTGCGCACGCTGCAGCGTGCCATGGCAGATTTGCAGGATGGTCGCGAGAAGAAAATTCGCGGACCGGTGCCGCTCGAGGTGCAGCCCCTGGTCGACGGTTTCAATGCCGTGCTGGCGCGCAACGCACAGGTGATCGAGCGGGCCCGGCAACAGACCGGCAACCTGGCACATGCGATCAAGACACCTCTGGCGGTACTGGCACAGGCCGCCGAAGCGGTGCCGCAGCGTCATCCGGCGACGACCCCTGAGCGCACGTCCGAGACGGCCTTGTCGCGCCTCGTGATCGAACAGGTGGCGCTGGCGCGCCGGCAGGTCGACTGGCATCTGGCGCGCGCCCGCGCTGCCGGTGCCTTCGCCGTGCCCGGGCACCGGGTTGTTGTCGAGCCGGTTGTGCGCGGTTTGATGCGGGTGATGGACAAGGTCCATGCCGGACGTGCCCTGCAACTGCGTTGCGGTCCCGTGCGCGCGGACATCGCCTTTGCCGGCGAGGAGCAGGATTTGCAGGAAATGCTTGGCAACCTGCTGGACAACGCCTGCAAATGGGCGCGCCAGGTGGTCCAGGTGGAAGTTGTGTTGGTAACCATCGACGCTGCCGCCATGCTGCAGATAACGGTGCAGGACGACGGGCCCGGTATTGCGCAGGAGCAGCGTGACGCTGTACTGGCGCGCGGAGTGCGCATCGACGAGTCCGTACCAGGCTCGGGTCTGGGACTGGCCATTGTGGGTGACCTGGTCCGCCTGTATGCCGGTTCGCTGACGCTCGACAGCCCTACCGGCGGCGGCTTGCGGGCCCGCATTCGATTGCCGGCGGCGAGTTGAGTGTGCTGCTGGCGCTGGTGACGCGGCATGGGCGGTGCGGCCGCTGCCCGGAGATCGACATTGGGAGAGCAGGGCCTTTGTCCGACAGGAGGAGATGCCGTTGTCCGATTGGGCTTCGGACGCATCGCCGGAAAATGGGTCGGCATGATGCCGGGCTCCATGCGTGCGCAATCTGGTTTTCCATGGTCGCGAGACGCGTCATGTCCGGTCAAGCTTCTTCTGACAATCGGAAATATTCATGAACCCAGCAACTTTTACCCGTGTGCGCTTGCTCGCTGCCTTTGTCGCATTGGCCGTGTCCTGCGGCGCAACTCTGGCGTCCAAGCCCGACGACAAGCATCATGATAAAAGCAAGAAGGCCAAACACAGCCAGACGGACCATGCCAGGGTACCGGTCGGCGGCTACTTCGTCGAGCACCAGCGCGTCGTGGTGACCACTTATTACGGCCAGCAGCGCAAGGCCGGGCATTGCCCGCCCGGGCTAGCCAAGAAAAACAACGGTTGCTTGCCGCCGGGACAGGCCCGTAAATGGCAAATGGGGCAGCCCTTGCCGAGCGGCGTGGTTTATTACCCGGTGCCGCAGGCAGTGGTGATCCAGATGGGACCGCCGCCAGCCGGTTACCGCTATGTGCGGGTTGCCAACGACCTGCTGCTGATTGCGGTCGGCACCCAGCTGGTGGTCGACGCGATCCAGGACCTGATGGCCATGTGACGCGGCGATGCCATCACGGGCAGGACATCACCCCGCCCACGTTCTGGCAGACCCGCCCATCGGGGCGTACCAGCGCACCGCCGATCGCGTTGTAGCGGGTGCCGTCCGAGCCCCAGCAACCACTGCCATCGCAGTTCGACGAGAAGCTGGGCGTTGGCGCAGGTGTGATCGTGATCGTGGGCGAGGGCAGGCGCAGTGGCTGGATCTGACCGGCGACAGAAGGAACCACCACGGGCGGGCTGTAGGGGCTGGGCGTGCCACTGCGTTGGGCCGACGACGCCGGCGCAGATGGATTGCCGGCCATGGCCGCGTCCTGCGCCTGGCAGACACCGCCGGCCAGCATCAGTGCGAGAACCACCATCAGTGTCCTGGTTTTCCAGTTGGGCATGCGATCTTGTTCCATGGCTTGTCATGGTCGGATAGCCCCATCGCGCAGAGGTTCCGTTGCTGCCGCAGGTAGAATCGGTCCTGTCATTGGGGAGTAGCCGCTCTTCGTCCACCGAAGAGGCTTGCGTCAACATACTTGGCATCCATGCCGGATGCCATGGCGCCAGCGGTTCTGCAGCTTGGCAAGACCTTTGACCACATCGCTTGCCGGATTGGGCCGGGGTTGCGTCGTGGTCATCTGTCTTTTCCTGGCCCTGGAAAATCGCATCATCAATCATGGAATCCCTACTGGTCTCCACCGGAGTCGTCGCGTTGGCCGAAATCGGCGACAAGACACAACTGCTGGCCTTCATCCTGGCCGCGCGTTTCAAGAAACCCTTGCCCATCATTCTGGGCATCCTGTGCGCCACGGTCATCAACCATGGCCTGGCCGGTGCACTGGGCGCCTGGATCACCCATGCCCTGAGCCCGCAGATCCTGCGCTGGGTGCTCGGCGCATCCTTCATCGCCATGGCCGCCTGGACGCTGATTCCCGACAAGATCGAGGAAGAGGAAACCCGCATCGCCAGCCGCCTGGGCGTGTTCGGCGCCACCTTCATCACTTTCTTCCTGGCCGAAATGGGCGACAAGACGCAGGTTGCCACCATCGCGATGGCTGCGCATTACGCCAATCCGGTTCTGGTGGTGGTAGGCACCACGCTGGGCATGTTGATCGCCGATGTGCCGGCGGTCTTCGTCGGTGACCGGCTTGCCGGCAGGATCCCGATGAAGCTGGTGCACGGCATTGCCGCGGCCGTGTTTGCCGCGCTCGGTGTTGCCACTTTGCTCGGCGCCGGCGCTTCACTGGGGTTCTGAATCCGTGCGGTCGTCACTTGGTGGAAAATCGCCGCTTATGACCGAAGAAGCCACCAACCCCCGCCCCGAACTGCCCGACCACCTGTCGGTAGACCCGGCCAGCCGCCACCATGTTGCGGCCGTGTTCGAATACGAGATCGGCATCCGGCTCAACGACAAGGAACGCCGCGATGTCGAGGAGTACTGCGTCAGTGAAGGCTGGATCAAGGTCCCTGCCGGCAAGACGCTGGACCGCAAGGGTCGGCCGCTGCTGATCACACTCAAGGGCAAGGTCGAGGCCTTCTACAAGTAACGGCGCATGCATCGTGGCATTGCGCCTGCCGGCCGATGGTGTGAGGGCCTGACGAAAGGCGCACAGACTTGACACTGACAGGCGTGTTTTTGCCGTTGCATCTGATCCGGACCTGCTGTGCGGCCATGCTTGCGGCCGCGCTGACGCTGTGCGCCACGGGCCTGCACGCGCAGGGTTTCGATGTCACCCCCTGGCCGGTTCGCAAGCAGGTGCCGCAGTTGCATGCGCGCGACCTGCAGGGCAAGACGTGGCGTCTGGCCGATCTGCGCGGCAAGGCCGTGCTGGTCAACTTCTGGGCCAGCTGGTGCGCACCGTGCCTGGCCGAGATGCCGTCCTTGCAGTCGCTCGCCCGCGCGCAGGGGCCGGACACGCTGGTGGTGCTGGCGGTGAACTTCAAGGAGTCCGCCCCGGTGGCGCAGCGTTTCGTGCAACGCACCGGCCTGGATCTGCCGGTGCTGCTCGATCCGGATGGCGCGATCGCGCGGCAGTGGCAGGTCAAGGTGTTTCCGAGCACGGTGCTGGTGGGCGCCGACGGGCGTGTGCAGGCGGTGGTGCGGGGCGAGCTGGACTGGACCGGCCCGCACGCGGCGGCGCTGGTCGAACCCTTGTACCGGACTCAACGCAAAAAGCTACGGTAGCTGCGCCAGCGATAATCGGCACCGGCCATGGCGGGGTACCTTTATGTACGTCTCCGGCCTGTCTTTTCACCATTCCGGAGTTCTCATCATGACCACCGTTCAGACGGCGCCTGCGCGCCGCGTTTTCGTTCGACAACTGGCTGCCGCCACGGCTGCCGTGGCCCTGCCATCCCTGGGCAGGGCGCAAGCCACAACCCCATCGGCCGGGCGCCGCTTTGCCCCCCAGCCCGGCCGCTGGCGCAGTTTCGAGGTGACCACCCGCGTGGACATCGCCCGCGCCGATGGCGTGACAAGGGTGTGGCTGCCGATTCCATCGGTCAACACCGACTGGCAGAAGTCGCTGGAGAGTTCGTATTCCAGCAATGGCACGGCACGCATGGCCGACGACGAGCGGTATGGTGCACGCATGCTGATGGTCGAGTTTGCCCCATCCATCACCCAGCCGCATGTCGAACTGAGCAGCCGGATCCTGACGCAGGACCGCGCCAACGACTGGGCCGCCCGCAAGACCACGACCGAGGATGCCGCCACCCGGGCCTACTGGACCGCGGCCACAGAAATGCTGCCGACCGACGGCATCGTGCGCAAGACCGCGCAGGACGCGGTGCGCGGCGCGCGCAGCGATGTCGAGAAGACGCAGCGCATCTACGACTGGATCATTGCCAACACCTTCCGCGAACCCAAGGTCAGGGGCTGCGGCGAAGGCGACATCAAGACCATGCTGGAAACCGGCAACCTGGGTGGCAAATGCGCCGACCTCAATTCCCTGTTTGTCGGCATGTGCCGCTCGGTGGGTGTGCCCGCGCGCGATGTCTATGGCCTGCGCCTGGTGCCGTCGGCTTTTGGTTACAAGGAACTCGGCGGCAATCCGTCCAGCCTCAAGGGCGCACAACATTGCCGCGCCGAGGTCTGGCTCAGTGGCCATGGCTGGGTGGCAATGGACCCGGCCGACGTGACCAAGGTGATGCGCCAGGAAACCGCCGAGTGGATCAAGTCGCCGACCAATCCTCTGGTGGCTCCGGTCAACAAGGCGCTGTTTGGCGGCTGGGAAGGCAACTGGATGGCCTACAACGTCGCCCATGACGTCGTGTTGCCGCAGTCCAAGGGGTCGAAGATCGGCTTCCTGATGTACCCAATGGGCGAGAACGCATCGGGCCGGCTTGACCCGTACGCCCCCGACAGCTTCCGTTACCAGATCACGGCGCGCGAGATCGCGGCCTGACGCGGGAACACCCGATCGAGGCGTGCTGCGGCCGATCGGCGGGCCGGCGCGGCATGGCTTGCGCAAGGCCATGGCGTTGTGGTAACTTCCGCTCGCGCCGAAACCGTGGCGGTTGCGGCAACCCGATCTGCTGGAGGCTCCATGGGCTTGCGAACCGCATTCGTCGCGACCGTTCTGGTCGCGTTTTCCTGCGCATCTGCTTTGGCGGCGCCCAGTGCCGCAACCCTCGCACGCGGCAAATACCTGGTCGAGGGCGTGGTCGCCTGCGGCAATTGCCACATCGCGCGCGGAGCCCAGGGTGAGCCGCTGTTCGACAAGGGCCTGTCCGGTGGCATGGCGTTCGACGACCCGGCGTTCAACGCCGTCGCACCGAACATCACGCCCGATATGGAGACCGGCATCGGCAAATGGACCGACGCCCAACTGGCCAAGGCGATCCGCGAAGGCATACGGCCCGACAAGAGCGTGATCGGCCCGCCGATGCCGATCGAGTTCTACCGCCACTTCTCCGACGACGACCTGGCCGCCATCATTGCCTATCTGCGTGCGCAGTCACCCGTGAAGAACGTGGTTGCGCGGTCGAAGTACAACATCGCGCTGCCGCCGGCTTATGGCCCACCGATCACCAGCGTCAAGGCGCCGCCGGCCAGCGACAAGCGCGCCTACGGCGAATACCTGGCCAATATCGGCCACTGCATGGAATGCCACACGCCACGCGACGCCAAGGGCATGTTGCAGCACGACAAGCTCGGTGCCGGTGGCCAGAAAATTCCGGGGCCATGGGGCGAGAGCGTCTCGCGCAACCTCACGCCGCATCCGACCGGGCTCAAGGGCTGGACCGACGCGCAGATCATCAAGTCGGTGCGTGAGGGGATCGACCGCGACGGCAAGCCCTACAAGCCGCCGATGGGTTTTGCCTTCTACAAGAGCATCAGCGATACCGACATGGCGGCTCTGGTCACGTATCTGCGATCGCTCAAGCCGCAGACATTCGCCGGCAAGTAGGGCGCGACGCGCGCCCTTGTTGCAGCAAGATCGGCGCCCTGCAGGCGCAGG
>JAGPBF010000033.1 GCA_018063505.1 Rhodoferax sp.
CCGCAATACCGACCAGCGCAGCAAGGACTACGGCAACATCCTGCAGACCTTCCGGCCCGGGCATGCCGACTACAGCTATTTTCAGAAATACGGCATCCGCGATCCGCGCGGTGGCGGGCGTTCGTCGGCACGGCTGACCGCGCCGATGGTCGCCGCCGGCGCGGTTGCCAAGAAGTGGCTGTTCGAGAAACACGGTACCGAGTTTCGCGGCTGCATGACGCAGATCGGTGCGTTGCCGATCGGTTTCGAGGCCTGGGAACATGTGCCGCGCAATCCGTTTTTCGCACCGGTGTCCGATGTGTCGGCGCTGGAAACCTATATGGAAACCTTGCGCAAGTCGGGCGATTCGTGCGGAGCACGGATCCGTGTCAGCGCCACGGGGGTTCCGGTCGGTCTGGGCGAGCCACTGTTCGACAAGATGGATGCCGATATCGCCTACGCGATGATGGGCATCAACGCGGTCAAGGGTGTCGAGATCGGCGCCGGTTTCGCCAGCGTGGCGCAACGCGGCAGCAGCCACGGCGATTCCTTGTCGCCCGATGGGTTTCGCGCCAACAATGCGGGTGGGACCCTCGGTGGCATCACCAGCGGCCAGGATCTGGAGGTCTCTATTGCGATCAAACCGACCAGCTCGATCCTGACCCCTCGCGAGTCGATCGACACCGCCGGCAACAGTACCGAAGTCAGCACCAAGGGGCGCCACGATCCCTGTGTCGGCATTCGTGCAACCCCGATTGCAGAGGCCATGCTGGCACTGGTGGTGATGGACCATGTGTTGCGCCACCGTGCGCAGAATGCCGACGTGGTGACTGCCTTGCCTCCGATCAAGGCCAGCGCCGGGACATAGACGCGGCCCGGCGCAGCGGACTTGGCGAGGGTGAGCGCCATGTCGCCCGTGCCGGGCTGCCGCGCCTTGCCGTGCACGCTGATGCTGCGTCAGGGTTTGGGCGGCTCGACCGGTGGCATGGGCCGCCGCCAGGGATTGAACCCGGTGACCAGCACGGTTGCCGACAACACCAGCAGGCCGCCAAGGTAGGTGGTGCCGGTGAACTCCTCGTCCAGCACCAGGTGCCCCCAGACGATGCCCGAGATCGTTGCCATGAAGGTCGAGCTCAGCGCCGCCACCGGGCTGACCTGTTGCACGATGCGCATGTATTGCCAATAGGCCAGCCCCGAGGTGAAGATGCCCATGATGGCGACCGAGGCCACGGCCGCCGGTGTGAAGTGCGCTTGCGGCAATGTCCACAAGGCAGCGGGCAGCATGATTGCCAGCGCCAGCACGTGCATGGCGGCGGTGATCGCCAGCGGTTCCATTTTCTGGGTGGCGCGCTTGAGCAGCGGCGCCGAGGAGCCCGACAGTGCCGAGCCGCAGATCGCGATCATTGCAGCGGCCACCAGTTCGGTCGTCGGGCGCATCGGTCCGAGTTGCACCACCAGGGCCACGCCGGCGAAGCCTGCAATGCAACCGAGCACCTTGGAGCGGGTCAAGGTGTCCTCGCGCAGCCATGCGGATGTGAACGTGCCGAACATCACCGATGTCACGCTGAGCACGGCGCTGTAGCCTGCGGGCAGATACTGGGATGACCAGGCAAACAGAAAGTGCGGCCCGGCGATGCTCAGTGCCGCCAGCACCGTCAGTGCACGCCAGTGTTCCCACGGCCAGCGGTGGCGCGTGAAGGTCATGATCAGTGCCAGCGTTGCAGCGCCCAGCCCGATCCTGCCGGCGGCAGTCAGGCTCGGGCCCAACTCCGGTGTGGCGACCCGCGTGAACAGGAAAGTGGCACCCCAGAGAATCGACAAGGCTGCCAGCTGGGCGAAATACTTGTTCTGCATGCAAGTCCGATTGTGTGGCATTGTCCTGCAAGGCGGCAGGCTTGCGCACGCAAGACTTGTTTCATGTCTGGCTTCTGCGCAGCCGGGTTCGCATGGTCCGGATCGCGGCGCGCGGATCGACACCCGACACCAGCAGACATGACAAAAGCAAGATGCCGCCGCCCAGATACAGGCCACTGTCGACTTTCTCGCCCAGGAAAACCACCGCCCACAACACGCCAAAGCCGGTGATCATGAAGGTCGAGCTCAGGCCGGCCAGCGGCGAGAGATGCCGCATCAGGCGGGCGTACATCCACCAGGCCAGACCGGAGGTGAAGGTTCCCATCATGAACACCGCTGCCACCGCACCAGGTTCGAAGCGCGCGCGCGGCAGTTCGACCAGGGCGCCGGGCAACAGCAGCACAAAGGCAATGCCGTGCATGCAGGCAGTGATGGCCAGCGGCTCCATGCGCTGGACCGCGCGTTTGAGCATGGGTGTGGACATGCCCGAGATCGCCGACCCGACGACGGTGATAACGACCGCCAGCACCAGTCGCGGCGAGGGCTGTACCGGCCCGAGCTGCACCACCAGTGCGGCGCCGACGATGCCGAGCAGGCAGCCGGCCAGCTTGAGCCGGGTCAAGGTTTCTTCCTTCATCCAGGCTGACGCGAAGGCGCCGAACAATACCGCCGTGACGTACAGCAGCGCCGCATAACCGGCCGGCATGTACAGGGCCGACCAGGCAAACATCGCATGGGGCGCGGCGACACCCAGCAAGGACAGCAACGCCAGTTCGCGCCAGTGCTCCAGCGGCCAGCGCATGCGCAATACGCGCATGATGCAGGCCAGCGCGAAAGCGGCCATGCCCATGCGCAGGCAGGCCAGCAGGTTGGGGCCGAGCAAGGGTGCCGCAAAACGCGTCAGCATGAACGATGAACCCCACACCGCGGACAAGGCGACCAGCTGCAGGTAGGGTGGGATCATGGTGGGCGGCATTGTCGGGCATGAACCACCAGGGCAAGTTTCCCGGCGTGATGATCGGCAAGCCCAGGCTCCCGCATCGCCCGCGTTGTCGATACGGGCGCGCTTGACGCCCATCTGGCCGGGTCAGGCCGGTATCGTGCGCCTGGCGCAGGCGCGGCTTGTCAGCAGCAAACCTGCCAGCAACATGGCCCATGTAGCGGGCTCGGGTACCGCGGCGGCAATCAACACGACCTGGCCGTTGATGCCCATCGCATACAGGTTGCCCAGGCCATCTTCACCAAACGCACTGAGCTGATTGGGCCCGAACGGCGTGCCCAGTTCTGCTGTGCGTTCGGTCAGACCCATCGGGTTGCCGCTGTCGTTGCGCAGACTGAAGATGCGTCCTGTCGCAAAATCGCCGAAGAAATAGCTGCCATCCAGACCGGGCTCGCCGCTGCCGCGGTAGACATAGCCGCCGATGATGGATTGGCCGAAGGTGCTGTGGGCATAGTCGAAGAACGGGTCCACAGCACCCGCCGGTGCGGCGTCGGGCACGGCAGGGTTGTCGGCGCTGCCCTCGCGCGCACGCCAGCCGTAGTTGCGCCCACCCGCGGTCCCCTGGAGTTCCAGGTTGATCTCTTCACGGGCGTCCTGGCCCACGTCGGCGATCCAGAAATCACCACTCAGGCGGTCGAAGCTGTTGCGGTAGGGATTGCGAAGGCCATAGGCCCAGATCGCGTCGTTTCCGGTGACGCCGACAAAAGGGTTGTCGGCAGGCACCGTGTAGCCGCCGCCAATAGTGGGAGTGACGCGCAGAATCTTGCCCAGGTTGTTGGTCAGATTTTGTGCCACGTTGTTCGGGTCGTTGCCGGCGCCGCCGTCACCGGTGGCGATATACAACTGGCCCGGATCGGAACTGCGAAATCCGATCCAGCCCGCCTTGTGGTTGTCACGTCCCGGCGGTTGCGAAACCGACAGCACCTGGCTCTCGGTTGCCGCATCGACGCTGCTGGCACTGGCCGACGGCGCCGTGAACGACGAGACCACCGTGTTGAAATTCTTGTCGATGTAGTTCACGTAGAAGCGCCCGTTGCTCGCATACGCCGGATCGAAAGCCAGACCGAGCAGGCCACGTTCACCGGCGCTGCTGACCAGGGCCGACAAGTCCAGGAAGGTCGACTGGACGCCGTTGTCGAGCAGTTGGATCCGCCCCGCCTTTTCGACGACGAACAATCGCGTGTCGTTCGCTGGTGCACTCAGGAATACCGGTGTGCTGAAGGTCTGCGGCAAGACCTGCGACTGCAATGCCAGCGAGGCCACAGGTGTCAAGGCCCAGATCGCCACAGTGCTGCTGATGAATTGGCGCATTTTTTTATCTCCCTTGAAGCGGAACGGCCGCTTCACGGAGTAGTCTGTCGCCTGTGCGTCGATGCGTCAAGCACGTTGACAGCACGCTGACAGCATGATTGGCAACAGGCCGCAACCATCGGCGCCACGACGGAGCCATTGCACAAGCGGTCAGAATCCGTGCTTTGAATCCTTCACTTATCCTGAAACGCCGCAGAACATGAACCATCGTCCTTTCGTCGTTGCCGGCCTGATGGGCTGGCCGGTATCCCACTCGCGTTCGCCGGACATCCACAACCACTGGATCGCGCAACATGGCTTGCGCGGAAGTTATGTGTTGCTGCCGGTGGCGCCGGACAATCTGGCGCAGGCCTTGCGGGCCTTGCCGATTCTCGGGATCTCCGGCTGCAACCTGACGATCCCGCACAAGGTCGCAGCGATGGCGCTGGTAGACCATGTCGATCCGGTGGCACGGCGCATCGGCGCCATCAATACGGTGGTCGTGCAACCCGATGGCTCGCTGGCGGGGCGCAATACCGATGCTTATGGGTACCTGGAAAGTCTGCTGGCGGAGGCGCCCGACTGGCGGCCCGAGTCCGGGCCGGCGACAGTGATCGGCGCCGGTGGCGCCGCGCGGGCGGTCATCGTGGCCCTGGCTGACAAGGGCGTCCGCGAGATCCGGGTCTGCAACCGTTCGCCGGACAGGGCGCAGGCGCTGGCGCGTGAACTGGGCACGCCGGTGGTGGCCGTACCCTGGGCGCAAAGGCACGATGCGTTGGCCGGGGTCGCATTGCTGGTCAATACGACGAGTCAGGGCATGGGCGATCAGCCGCCGCTGGATTTGTCGCTGGACCTGCTGCCGGCGCAGGCGCTGGTGTCGGATCTGGTCTATGTGCCGCTGCGCACACCCTTGTTGCTGGCCGCGCAGGCCCGGGGCAATCGCACGGTCGGTGGCCTGGGCATGTTGCTGCACCAGGCCCGACCTGCTTTCGAATCGTGGTTCGGCGTAATGCCCCAGGTGACGCCGTCGCTGCGTGCGCTGGTGGAACAAAGTCTGTAGCGCTGGTGCTGATCAAGCCGGGCTGGCAGTCCGATCTGATGGGCGCGTTGCTGATCGGGCTGGTGTCGGCCAGTCAGATCCGGACGCGCGGCGCCAGCGCCGGAGCGTCGCGTCAATCCTCTTGCGCTGACGACTCACAGGCCAATGCGCCAGGCGCTGCCTGCGACAATGCATCGATCCCTTTACCCGGCGGTCACGACGCATCGACTGTCCCACGGAGCACTTTGCATGAGCATCCAGCTATACACCTTTGATACGCCCAACGGCCGCAAGATCAGTGTGGCTCTCGAAGAGATGGGCCTGCCCTACGACGTTCATGTGGTCGACATCGGCAAGGGTGAGCAGAACGCGCCGGATTTCCTGAAGATCAGCCCGAACAACAAGATCCCGGCCATCGTCGACCCGCACGGGCCGGGTGATGACCCGGTCAGTGTCTTCGAGTCCGGCGCCATCCTGATCTATCTGGCTGAAAAGTCGGGCAAATTCCTGCCGCGCGACGCGCGCAGGCGAATTGCCGCACTGGAGTGGTTGATGTTCCAGATGGGCGGTTTTGGCCCGATGCCCGGGCAGGTCCACCATTTCATCGCACTGGAGAACGAGGCGGATCGCCGTTATGGGCTCGAGCGTTTCATGGCCGAAACCCGCCGCCTCTATGGCGTGATGGATCGCCGCCTCCAAGGGCGTGATTTTTTTGCCGACGAGCTGTCGATCGCCGATTTCGCGATCCTTTGCTGGGCCTGGCGCCACCCGCGGCACCAGGTCGATCTGGCCGATTTTCCGCAGGTGCAGCGCTGGTACCAGGCGATGATGGCGCGGCCCGCGGTGGCGCGCGGGTTTGCGGTGGTACTGCGCTGAGCTGGTACCAGCTCGATTCTGCGCGTATTGCGCCGCTCGGTGCGATCGCCCTATCGGATGCGCCTGAAACTGGCGCTGCGCCGTGGGACCGATCGTGCGCAGGGCTAAAGTCGCGCGACCGCACGCAGGTTCTCGGCGGTCGTGGTCGGCAGGCCGAAGAACTCGATATAGGCGGGGATCTGTTCAAACAGCATGTCGGTGCCGATCTGCAAGCGGCAACCCCGGGCCTGCGCAGCTTGCAGGAAGGCGGTCATCTCGGTCTTCATCACGACTTCGCCGACAAAGGTGCCGGGCGCAATGCGGCTGACATCGACTGGCAGCGGATCGTTGTCGTTCATGCCCAGTGGACTGGCGTTGATGACGACATCGTAGCCGGCAGGATCGCTGGAGCCAAGGCGCGTGTCGATGGCAGCATAGTGGGTTCTGAGTCTGCCTGCCAGTGCCTCGGCCGATTCCGGGCGTGCGTCGAACAGGCCGATGGCCGCCACGCCGGCGGCAGCCAGCGATGCGGCAATCGCCGAACCGACACCGCCGCATCCGACGACCAGCACCCGCGCTCCGGCAAGCCGGCAGCCCTTGCGCTGCGCACCGCGCACGAATCCCTCGCCATCGAACATGTCCCCGATCAGGCGCCCGTCATCGGTGCGTCTGACCGCATTGCAGGCGCCGGAAATCTTTGCAGCAGACGAGGCTTCGTCCAGCAATTGGAGCGTCGTGACCTTGTGCGGCATCGTGATCAAGGCACCGCAGATGTTGTCCAGCGTGAATACCGCTTTCAGAAAAGCCGGGTAATGCGGCGCCTGACAAGCCATCGGCATCACAACGACATCCACGCCCGCCTGTTCGAAGTACGGGTTGTAGATCATCGGCGACTTGAACGCGTGGGTCGGGTAGCCGATATGGGCGATCAGGCGGGTTGAGGCACGGATCATGCGGTGCCGGCTCAGGCGGGATGTATGGCAGAGACTGCCGCGCGCAGTCCCAGCAGGTAACTCTCAACGCCGAAGCCGCAGATCTGACCGCGCACGACTTCGGAGAACACCGACATATGGCGAAACGCCTCGCGGGCGTGCACGTTGGACATGTGTACCTCGACCACCGGACAGGCCAGAATGGCCAGTGCGTCGCGGAGGCCGTAGCTGTAGTGGGTCCATGCGCCGGCATTGATGATGACTGCGTCGACCTTGTCGGCATGCGCCTGATGGATACGCTCGCACATGGCGCCTTCGAAATTGCTCTGGAAGCAGGCAACGCTGGCCCCCAGCTGCTGGCCGAGCGCCTGCAGGCGTTGGTCGATCTCGGCCAGTGTGATGGTGCCGTACTGGGCCGGGTCCCGCTTGCCGAACATGTTGAGGTTGATGCCGTGCAGCACGAGGATGTTCATTGCTTGGTCCTTGGTTGAATGTGTTCAGCGGGTAATCTTGACTGTCGCGCCGCTGGCCGTGGCCGCTTCAATCGTTTCGGTGACACGCGGGTTGGCCCGTCCGTCGCGGGCACTGACCAGTGGCTCCGTTTCACCGCGCGCAAGTGCACAGAAATGCGCCAGCTGGTGCTCTGGCGGAGCATCGCGTGCCAATGCGACCACGTCGGTCTCGAATGGCTTGCACCATGACCGATCCTGTGGCCTTGCGCAGGTCTTGAGCCGCATCGTCGGAATGGCCAGGCTGCCGTTGGTGCCGCTGACGACATGGCAGTCTTCGTCGTCGTAACTCGCGCAGGCCTTGTTCTCCGGCGAGGTCTGCTCCCAGCTGCGCGCGCTGGCTGCGATGTCCGGCGCTGCCGGCGCAGGGTCGACGATCGCAGTGCGCACGCAGTCCGGGCTTTCCAGGACGACTTGCAGGTGGGCCTGGCCGATGCAGCCGGCATCGGCGATGGCCAGGCGGACCGGTTTCATGTCAGGCTGTTTCCACGTAACGCAGAATCATCTGCACGATGTTCTCTCGCCGCATCGCCACATAGGCCGGTGAGGCGATATCCTGCTGAAAAATCAGTCCGAAGGTGTGGCGGTTGGACACATTGAAAAAGCTCAGTGCCGAGATCGATGCATGGATATCTGTGGCGTCCAGCCCCGGGCGGAATACCCCGTCGGTGACGCCACGCTCGTAGATGCTGCGCAGCACGGTGATGGCCGGACGGTTGAGCTCCTGGATCCGGGTGCTTTGCGCCAGATACCGACCCCGGTTCATGTTCTCCGACATCACGATGCGGATGTAGTTTTCGTTGCCCAGATGGTGGTCGAACATCACCGTGACCAGGCAGCGCAAGGCTGTCTGCGGGTCCATGTCGTCGAGCTGCAGGCGCGTCTCGCGATCGCGTACATCGGCGTAGCTTTGCTCCAGTGCTGCAAGGTACAGGCCATCCTTGCTGCCGAAGTAGTAGTAGATCATGCGCTTGCTGGTTTGCGTGGCCGCAGCAATTGCGTCGATGCGTGCACCGGCCAGGCCCTTGTCGCCAAATTCTGTCACTGCCGCGCGCAGTATCGCCGCACGGGTACGCTCGGAGTCGTTGGTCCGCGGTTCAGACGCGGCAACGCGCCTGCCCTGCGCTGGTTTGTGTTGCAAAGGTGACTCCGGCGCATGCATCGACACCTTTTGTACCATTTGGTTCATTGTTTGATGCCGGTCTATCTGTTGAATGGATAGGGCTTTCCCTAGTAAATTCTAGGCAGATTTTATTGACAATTAACCAGATGGTCCAAAATGTTTTCGGCATTGATTGCGTGCTAACATGTTGGGCCGTTTACCCCGTTCGGATCTGCCCAATTTCAACCCAGGAGACAACCCCATGGAATTCACCCCCAGCCGTCGCCGCGTCATGGCGGCAGCTTGCGCAGCCTCGTTGGCGGCGATAACCGGAACTTCGTTTGCCCAGGACAAGCCCAAGCTGCGTCTGTCCACGCCGGCCTCGGCAACCGATCAGCGCGCAGTGGCCCTGACCACCGTGTTTGGTCCTGCCGTGGCGGATTTCGCCACCTTCGAGCCGCACTGGAATGCCGAGTTGTTCAAGCAGGGCACCGAGATCGAGGCCATCTCGCGTGGCAACCTCGAGATGTCGATAGCATCGGCCCAGGAACTGGCTGAATTCTTCCCCGAGTTCTCCATCTTTGCGGCAGGTTATCTGCACCGTGACGCGGCACACCAGAAGCGGGTGTTCGAGGCTGATTTGTTCAAGCCGTTCAAGAAGATGGTGGAGGACAAGCTGGGCGTGAAGCTGTTGACCGTGATGTATCTCGGCCGGCGTCAGCTCAACCTGCGCAACGACAAGCCGATCAAGACGCCGGCAGACCTGTCGGGTGTCAAGCTGCGCATGCCGGGCTCGGAGTCCTGGATGTTCCTGGGGCGTGCGCTGGGTGCCAATCCCACGCCCATGGCCTTCACCGAGGTCTATACCGGCCTGCAGACCGGAGCCATCGACGGCCAGGACAATCCGCTGCCAACCGACAAGGACGCCAAGTTCTACGAGGTGACCAAGCAGATCGTGCTGACCAGCCACCTGGTCGATCTGAACTACCTGACCGTCAGCAAGAAGGTCTTCGACAAGCTGTCGCCGGCCAATCAGGCCAAGTTGCAGAAAGCTGCCGACGACGCTGCCGAGTTCGGTCGCCAGAGACAGCTCAAGCTCGAGGAAGAACTGGTGCAATTCTTCAAGGAAAAGGGTCTCAAGGTTTATGAGCCGGACCTGAACGCCTTCCGGTCGCATGTGCAAAAGCAGTACCTCGAATCCGACCTGTCCAAGGCATGGCCCAAAGGGCTGGTCGAGAAAATCAACGCGCTCTGATCCCGTCGCGCTGAACCCAGAGAGCCAACCATGCGAACCAGACTCGACTGGTGGCAGGCGAGGGCCGACGATGTGGCGGTGGGCTTGCTCACCGCCATGTTTTTGGCCTTCGTACTGCAGATCACCGCGCGATATGTCGTCAACTACCCGCTGCCGTGGACTTTGGAGTTGAGTCTGACGACCTGGTTATGGACCGTCTTCTGGGCTTCGGCCTTGTGCTTGCGCCACCGGGACCACATCAGCTTTGACATGTTGTACAACGCAGTGGGCCCGACAACGCGCAAGATTTTCGGCCTCATTTCATCGGTGGCCATCGTGGTGGCGATGCTTGCGTCGCTGCCTGCAACCTGGGAGTGGGTCAGTTTCCTGACCATCAAGAAGAGTGCGACGATGCGTATCCCGCTGGCGTACGTGTTCGGCATCTATCTGCTGTTCGTGGCCGGCACGGTAGGTGTCTATGGTCTGCGCATGTGGCGGATCTTTCGCAATCAGGATGAGACCGCGCGGGCGGGGCAGGGTCAGATATGAGTCTCGCGTTCGCCCTGTGCCTGCTGGTGCTGTTCGCGCTGGCCGCGATCGGAACGCCGATTGCACATTCCATCATTCTTGGCGCACTGGTCTACCTGGTCTTGAAGGGCCAGGACATGGGCATCGCAGCGGAACAGATCGTCTACGGGCTTTACGACAGCTTCGTGCTGCTGGCGGTACCGCTGTTCATCGTGGCGGCCAACATCATGAACGCCGGCGCCATCAGCGACAGGTTGCTGAACTTCTGTGTCGCGCTGGTCGGCCGGTTCAGGGGCGGCCTTGGCCACGTCAACGTGGTGGCAAGCCTGATCTTCTCCGGCATGTCGGGTTCGGCTGTCGCCGACGCGGCCGGCATCGGCAAGGTGATCATCGAGATGATGACCAAGGACGGCCGCTACAGCCGCGGTTATGCAGCGGCGATCACCGCTGCGTCGGCCACCATCGGGCCCATCATTCCGCCGTCGATTCCAATGGTGCTGTATGCGCTGGTGTCCGACACCTCGATCGGTTATCTGTTTCTGGGCGGCATTCTTCCCGGTCTGCTGATGGGCGTGGTGCTGATGGCGATGAACAGCTACATATCGCACAAGCGCGGTTTTGGTGCCGACAAGGTCGTGCCCATTCGCGAGATTCCGGCACTCACCGTGCGCGCTTTCCCGGCACTGCTGATGCCCATCATTCTGCTGTATGGCATCTATGGTGGTGTCACCACGCCCACCGAAGCGGCAGCGGTGGCGGCGGCGTATGCACTGATCCTTGCGGGCTTGTTCTATCGGGCGCTGTCAATCCAGAAACTGCGGGTGGTCATGCTCGACAGCGTCAAGGCCTCGGCCTCGGTCGGGCTGGTGATTGGCGGGGCGTTGATCCTGAACTACATCGTCGCCTCGGAGAACATCCCCAAACTGCTGGCAGATGCCATGCTGGGCATGCAAATGTCGCCCATGGCCTTCATGCTGGGCGTCAACCTGTTGCTGCTGCTGCTCGGTTGCATCCTGGACGCCAGCACCATCATCCTGGTCATTGTTCCGCTGTTTGTTGTGGCGGCCCGGGCGCTGGGGATCGACCTGGTGTATTTCGGTGTGGTCGTGGTGGTCAACTGCATGATCGGCCTGATCACGCCGCCCTACGGAATACTGCTGTTCGTCATCAACGCCACCACCGGAATTCCGTTGATCGAGATGATCCGCGAGATTGGTCCGTTCCTGCTGGCCCTGCTGCTCGCGTTGGCGATGCTGATCTTTTTCCCGGCCATCGTGTTGTGGCTGCCGATGATGTTCGGATACGCCGGCTGATCGACCGGGTGCGTTGCTGCGGTACCGCAGCGATGTGCATGAGTGGCGGGTGCAACCGTCACCACCGTGTTGCGGCGTGGGAACAATCGGCTTGTTTCGCAGTCGGCTGTTTCAGCTTGCGGCACCGAGATCGTGCAGGCGTTTGTCCTGCCGTTGCACCAGTCGGGCAATGTCCACCACATCGGACGCCGAAAGCCTGGGGCCAGGGCGGCGGATCATGGCCGACGCAATGGCACCACGCGCGACCATCAGATGCTTGCGTACGGCAAGGCCGATGCCCGCCTGCTGTTCGTAGCGGGCCAGCGGCAGGTAGGCATCGAAGATATCGTGGCTTCGCTCGATATCGCCCGATGCATGGGCCTGGCAGACACCAACCATCATCTCCGGGTAGGCAAATCCGGTCATTGCGCCATCGGCGCCGCGACCGAGTTCCTCCGGCAGGAACAGGCCACCACCATTGCCGGCGAGGATCGACACCCGGGCAATGTCGCCATTGGCGTCGGCCGCGCGAATGGCCGACAGCTTGGCCAGTCCGGGGCAATCTTCGTGTTTGAGCATCACGCAGTTGCTGGCGTTCTTGAGGATGCGTGTCACGACACTGGGCGACATCTGCACGCCGGTGGACACCGGATGGTCCTGCAGCACCCAGGGCACCTTCGGCCCCAGCGTATCAGCGACCATGTCGAAATAGGCAAGGATCTGCTCGTCGGTGCGCAGCGTGGGTGCGGGCGCCACCATGACGCCGGAGGCGCCCATGTCCATCACGCTGGTGGTGAGTTCGCGCATCGGGGCAAAACCGGCAGCCGAGGCGCCGACGATCACCGGTACCCGCCCGGCAACCCGCGCCAGCACCTGCCTGACGAAGGCGCGTGATTCCTCGGCCGTGAGTTTGGTGGCTTCACCCATGATGCCCAGTATCGTCAGGCCGGTTGCGCCGCGCGCGAGGTAGAAGTCGACCATCCGGTCGGTGCTGGCCAGATCCAGTGTGCCGTCGTCCGCAAATGGCGTGACGGTGATCAGGTAGACGCCCTTGGCGTTGCGGTCGAGAGTTTTCATCCGAATCCTTGTGCTGCAATGGCGGGAATTGCCTGTGTGCCGAGCTTAGCACCGGGGCTGTGTACAGTCACATGTTGATGAAGCCAGAACCTGCCACCATCCTGGTCCGCGAGTCGGAGGTCGAACTCACGGCCGTGCGCGCGCAGGGCGCTGGCGGGCAGAACGTCAACAAGGTGTCCAGCGCGATCCACCTGCGCTTCGACATTGTGGCCTCGAGCCTGCCGGACGATGTCAAGCAGCGTCTGCGCGCCTTGCGCGACAAGCGCATCACGCAGGAGGGCGTGTTGGTCATCAAGGCGCAGTCCCACCGCACCCAGGACATGAACCGGCTCGATGCTTTCGCGCGCCTGCATGCGCTGGTCGACAGCGTGGCCGTAGCGCCGCTGGTGCGCCGTCCGACGCGGCCGAGTCGCGCGGCCCGCCGCCGGCGCATGGACGACAAGGCGCAGCGCTCCGAGACCAAGGCCGGTCGCGCCAAGCTGTTGTCCTGATTGCGGCTACAGTTGTTGCCATGGACCCGACCTTGACTGCACCAGCTGCGATCGGCGCAGAATTCTTTACTGCCTTGCCCCGGCTGTCGAGTGCGCAAGACACCTTTGACACCGGACGTTACCGTGCGGCGCCGGATGACTGGGAACTGGTGGTCACGGATATCGTCGGGTCGACCAAGGCCGTTGCGCAGGGCAAACACAAGACCATTAACTTCGTCGCCGCGATGGCGATTGCCGCGCTCAAGAATCTGTGCGCTCCGACCGCACTGCCGTTCCTGTTCGGTGGGGACGGATCGGTGGTCATGGTGCCGCCGCAATATGCGGTGGCAGCACGTCTGGCGCTGGCCAGAGTGCGGGGGTTTGCCGCGCGCGAGTTCGGCATGCAGCTGCGCGTCGGTGTCTGTCCGGTGAGTGTGCTGCGCAGTTTCGGCAGCGACGTCATCGTGGGCCGCTACGAGCCGACGCCCGGCAACCACTTCGGCGTGTTTCTGGGCGGTGGCGTCGGCATGCTGGAGTCAGCCGCGCGCGGGCGCGGCGATCCAGCGCTGATCGCGCAGGTCGCGGTTCCCGAATCGCTGGACGACGGCGTGGCGGTCGACCTCGACGGTCTGAGTTGCCGCTGGAACCCCTTGCAGTCCGGACGCGGGCGCATGCTGACGCTGATCATCAACGGTGCGGTCGATGCCGGGGCCGTGCACGCCCAGGTGATGGAGCTGGCGCGGCAGGGCGGTGCCCAGGCGCCTGTTCGGCCGGCGACCTTGCGCACCAGCTGGCCGCCCAAGGGATTTTTGCTGGAGGCCCAGGCGGCACGGCGCGGCGGCCCGTTGTGGATCGCGGTGTTCAAGGTGCTGGTCAATACGCTGATTGCGCGCCTGATCTTCTTGGTTGGCCGCCCGGTAGGCGGGTTCAACCCGGACGAGTACATTGCCGAGACCAGCACCAACACCGACTTCTGCAAACACGATGAGACGATCAGTTTCGTCATCGACTGTCCGCAGGACTGCATTGCATCGATCAAGGCCTACCTGGACCACAAGATGGCAGCCGGAGAGCTGCGTTACGGCATGAATGTGTCCGAGACCGCCTTGATGACCTGCCTGGTCACCGCCGCATCCGGTGGCCTGCACGTGCACTTCGTCGACGGCGGCGACGGCGGTTATACGGCTGCCGCCAAGACTTTGAAGGCGCAGGTGGCAGGCGCCGCTTCGGTCTGATCGGAGATTCGGGCAGGCGTGACGGATGTCCGTGCATGCAGTTGCCCAACAACAACGCCGGTGCGTCCTATACTGTTCCAAATTCCTAGTGCTTTGCTTGCACTTGAATGCCAGATCCGGTTGACTGGCGACTGAAACAGGAATTCATGATGATCGTCGTTCACCATCTCAATGACTCACGTTCTCAACGCGTGTTGTGGCTGCTTGAGGAATTGAATCTCAGCTACCAGATCAAGCACTACCAGCGCGACCCGAACACCCGGTTGGCGCCACCCGAACTCAAGGCGGTTCATCCGCTGGGCAAGTCGCCGGTGCTCGTCGACGACGGACAGACGGTATTCGAATCGGGCGCCATCGTCGATTACCTGATCCGCCACCATGGCGATGGCCGGCTGCAACCGTCGATGGGATGGCCGGAATATGAGTCCTATGTCCAATGGATGCATTACGCCGAAGGTTCGGCGATGTTGCCGCTGATGCTCAAGCTGTACGTGGGTCGCCTGGGCGATGCCGGTGCGCCGCTGGCGCCGCGCATCGACAGCGAAATTGCCAATCATCTGGGTTTCGTGAACCAATCGCTGCAGGGCAGGGACTGGCTGGTCGGCAATGACCTGACAGGCGCCGATATCCAGATGAGTTTTGTTGGCGAGGCCGCGCGCGGCGCGCGCGCGCAGTTTCCGAACATAGATGCCTGGGTCAAGCGCTTCCAGGCCCGTCCGGCGTACCAGCGCGCACTCGAGCGCGGTGGGCCCTACGCGCTGGCCGGCTGAGTCGCAGCCGGTTCGACGTTGCTGGCGGGGCCGTCGTCAGAGCAGCATCAACACCAGGATGATGACCAGGCCGATGACCAGGTTGGCCAGCACCCAGGCCCGGATCGAGCCCAGTGCAGCACCACCCACCGGCCAGTCGCTGGCGGCCACGGCGCGTTGCAGCCGCTTGTACAGGACAAACCGGATGTGGCCGAAGATCGCCATCATCAGCAGCCCGAGCGTGGCCATCACCATCCAGCTCATCGGCATGTGAACGCCGCTGGCAGCGGCACTGCCGCGGGCAAACTGGCCCATCATCCACAAGCCGCTGACCAGCACGATGATGATCGAGGCCGATACCGCGCCGAAGAAGCGGCGCAACACGTCGTGCATCAGCGTCACGCGCACCGATGGCTGCAGGCTGCCCAGCGCCGGGCGCAGAAAGAACAGCACGAACGCCATGCCGCCGATCCACAGGATGATCGACAACAGGTGAAGGGTCTTGAGGACGGCGTAGAGCATGGTGCGGTGGGGCGGCAGCGTGATGGAAAGGGGGCAGTATGACAGGGCACTGCCATCACCGTTGCGCGCAAGGGTGATGGCTTGCGCATTTCGGGCCAAGGCCGGCGATTGCGCCGTCGCGTCGCCACCGGGTTGCGGGGCCGTTGTACCGCGAGCCCGCAGCCAGCGCCTTGCCAGTAGCCCGTGCCTGGCCGGCCTTCAGGAGGACGGTGTCAGGCGTAGTCGGCCACCGGCACGCAACTGCAGAACAGGTTGCGGTCGCCATAGACGTTGTCGATGCGGCCGATCGGCGTCCAGTACTTGGACTGCTTCAGTGTCGCAAGCGGAAAGGCGCCGACCTCACGCGAATACGGACGATCCCAATCCGGTGCTGTCACGGCGGCCGCGGTATGCGGCGCATGCTTGAGCGGATTGTTGTCCTGCGGCCATTCGCCACGTTCGACCTTGCGGATCTCCTCGCGGATCGCGATCATTGCGTCGACGAAACGGTCGAGTTCGCCCAGGGTTTCGCTCTCGGTCGGTTCCACCATCAGCGTGCCGGGCACCGGAAAACTCAGCGTGGGCGCATGAAAGCCGTAGTCCATCAGCCGCTTGGCCACATCCTCGGCGCTGATGCCGTTGGCACCACCGCTGGTCTCCTTGAGCGGGCGCAGATCCAGTATGCACTCGTGCGCCACGTGGCCGTTGACGCTGGCGTACAAGGTCGGGTAGTGGTCGCTCAGTCGTGCGCTGATGTAGTTGGCACTCAGAATGGCGATCTCGGTCGCACTTTGCAACCCCTCGGGTCCCATCATGCGGCAATACATCCAGCTGATCGGCAACACTGCCGCATTGCCCAGCGGTGCAGCGGATATGGCCCCCACGCTTGTCGCTGCGCGTACTGCGCTGCCCCCCGAGGGGGCGTTCGCACCTTGGGGCGGCCCGGCGGTGCTCATGGCCCCCACGCTTGTCGCTGCGCGTACTGCGCTGCCCCCCGAGGGGGCGTTCGCACCTTGGGGCGGCCCGGCGGTGCTCATGGCCCCCACGCTTGTCGCTGTGCGCACTGCGCTGCCCCCCGAGGGGGCGTTCGCACCTTGGGGCGGCCCGGCGGTGCTCATGGCACCAACACCGTTGGATGGCAGCCCACCGGTGACATGCCCTGGCAGATAAGGCACCAGGTCGGCGACTACGCAGACCGGTCCGACACCCGGTCCACCACCGCCATGGGGGATGCAGAAGGTCTTGTGCAGGTTCAGGTGGCTGACATCGCCGCCGAACTCGCCAGGTGCGGCAATGCCGACCAGCGCATTCATGTTCGCGCCGTCGACATAGACCCGGCCGCCATGCTGGTGCACCAGTGCGCACAACTCCTTGACCTGGGTCTCGAACACGCCATGGGTGCTGGGGTAGGTGATCATCACGGCCGCCAGATTGGCGCTGTGTTTCTCGCACTTGGCCTTGAGGTCGGCCATGTCGACGTTGCCGTTGTCGTCACAGGCGGTCACTACCACCGACAGGCCGGCCATCTGGGCGCTGGCCGGGTTCGTGCCATGCGCGCTGGACGGGATCAGGCAGATCGTGCGGTTGGACTCACCGTGCGCTGCGTGGTATGCGCGGATCGCCAGCAGCCCGGCGTATTCGCCCTGGCTGCCGGCGTTGGGTTGAAGGCTCACGCCGGCGTAACCGGTGGCCTGGCACAACCAGTCGCGCAATTGCTGGTCGAGTTCTGTGTAGCCCAGGCGCTGGTCGGCCGGTGCGAACGGGTGGATGTCGGCGAACTGCGGCCAGGTGATCGGAATCATCTCGCTGGTGGCGTTGAGCTTCATCGTGCAACTGCCCAGCGGGATCATGCTGCGGTCCAGCGCCAGGTCCTTGTCGGACAGGCGCCGGATATAACGCAGCATGCCGGTTTCGCTGTGATGGGTGTTGAACACCGGATGGGTCAGGAACGGGCTGGTGCGCAGCAAACCGGTGGGCAGCATGGTGTCCACATTCGTCTCGAATTGCGCAACGCTGGGCAACACCTGGCCATCACGGGCGAACACCGACCACAGGCGTTCGAGCTCGCTGCGGGTGGTGGTCTCGTCGAGCGACAGGCCGATGCAGTCGCCCGGTAGCAGCCGCAGGTTGATTTTCTCCAGCCTGGCGCGTTCCAGCACGGCGGCGGTCGCACCACCGGTCTGAACCGTCAGGGTGTCGAAAGCGCTGGTGTTGGCGAGCTGGTAACCCAGCATCTGAAGGCCGCGGGCCAGGATGGCGGTCAAGAGTGCCACTCGCCGCGCAATCCGGCTCAAACCGGCCGGCCCGTGGTAGACCGCATACATGCTGGCGACGACGGCTGGCAATACCTGTGCGGTGCAGATGTTGGAGGTGGCCTTCTCGCGCCGGATGTGCTGTTCGCGCGTCTGCAGCGCCAGCCGGTAAGCCGGATTGCCATGCACGTCGATGCTGACGCCGGCCAGCCGCCCAGGCATCGAGCGCTTGAAATCGTCCCGGCAGGCGAGATAAGCGGCATGCGGGCCACCATTGCACAGGGGCATGCCGAACCGTTGCGTAGTGCCGACAACGATGTCCGCGCCCCATTCGCCAGGTGGCGCCAGCAGCGTCAGTGCCAGCAGGTCGGCCGCCACGCAGAATGCGGCTGTGTTGCCGTGGGCCAAATCGGCCAGCGGGCGCAACTCGTGTACGGTGCCGGTGCTCGCCGGATACTGGGCGAGCACACCAAAGTAGTCGCCGCCGGCCATCAGTTCGGCCGGCACGCCGACACGCACGTCGATGCCCAGCGGTGCCGCGCGTGTGTGGATCACCTCGATCGTCTGCGGATGGCAGTCGCCAGCCACGATGAACACCTGGCTCTTGTTCTTGACGCTGCGCCGCGCCAGTGTCATCGCCTCGGCTGCGGCAGTGGCTTCATCGAGCATCGAGGCGTTGGCAATCGCCATGCCGGTGAGGTCGCAGACCATGGTCTGGAAGTTGATCAGCGCTTCCAGCCGCCCCTGCGAAATTTCCGCCTGGTAGGGTGTGTAGGCGGTATACCAGGCCGGGTTTTCCAGCACGTTGCGCAGGATCACGCCGGGTGTATGGGTGCCGTAATACCCCTGGCCGATGAAATTGCGGAACAGCAGATTCCGCTCGGCGATCGCGCGCATCTCGGCCAATGCGGCAGCCTCGGTGATGGCCGCCGGAATGGCCATCGGGGTTGAGCGTGCAATGGACCGGGGAACGATGCCCTGGATCAGCGCGAGGCGGGAGGCCGCGCCGACGGTGGTCAGCATGTGGGCTTCATCGCTGCGACTGATGCCGATATGGCGGCTGACAAATTCATGCTGGTTTTCCAGAGCTGCCAGCGAAGGGGTGGAGGGCATCGACATGTCGGTCTCGAAAGTGGGGGTTGCGTGAACGCACCGGCCGTCAGATCCGCCAGTGCAGGGTCCGCCGCGCCGGGCGGCGGTGCTGCGCCCGGTATCAGGCGTCGGCTGCGAAACCGGTGTAAGCAGTTTCGTCCATCAGCGCATCGAGTTGCGCCGGGTCGGACAGCTTGACCTTGAAAAACCAGCCGGCACCCAGAGGGTCGGAATTGGCCAGCGATGGATCGTCGCGCAGGGCCTCGTTGACCTCGGTGATTTCGCCATCGACCGGCATATACACGTCGGCGGCGGCCTTGACCGATTCGACGACGCCGGCGATATCCTTGGCGGCAAAAACCTTGCCAACTTCCGGCAGGTCGACAAAAACCACGTCACCGAGTGCATCCTGTGCGTGCGGGGTGATGCCGACGGTGGCAACACCACCGTCGACGTTGAGCCATTCGTGGTCTTCGGTAAATCTGGTAGCCATGGGTTTCTCCTGGGGTGGGGTTGGATGGAACTGGATCGACAAGGGGAAAGATAGCGCAGGCTGGACGTTCAGCCGCGGTAGTAATGGGTCGGAACAAAAGGCAGGGCGACGACTTCCATCGGCACACATTTGCCACGCACCAGCGCATCGACCCGGGTGCCGGGCACGGCCAAATCGCTGTTCACGTAGGCCATCGCGACCGGGGTGTTGATCGTGGGGCCGAGCAAGCCGCTGGTCACTTCCCCGACCGGCTGGCCTGCGCCATTTTGCAAGACGCTGTGTTCGCGTACCGGCACCCTTTCGAGCGCCTGCAGGCCGACACGCAGGCGGCTGGGCGCCGAGGCGCCGCCCTCGAGCTGGGCCAGCACGATGTCTGCGCCCGGAAACCCGCCAGCCCGTGCGCCACCGTTGCGGCGGACTTTCTGGATGGCCCAGTTCAGCTGGGCCTCGACGGGGGTGGTTGTGGTGTCCAGGTCGTTGCCATACAGGCACAGGCCGGCTTCGAGTCGCAGCGAGTTGCGTGCGCCCAGGCCTATTGGCTTGACCTCGGGTTGCGCCAGCAGCAGCCGCGCCAGAGTGGCTGCCTGTTCCTGATGGACCGAGATCTCGAATCCGTCTTCGCCGGTGTAGCCGCTGCGCGTGGCAAATATCGCGATCGATTCCGGCGCGCCGCCGGCACCATGCGCGATGGTGAATGCAGCGCCGGTCATGAAACGCAGTTGTTCGCTGCCCGGCGCGACGCGCTGCATGACGGCAACAGCCTGCGGGCCCTGCAACGCCAGCAGCGCCAGTTCCGGGCAGGGGATGACTTCGCATTTTTGACCGATATGTGCAGTGATATGGGCCAGGTCGGCGACCTTGCAGGCGCCATTGACGACGACGAACAGGTCGCCACCATGGGCGACGTCGCGGTTGACGAACATCAGGTCATCCAGGATGCCGCCGGCGTCATTGAGCAGCAGTCCGTAGCGTTGTTTGCCGACCGGAAGGTCGATCACGTCCATCGGAATCAGCGATTCGAGCGCGACGGCGGCACCTGGACCCGCCAGGCGCAACTGGCCCATGTGCGACACGTCGAACAGGCCTGCGGCGTTGCGCGTGTGGTGGTGTTCGGCCATCACGCCGCTGGGATACTGTACCGGCATCGCATATCCGGCAAATGGAACCATGCGGGCGCCGAGTTCCAGATGCAAGGCATGCAATGGCGTGCGAAGCAGTGTTTCTGCAGAAGTGGACAAGAGGGCATCTCCAGGGGCATTGGACAACCATGGCATAACCATGGGCTGCCCCGCTGTCCGTGGTACCTGAGAGATTCACCGCTGCATGCCAACCCGGGTCGGCTCCTGCAGCGACTTGCTCCTTCGGTGGGTCGCCAGCAACGGGCAACCTCTCTCCAGTGGGGAAACGCCGGCGGACTTGGTTATCCGCGGACGCTTGCCAGTCCTTTTGCCTGAGCGTTCAGCCGGCTGCAATCAGCCAGCATGCGCCTTCGGCGGCCTCCTCCAGCGAAGGCTCTCTCCTGACGGTGCAAATTGTATCGCCGGAATTCCTGCTTGCCTGAACCAGACACAAAACATCGCTGCGGCGACGTCGATCTGCTGTCGGTGCCCGGCGCCCGATGGTACGAACAAGCCGCCAAAGGGCGCGGCCCGGCTACATGCCCGCGTAGTTCGGCCCGCCACCACCTTCGGGCGTGACCCAGACGATGTTTTGTGTCGGGTCCTTGATGTCGCAAGTCTTGCAGTGCACACAGTTCTGCGCATTGATCTGCAGCCGGTCGGTGTTGTCGTCGTTCTTGACGAACTCATAGACGCCGGCAGGGCAATACCGCGCCTCCGGACCGCCGAAATCGCGCAGGTTGACGTTGACCGGGACCGATGCGTCCCTGAGTGTCAGGTGGGGCGGTTGCTGTTCTTCATGGTTGGTGTTGCTGATGAAGACGCTGGAGAGGCGGTCGAAGGTCAGCTTGCCATCGGGTTTGGGATACGCGATGGGCGTGCACTCCGATGCCTTTTTCAGAAACACATGGTCGGGCTTGTCGCGCCGAAGTGTCCAGGGCACGTTGCCGCGCAGCACGAACTGTTCGATCCCGTTCATGACCGTGGCCACGGTCAGGCCCTTCTTGAACCAGGTCTTGAAGTTGCGCGCCTTGTTCAATTCCGCATGCAACCAGCTCTTTTCGAAGGCCTGCGGATAGGCTGCGAGTTCGTCGTGCTGGCGCCCTTCGCCAATGGCGTCGAACGCCGCCTGCGCTGCCAGCATGCCAGTCTTGATGGCCGCATGGCTGCCCTTGATGCGGCTGACGTTCAGGTAACCCGCATCGCAGCCGACCAGCGCGCCGCCCGGGAAGACGGTCTTTGGCAGGCTGAGCAGACCACCGGCCGTGATGGCCCGCGCGCCGTAACCCAGCCGTTTGCCCGGCTTGATGCCCTTGGCCTCGTCGCCTTCGAGGTAGTAGCGAATGTTGGGATGGGTCTTCCAGCGCTGGAATTCCTCGAACGGGCTGAGGTAGGGGTTGGCGTAGTCCAGCCCGGTGATGAAGCCCAGCGCAACCTTGTTGTTGTCATAGTGGTACAGGAATGCGCCACCATAGGTGTTGTTGTCCATCGGCCAGCCGGCGGTGTGCAACACGAATCCCGGCTGGTGGCGCTGCGGATCGATCTCCCACAATTCCTTGATGCCCAGCCCATACGTCTGCGGATCGCTGTCGGCGTCGAGTTTGAAGTGGGCGATCAACTGCTTGCCCAGATGGCCGCGCGCGCCTTCGGCGAAGATCGTGTATTTGGCATGCAGCTCCATGCCGAGCTGAAAGTTGTCGCCGGGATTTCCATCCTTGCCCACCCCCATGTTGCCGGTGGCAACGCCCTTGACCGAGCCGTCCTGGTTGAACAGCACTTCGGCGGCCGGGAATCCGGGGAAGATCTCGACTCCCAGTGCTTCGGCCTGTTCGGCCATCCAGCGTGTCACCGAACCCAGGCTGACGATGTAGTTGCCGTGGTTGTGCAGGCACGCGGGGAGCAGAAAGTTGGGTGTTCGGAACGACGACTTCTCGCCCAGGAACACCATCGCGTCGTCGGTGACCGGTTGGTTCAAGGGCGCTCCGCGCTCCTTCCAGTCGGGGAACAGTTCGCTCAAGGCCTTCGGGTCCATGATGGCCCCGGACAGGATATGCGCCCCGGGTTCGGAACCCTTCTCCAGCACCACCACCGACAACTCCTTTGCGGCGGCAGCGGCCAACTGCTTGAGATGGATCGCCGTTGCCAGGCCGGCGGGGCCACCACCGACGACGACGACGTCGTATTCCATGGTTTCACGCGGGCCGAACTGCTGGATGATTTCTTCAGGTGTCATTGTCTGGACTTTCGGGAGGTTCAGTGGTGGTCTGGCCTATGCAAGGTGATTTTATGCGGCTGTCAGGATCGGCACCCATAATCGTCCTGTTGTACGTCAGCGAGGAAGTTGGTCGATGAGAATTGAAATCCCCGAGCGCAAGAAGCTGGTCTATGAATGCACGATCCCGATCCGCTGGGGCGACATGGACGCAATGGGGCACCTGAACAACACCAGCTACTTCCGCTACATGGAGACCTGTCGCATCGACTGGCTGCAATCGGTCCGTGCGCTACCCGATCCGGCCGGGGAAGGCATCGTCATCGTCAACGCGTTCTGCAACTTCCGCCGCCAGCTGGCGTATCCGGGAACGGTCCTGACGCGCATGTATGTCAGCGATCCGGCGCGCGCCACGTTCGAGACCTGGGTCACGATGGCGCGCACCGACGACCCGCAGACCATCTGTGCCGCCGGTGGCGCCACGACGATCTGGGTGGATTTTCCGAGCCAGAAATCGCGCAACCTGCCCGACTGGTTGCGCGCTATCGTCAGCGCCTGATGGACGCGGCCTGCGGTTGGCAGCTCAGTTTGCGGCTGGAGCTTGTGCGAATGCGGCCGCGTGGCGCACCCGTTCCAGGTCCAGTGGCAGCGACATGGCGCTCTCGCACCGCGCCAGTGCCATGCGCGCGTGGCGTGCAGCCGCTTGCCGCATGACCGGGTCGGGCAGCATGGCCAGTGAAGCCAGCGACTTCTGCAGGCGCAACGAGACGTCGACCATGGGCGCGCCGTCCCTGCCGATGCTGGTGAACGCGTCGTCGAACATGTCGTGGACCGAAAGCACCGGTACTTCGATGCGGTCGTAGGATGGCTGGTCTGCAGAGTCGCCCTGCTCGGGGCCAGGAGCCTGGCTCCACAGGACCAACAGGCGTACCACTGCGCCGATGATCCCGATTGCCGTGCCGGGATCGTTGATGCCCGGCGACAAGGCGCGTCCGGCGATTTCGGACAACACGATCAGGCCAAACCGCGGGTCATTGTCGAAGTAGCGCTCAGCACCGATCATGAAGGCCTTGCGCACCGCGCCAGCATCGATGGCGGCATTCCCCTTCCTGGATGGCCGGATGTGAACCAGTGCCTGACCTGGCGCGACGAACGTGCCAGGATCGGCGACCAGCACCAGCCGGGCGCCGACACTTTGCGCGCAGGCCTGCAACGCAGCCATGTCGACGTGCTGCACATACCCCACGTCATCGCTGTAGATCGGCTGCCCGTCGCCTGAGCCTTCGTCGCAAGCGACACCACACAGGCGTGGCGCGCGCTGGCGTTGGCGCATGGCATTGGCGGTGGCCGATTCCACCTTCTCGATCGCCGTCTCCAGGCGACCGAGCCGCGCGATGCGATCGACCCAGCGCACGAACGTGAAGATCACGACGCCGAACACCAGCAGGGTCAACACGAAAATCGAGAACCGTCCGGCCCTTGCGAAAAAATCGTTCATGACCGCGGTCAGCGCGACCAGGCTGAAAATGAATGCGCCGATGAAGGTCGACAAGGCGTTCTGCGAAACATCGTCTGCCACCACCAGCCGGAATGCGCGGGGGGTCGCTGTTCCGCTTGCAGTTGCATAGGCGGAAACCATCGAACCGACCGCAAACGTGGCGATGACCAGCATGCTCGATGCCATCACCTTGAGCAAGGACTCGATCGATCCGGCCGTGACGATCGGCGCCAAATTTGCGAACCCGCTGGTGTCTGCGATCTTGGCGGCAAATACGGCGGCGATCGACAGCAGGCACACGATCAATGGCTTGATCCACAGCCGTTCGCGAAACCGGTTCAGCAGAAAAACCAGCCGATCTGCCGACATGAAGGCACGAATTCCCATGGCGGTAGTGTGCATCAAACATGTGCTCGACTCAGATTGACCGGGCGTCCTACACTTGGCGGGTGGCAGCGTTCCCTTTGCCTTGACAAGGAGTCCATGATGGCCGGGTCCTTTGAAAATGTCGTACGCCGCGGTGTGACCAAGGGGTTGATGAAGGTCGCCGCATTCAACCGCGACCGGCTGCCCGAGCCGGCCCGGCCGCACAACTTCCTGTCGGGCATTCATGCACCGATGACGCAGGAGCTGACGCTGGAGCATCTCGCGGTGCGCGGCACGATCCCGCCACAACTCGACGGACGTTATCTGCGGATCGGCCCCAATCCGCAGGGCAAGCCCAATCCGGCGGCGCACCACTGGTTTGTCGGCGACGGCATGGTGCACGGCGTGCGATTGCAGGCCGGCAAGGCCCTGTGGTATCGCAACCGCTGGATCCGCTCCACAGCCGTCAGCGCCGCGCTGGGCGAAGCGCCGGCGCCCGGACCGCGCAACGGACGCAGCGACACCGTCAATACCAATGTGCTGGGCCACGCGGGCAGGATCTGGGCGCTGGTCGAGGCTGGCGCGTTTCCGGTGCAGATCGATGGCGAGTTGCAGACCGTGGCCCACGATCCGTTCGGCGGCAGCCTGCACGGCGCGTTCAGCGCGCATCCGCACCGGGACCCGGACAGCGGCGAGTGGCACGCGATCTGCTACAACAGCCCGGACCTGGAAACCATTCGCCATGTGGTGGTGGATGCCGATGGCCAGGTGCGGCGCGAAGAGCCGATTGCAGTGCGGCATGGGCCGAGCGTGCACGACTGCATGATCACGCGCAATTACGTGCTGGTGTTCGACTTGCCGGTGACTTTTTCGATGAAGACGCTGCTGGCCGGGCAACCGTTTCCTTATGCCTGGAATCCGGCGCATGGCGCGCGCGTCGGGCTATTGCCGCGTGAAGGCCGTGGCGCCGACATCCGATGGTGCGACGTCGACCCGTGTTATGTGTTCCACGCCTGCAACGCATTCGAGACCGAGGACGGCGCCGTGGTCGTCGACGTTGCCGTGCACGACACCATGTTTGCCGACAGCACGCAGGGGCCGGACTCGCGCAGCAGCCGGTTCGAGCGCTGGACGATTGCCGCGTCGACCGGCCGGGTGCAGCGCCGGGTCATTGACGATCATCCGCAGGAGTTCGTGCGCTGCGACGAGCGGCGCATCGGCAGAACCTATCGGTATGCCTACGCCGTTCCACTGGCCGAAGAAGGTTCGGCCTTCGGCTCCGCAAACCATCTGATACGGCACGATTTGCAGTTGGGTACACGCGCCTTGCACGTGTTTGGCGCTGACCGCCATCCCGGCGAATTCGTGTTTGTGGCGCGCCATCCGGGCGCGGCCGAAGGCGACGGCTGGCTGATGGGCCTGGTGATCGACATGGCCAAGCAGACAACCGACCTGGTGCTGATCGACGCAGGCGATTTCGCTGGTCCGGCAATAGCGGTGGTGACGATTCCGCATCGGATACCGCCGGGATTCCACGGCAACTGGGTCAACGCTGCCAGTGCCTGAGCGCGCGCCGGCTATCGCCTGCGCGCAGGTCGCGCGTCACTTCTGCCGCGGCACCCGGCCCAGCAGATAGAACTCGGGGTTGGGCATCATGCCGCTCATGTTGGCGATGCGGTTGGACAGGCCGAAGAAGGCCGTGATCGCACCGATGTCCCAGATGTCCTCGTCGTTCAGGCCATGCCCATGCAAGGTCTCGAAGTCGGCGTCTGTCAGTTCGTCGGCGTGCTGGCAGACCTTCATCGCGAAATCGAGGATCGCGCGCTGACGCGGCGAGATGTCAGCCTTGCGGTAGTTCACCGCCACCTGGTCGGCCACCATCGGCTTCTTCTCGTAGATGCGCAGGATGGCTCCGTGGGCCACCACGCAATACAGGCAGTTGTTGGCCGCGCTGGTGGTGGTGACGATCATCTCGCGCTCGCCTTTGGTCAGGCCCGACTCTTCGCGCAGCATCAGGGCGTCGTGGTAGGCGAAGAAGGCGCGCCATTCGGCCGGCCGGCGCGCAAGGCCCAGAAACACATTCGGGATGAAGCCGGATTTCTCCTGTACCTCCAGGATCTTGGCCTGGATGTCTTGCGGCAGGTCTTTGAGTTCGGGGGCGGGGTAGCGGCTCATACGGTCTCCTGTTGGCAGGCCATCGGTGGATGGCCAAGGCCCTATGTTAGGTCTTGCCACTGAGCACCGAAGACACGACGCAGATCGTCGATCTGCAAGGCGTCCAGCGGTGCGATCGGCGTCGATGCCGCGCTGCACAGGCGGGCGGTTTCTTCCAGTTCTTCCAGTGTCGCCATCGCTGCGGCAGGTGTGGCGTGCCATACATTGGGGCCCAGGCGCGCGAGCATTACGGCGCGCAATTCGATGCCATTGGCCGCATATCGGGTGATGGCCTGTGCCACCTGTTCAGCGGCCAGCGGATCACCCGGGAAATGGTAGGGAATCACCGGCACGTGGCCGACTTTCATGACGAAGTACGGCGTGATCGGGGCCAGCAGTTCGCTGCCATGCGGCGCCAGCGTCAGCGCCACGCAATGGCTGCTGTGGCTGTGGATCACGCAGCGCGGCGCGGTTGAAAATCCTTGCGTGCTCTGGTAGATGCGGGTATGCAGGGCAATCGTCTTGCTGCCCTTGTCGCCGCTGATCTGGCGGCCTTGCGCGTCAAGGCGCGCCAGCCTGGACGGGTCCAGAAAACCCAGGCAGGCGTCGGTGGGCGTGATCAGGAAACCGTCGTCCAGGCGCACGCTGATGTTGCCGGCGCTGGCGTGGACATAGCCGCGCTCGAACAGGCTTTTGCCGACGCGGCAGATTTCTTCGCGGGCGAAGGATTCGTTCATGGTGGTTTCGTGGGCCCGGATTTCAACCTGCCATCAGCTTGTGGACCAGGTCGGCGGTGGTGGATGCCGCATATTTTCGCATCAGCCGTGCGCGGTAGATCTCGACCGTGCGGTGGCTGATGGCCAGCAGGCGGCCGATCTGCTTGCTGGTCAGCCCGTCCATCAGGCTGGCAGCCACCTCGCGCTCTCGCGCCGTCAACTCGGCCTTGACC
>JAGPBF010000194.1 GCA_018063505.1 Rhodoferax sp.
GCCAACGTGGCCCAGCGCCAGGCGGCTCTGGCGCAGGCGCAGGTGGACCTGGGCCGTACCCGCATCACGTCGCCGGTCAATGGCATCGTGATCAAGCGGGCGATCGAGAAAGGCCAGACGGTGGCGGCGAGCCTGCAGTCACCCGAACTGTTCGTCATCGCGCAGAACCTGTCGGACATGCAGGTGGATGCCAGCGTGGACGAAAGCGATGTCGGGCGCATCCGTGCCGGCCAGCACGCCACCTTCACGGTGGATGCGTTTGCAGGCCAGACCTTCGAGGGCGCCGTGCGCCAGGTGCGCAAGGCGGCGCAGACCATTGCCAATGTGGTGACCTATGTGGCCGTGGTCGAATTCTCCAACAGTGCCGGGCGTCTGCTTCCCGGCATGACGGCCAATGTGCGCATCGTCACCGACCAGCGCGAGAACGTGCTCAAGGTGCCCAATGCGGCTCTGCGGGTGCGGATTGCCGGCGTCGAGCCGGTTGCCGCCGGTGCGTCCGCCCCCGCTGGCGCCGGGTCGGGCAGCCGCACCGGCAATGCGTCCGGCTGGTCCTGGCTGTCGTCGGCGCAGGCACAAGCGGCGGGTGGCGGGTTGGCCGGCATGCGCACGCGACTGATCGAAGAATTGACGCTCGACGCGACACAGCAGACCCGGCTTGACGCCATCCTGGTCGATTTGCGTCCGCGTTTCATGGCCCTGGCCGAACTCGATCAGGCGGCACGCCAGCCAGCGCGCGCCAAGTTGCTGACCGAGATGCAGCAGAAGATCAATGCCATGCTGACACCCGATCAACGCGCGGCGTATGAGCAGATGCAGGCGCGGGCGACGGCCAGTCGCGAGGCGCAGGCGGCTGCGGGTGGGAGCGCCGCACCGGGTCCCGCTGTCCGTGCTGACGGACGTTCTGCTGCGACAGGCGCAGCGGTATCTGAAGAAGGCACCACCAGGCCGGCGCCACCGGCCGGCAAGCCGGATGCTGCTGCCGCGCCGGTGGCACCCGCGGCGAGCGGTGGCGGCCAGATGCAGGAGTTTCGCAACCGCCTGGTGGCTGATCTCAAGCTCGGTGCCGAGCAGGCGGCCAAGGTCGACGCCGTGATTGCCGAGACCCGGCCACGTTTCATGGGTTTGCGTGATCTGCCGGCCGAGGAGCGACCCAAGGCGCGTGAGCGCATCATGGCCGATCTGCGCGCCCGTATCGGCGATGTGCTGACGCCAGAGCAGAAGGCGCGTTATGCCGCCTTGCAAGCCGAGACAGCCGGACGCACGAACACGCGCGGCCGGATCTATCTGCTGGGCGCCGATGGAACGCCCAGAGCGTTCAACGTGCGCCTCGGTATCTCGGATGGCAGCAGCACCGAGTTGTTGGTGCCCCCTGGCAGCCCGGCAGTGGCCGAGCTGCAGGCCGGTGCCACGGTCATTACCGGCGTCGTGGCCGCCGCTTCTGGCAGCGGGCGCTCGTCCAGCGGTCCGCGCCTGCCGTTCTGAGTTCGCGGACATGCCCGATCCATCGGTTCTGATCGACGCGCACGATCTCACCAAGGTCTACGCCATGGGCGACCAGACGGTGCACGCGCTGCGCGGAGTGTCGCTGAGCATCGCCGAGGGCGATTTCGTCGCCATCATGGGCGCGTCCGGCTCCGGAAAATCCACGTTGATGAACATCCTCGGTTGCCTGGATCTGCCCAGCACCGGACTCTATCGACTCGCCGGAGAATCGGTCGAGTCGATGTCACCCGATCAACTGGCATCCATCCGCAACCGGCGCATCGGTTTCGTGTTCCAGCAGTTCAATCTGCTGCCCCGCACCAGCGCGCTGGAGAACGTGGAGTTGCCGATGGTGTATGCCGGCACCGCGGCTGCGACGCGGCGCGAACGGGCGATGGCAGCGCTCGAGCAGGTGGGGCTGGGCCAGCGCCATGCCCATACGCCGTCCGAACTATCGGGTGGCCAGCAGCAGCGGGTGGCGATTGCACGGGCACTGGTCAACCGGCCGCAGCTGATACTGGCGGACGAGCCGACCGGTGCGCTCGATACCCAGACCAGCGAAGACATCATGCGCCTGCTTACCGATCTCAATGGCGCCGGCATGACCGTGGTGCTGGTGACGCACGAGAACGACATCGCCCAATGGGCGCGGCGCAGGATCGTGTTTCGCGACGGCCTGATCGTGCAGGATGTTGCGCAGGCATCACGCCCGTCGGCGCTTGACCGGAACGACGCATCAACCGCACCGCCGGTGGCGCAGGGACCTGTGCCATGAATGCGCTGGCTGCGCTGCGCAGCGCCTGGCGGGCGCTGGCCGCCAACACGCTGCGCAGCATCCTGACGATGCTGGGCATCATCATCGGCGTGGCCGCGGTGATCACGATGATCGCGGTCGGACAGGGTGCGACCGAACGCGTGAAGGAGCAGATGAAGGGCCTGGGCTCGAACATCATGCTGATCTTTCCCGGCACGATCACCCAGGGTGGTGCGCGGCTGGGCGCGCAGACCGGCCAGTCGTTGACCGAGGAAGATGCGCTTGCTATCGCACTGGAGGTGCCTGAGGTGCAGGTCGCCGCGCCAGTGGCGCGCACCGGTGCGCAGGTGGTGGCCGGCAATGCCAACTGGAGCACCAGCATCTTCGGCACCAGCAACGACTATCTGGAGGCGCGCGACTGGACGCTGGAGTCCGGTCGCTTGTTCGAGGCGGCCGAGATGGCCGGTTCGGCCAAGGTGGCCATCGTCGGCCAGACCACGGCGCGCGAGCTGTTCGGCGACGCCGACCCGCTGGACCAGGTGATCCGGATCAAGAAAGTTCCGGTGACGATCGTCGGCCTGCTCGCGAAGAAGGGCCAGAATGCCAACGGCCAGGACCAGGACGACGTGGTCATGGTGCCGATCAGTACCTACCGCAACCGCATCCAGGGCGGCAATGGTGGCAAGGCGCGGCGGGTCGGCTCGATCAGCGTCAAGATCAAGGAAGGCCAGAGCATGAAGGCGGCCGAGGACAACATCAAGGATCTGCTGCGCCAGCGCTTCAAGATCCAGAGCGGCGGCGACGATACCTTCACGATCCGCAACCTGACCGAGATACTGCAGGCGCAGGAGGCGTCGAGCCAGGTCATGACGCTGCTGCTGGCGGCGGTGGCCGGCATCAGCCTGGTGATCGGCGGCATCGGCATCATGAACATCATGCTGGTCAGCGTGACCGAACGTACCCGCGAGATCGGCTTGCGCATGGCGGTGGGCGCACGCGGGCGCGACATCCTGACCCAGTTCCTGATCGAGGCGGTCACGCTGAGCCTGATGGGTGGCGCCATCGGTGTCGTGCTCGGTGCCTTTGCGACCTGGGCGGTTGGGCAGTTCGCCGGCTGGCAGGTCAGCATGACGCCCAGCAGCATTGCGCTGGCGGCGGGATTTTCCGGCTTTGTCGGCGTGTTCTTCGGGTTCTATCCGGCGCGCCGTGCATCGCGCTTGTTGCCGATTCAGGCGCTGCGTTACGAGTAGGCGCGGGCGGCGCGGCGATAATCCGCGCTTCAACCAGGAGCATGCGTGGAACTTATCGTGTTGGCCAAAGCGGCCGTGATGGGTATTGTCGAAGGCCTGACCGAGTTCCTGCCGATCTCTTCCACCGGGCATCTGATCCTCGCCGGCGCCTTGCTCGGCATGGACGACGCGAAGGCCAAGGTGTTCGACATCGCGATCCAGACCGGCGCGATTCTGGCGGTCATCATCGTCTACTGGCAGAAGATCCGCGACACCATCACCGATTTGCCGCACAAGAAGCAGGCGCAACAGTTCGCGCTGAACGTCGCGATCGCATTCTTCCCGGCGGTGGTGCTGGGTTTGCTGTTCGGCAAGGCGATCAAGGCGCATCTGTTCACACCGGTGGTGGTGGCCAGCGCCTTCATCATCGGCGGTGTCATCATTCTGTGGGCCGAACGCCGGCAAACACGTGCCGATACCGCGCCGCGGATCCTGAGCGTGGACGCGATGCGCTGGACCGATGCGCTCAAGGTCGGACTGGTGCAGTGCCTGGCGATGATTCCGGGTACCAGCCGCAGCGGTGCCACCATCATCGGCGGCATGTTGCTGGGCCTGTCGCGCAAGGCAGCGACCGATTTTTCGTTTTTCCTGGCTATTCCGACGCTGATTGGCGCTGGTGTCTACAGCCTGTACAAGGAACGTGCACTGTTGTCAGCGGCCGACGTGCCGATGTTCGCCGTCGGGCTGGTGTTCTCGTTCCTCAGTGCCTGGTTGTGTATCCGCTGGTTGCTGCGTTACATCGCAACCCATACCTTTGCCGGATTCGCCTGGTACCGGATTGCATTTGGCATCGTCGTGCTGGTTACGGCCTGGACCGGGGTCGTGACCTGGGCCGATTGAAGGCCCGAGAAATCGTCAAGCCGGCGCAACGGCCCGGACCGGGCGGGCATGGCTACTTCAAGCCATCATGTTCAAGGTGGCCGCCTCGATCGCGGCTGCCGCGACCAGGGGTTTCTCCATCGGAAACAGGTGGCTGCCGTCGAGCATGGTGATGCGGCCTTTGGTCAGCTGCGTGGTCATGTCCATGCCGACCTGCTTCATCTCTTTTGACTGCAGGCCGCCGACGAACGCCACCGGGCATTTGAGCGGGTGGCGCCGCAGCAGGCGCTCCAGGTTGTGCGGCAGATGGTTGTAGATCGCGGTTTCCACCTCGCGATTGAAACTCAGCACCCTTTGTCCGTCCTGGTCGTGGGTGCCATGGCGCACATAGTCCTGCAGCACTTCGGGTTCCCAGCATGCAAATGCCTTCTTGGACTGGAAATGCGCCAGTGCCGCGTCCTGGTCGGGCCAGCTGTTGCGCCGGCGCTGACTGACGGCACCCGGCGAAACTGCCGCCACGATCTGCGTGCTCTTGATCAGCCCCAGCGTGGTGGCGCGCCAACCGCCAAGCACCGGCGAGTCGAGCATGACGACACCCCGCGCCAGTGCCGGGAAGCGTGCTGCCACCATCAGGCTCAGAAACCCGCCCAGCGAATGGCCCACCAGAAACGCCGGTTCGCCGGCCTTGTCGACCTCGACCTGCGCGAAGTCGGCCAACTGCTGCACCAGGTGCGGCCAGTTGTTGGTGACGGGGTACTGCGGGTCGTGGCCGAATTTCTCGATCGCCTTGACCGAAAACCTGCGCGCACGCAGATGGCGGAACAACACGCGGTAGGTGCTGGCTGGAAAACTGTTGCCGTGGGAAAAAATCAGCAGTGGCATCAGATCAGCTTCTCATGCAGTGTCGTGATCTTGCGCAGGGGTTTGTGGCGTTGTGCGGTGACCATCAGCGGTACCTGTGTCTGTTCGCCTTCCCACATCGGGTCTTCGATGCTGTCGAACACCTGGCGCAACTTCGCGCCCCAGCTGTTGTGCATCATCTGGAAATACGGGTTGTGTTCGTCGATGCAGACAATCTTGTCGGTCTGCAGGCTGTTGGCCTCGTACACCACCAGGTCCAGCGGCAAGCCGACCGAGAGATTGGATTTGAGGGTCGAATCCATCGACACCAGCGCACATTTGGCGGCCTCGTTCAGCGGTGTGTCGGGCGTGATGACGCGGTCCAGTACCGGCTTGCCGTATTTGGATTCACCAATCTGGAAATACGGTGTCTCAGGTGTAGCCTCGATGAAGTTGCCTGGCGAATAGACCTGGAACAGGCGCATCGCCTCGCCTTTGATCTGGCCGCCCAGGATCATCGATGCATTGAAATCGATTCCGGCGCTTTGCAGTGCCTTTGCGTCTCGCGCATGCACATGCCGGATCGCCGAGCCCAGCACCCGCGCCACGTCGTACATGCTGGTGGCGTTCCAGATCGTGAGCGGCTCGGCGTCGCTGTATTCGCGCAACTGCTCGACCTGCAGGATTTCCCGCACCGACTGCGACACACTCAGGTTGCCGGCCGACAGCAAGACCATGAAGCGGTCACCCGGCTTTTCGTAGACGATGATCTTGCGAAAGGTGTTGATCATGTCCAGCCCGGCATTGGTGCGCGAGTCGGACAGAAACACCAGGCCGGCGTTGAGTTTGATGGCGACGCAGTAGGTCATTTTTTGTTCTTCAACAGGATATTCCGGACAAAGGCTTGCATGGTGATCATGCCATTGAAGTGAGAGGTCGCGCAGGTTTCGATCAGGCGCCCGAGCCCAGCTTCTTGAGTCGGTACAGGGCGTCGAGCGCATCGCGCGGACTCAGCGCATCCGGGTCGATGCGGGCCAGCTCGGCCTCCACAGCGCTGGTGGAAGCCTGTGCCGGTTCGGGCGCGGCGGCGAACAGGTCGACCTGGGCCTGGCTGGCACTGGCGCTATGCTCCAGCGCTGCCAGCGCGTGCTGCGCCTGGTTGAGCACTGCTGCCGGCATGCCGGCCAGTCGCGCGACCTGAATGCCGTAGCTGCGGCTGGCCGGGCCGGCCTGCACCTCATGCAGGAACACGATGTCGCGGCCCGATTCGGCCGCGCTCACGTGCACGTTGGCCGCTCCATGGTGGTTGGCCGGGAATTCGGTGAGTTCGAAATAGTGGGTGGCGAACAGTGTGAAGGCCTGCGACTTGCCGTGCAGATGGCCGGCGATCGCCGATGCCAGGGCCAGCCCGTCGAAGGTCGAGGTGCCGCGGCCGATCTCGTCCATCAGCACCAATGAATGGCTGGTGGCGCTGTGCAGGATCTGCGCCGCTTCGGTCATCTCCAGCATGAAGGTCGACTGCGCATTGGCCAGGTCATCGGCGGCGCCGATGCGGGTGTGGATGGCATCGATCGGGCCCAGCCGGCAGGCGCTGGCGGGCACGTAGCTGCCGACACAGGCGAGCAATACGATGACGGCAATCTGCCGCATGTAGGTCGACTTGCCGCCCATGTTGGGGCCGGTCACGATCAGCATGCGCTGGCGGCTGTTCAGGCTGGTGTTGTTGGCAATGAAGGCACCGCTGCTGGTCTCGGCCAGCCGGGCCTGCACCACCGGGTGCCGACCGGCCTGGATATCGATGCAGGGCTCGGCCACGAATTGAGGGGCGCACCAGTCCAGCGTCAGCGAGCGTTCGCACAGAGTGCCCAGCACATCGAGCGTGGCCAGCGCCTGTGACACCGTTGTCAGAAGCGGCACATGGGGCTGCAACGCGTCGAGCAATTGCTCATACAGGAACTTCTCGCGTGCCAGCGCACGTTCCTGCGCGCTGAGCGCCTTGTCCTCGAAGGCCTTGAGTTCGGGCGTGATGAAACGCTCGGCATTCTTCAGTGTCTGGCGGCGCCGGTAGTCGGCCGGCACCTTGTCGGCCTGGCCCTGCGTCACTTCGATGTAGAACCCATGCACCTTGTTGAACTGCACGCGCAGATTGGCGATGCCGGTGCGGGCGCGTTCGCGTTGTTCGAGCTCGAGCAGGAAGCCGTCGCAGTTGTCCTGGATCGCGCGCAACTCGTCAAGTTCGGCGTCGAAGCCGGTGGCGATGACGCCGCCGTCACGCACCAGCGCCGCCGGGGTCTCTTGGATCGCGGCACGCAGCAGCTCGCTGCAGCCCGGTGGTGCCTTCAACGCGTGGCCGAGCTGAACCAGCCAGCCATGCTGGTCCAGCACCAATGGTGCGAGTTGCGCGGTCTTGTCCAGCGTGACCTGCAGAGCCACCAGTTCACGCGGGCGCACCTGGCGCAGCGCGATACGCGCAGAAATGCGTTCGATATCGGTGCTGCCCTTGATCGCGGCCCGCAGCGCCTGCCATGGGCCGGCGCGCAGATAAGTGATGGCCTCGAGCCTTTGGCGCGCGACCTCGCGCTGCCGCTGCGGCTCCAGCAGCCAGCGCCTGAGCAGGCGGCTGCCCATGCCGGTCAGGCAAGTGTCGAGCAGTGAAAACAGCGTCGGTGATGCCTCGCCGCGCAGTGTCTGCGTCAGCTCCAGGTTGCGCCGGGTGGCCAGCGGCAACTGCACCAGATCGTCCTGCTGCTGCACTACGATGCCCTGCATATGGCTCAGTGGCTGGCCCTGGGTGTGTTCGGCATAACCGAGCAGTGCCGCCGCTGCAGCGTGTGCCAATGGCAGATCTTGCGCATTCCACGTGCCCAGGCTGGCCACCTTGA
>JAGPBF010000195.1 GCA_018063505.1 Rhodoferax sp.
GGATTTCCCTCCGCGCTGCGCGCTGCGGGGCTATTCGCCTTGGGAGCGGCCCGGCGGCTCATTGTGGCTCCGCCAGCACCTGTTTCCAGGTCTCGATTTCCCGGATCGCATACCGGTAGCCGACCTCAGCGATTTTTTCCGCCTTGCCATAACCCATCAACGGAAATGACGCGACCGGTGGCTCCAGATAGTGGTCGGACTGCGCAATCGTGCGGGCGCGCTGGTGCAAACCGCCAATGTGGCTGGCACGGTACAGGATGTCGCCGATGCCAGGCGAGGGATTGGCGCCCCAGCGGAAAATGCCGCGCAAGGCACTGCGCACCGACAGCCGGGTCAAGGCCGGGTCGACCCCCATGTAGTCGCGCACGTCGACATCGATCGCGATGATCGTGCCATTGCCATGGCGCTTTTCCAGCGGCGTTCCCAGGCGCGCGCGCATCGCTGCAACCGGCACGTTCTCCAGGATCGCGCCATCGACCAGCAGGTCGCCCTTGTCCAGCACCGGCGGGAACAGCCCCACCGGCGAGTTGCTGGCCAGCACGGCGCGCCACAAGGGGCCGCTGTCCTGCACCGTGGTGCAGGCCCGGCTGAGGTTGCACGCAGCGGCAAAAAACGGCCGCCACAACTGGTCGACCGAACGTTCACCAAACATCTTGCGCAGGTCGCGTTCGACCCGGCGCCCGGAGACGATGGAGATAAGCGGAATCGTCGGCCGCTCGCCGCCGCGGGCAAAACGCACGGTGCGCTTGCGGATCTCGTCAAGCGGCACATCGCAGGCATATTGCGCCCCTATCAATGCGCCCATGCTGTTGCCACCGATCAGATCGACGTCGATGCCCGACTCCTGCAGTGCGCGCAACACGCCCAGATGGGCAAATCCGCGTGCACCACCGCCACCGAGCACGACACCCACGGCGGTGCCGTTGAGGAAACGCGCCAACCGGGCGAAATCCTGTGCATGGCCGCTGCGCATCGGATAGATGCGCTCGTAGTCGCGACCGTGCTGCCAACGCGCCACGGCCGTCGGTTCGCTGGCGCCGGCCTCATGCAACACCACCAGGTGCTTGCGTTTCATGCCGAAGCCCGGTTCCGCCATCAGGCGCTGCTCGAGTTCACCCAGTGCCGTCGGTCCATCCGGTCGGGTGACGAAGATCACCTGGTCCGCCTGGCGAAACGCACGCCGGGTCCAGGAAGCCGACTGCTCGTCACCCTCGTAGACCAGATAGTCGTGCTGATCTTCCAGTTCGTCGTACCGGTCCTTGCCTTGCCAGGCGCCGGTCTGGTCCGGATCTTCCGCGCGACCGACCTGCGGCGTCACCAGGTGGGCGCGGCCGATTCGCGCAAATGCCTGCGCCAGATTGGCCGCCACCGAATGGGTGTCGATGCCGCCCTGCAGTGGTACGACGACAAAAATCTGCGCATTGCGCCGCGCCACCCACTGCGAAGCATGACGAAGATGGTTATAGATGGCACGCGCAAACACCTGGTTCAGCGGCAGCGGATGGAGCACCAGCAAGCGCTCGAAGTCGGCGCGGCTGAGCATGGCCACGGTCGAGTCGCGCAGCGCAGTGATGTCGGCGGCGCGCGGTTGCTGCAGGATCAGACCGGCCTCGCCGACGCTTTCGCCGGGGCGGATCTCGTTGTACAACTGCAGCTCGCCGTTGGCGCCGCGGCGCGACACGCGCAGCCGGCCGCTGATCAGGAAAAACATGGTGTTGGCGGCTTCGCCTTCGCGGTAGACGATATTGCCACCCGGCACCACCTGCAGCGACAGGAAGCGGCGCAGATCCTGCAATATGGCCTCGCCCAGGCTGCCAAACACGCCACTGGCGCGCAAGACATCCAGGACGCGCTCGTCGGGGATCGTCGACTCAGCCATGCCCGGAGTCTACCGTGGCATCCCGGGGCAAAGGCAGTTCCGTCAGCAGCCAGTCGACGAAGCGCCGGGCACTGACCGACAGCCGCTTGTGCTGCGACGTGATCAGGTGGTACCCGAACGGCGACAGCAGCGCATTCACCGGCAGGCGGCACAACACCGATGGTTCGAGCAACCCATCGACCAGATGCCGCCAGCCGATGGCGACGCCCTGGCCCGCGACGGCGGCACCCAGCACCATGGTGTAGTTGTCGAACGCCGGGCCCTTGTCGACCGAGACCAGCGGCCAGTCACCGCGCGCCTGAATCGCGGACCAGTCAAACCAGTGCTGGCCATGCGCTGGTTTGAGGTGCAACAAAGGGGCTGCCCGCAGCAGCTCGGCCATGTCGCCACCATGTTCTTGCAGCAGGCGCGGAGAACACACAGCAAACACTTCTTCGCGAAACAGCAGACGCGACTGCGTCCGCGGCACCCGTCCGTCACCGAACACGAGCGCCAGATCGATGTCAGGGGCCAGCCCCTGGAACGCCCGATTGCTGGTGACCAGGCTGACATCGATGTCGGGATGCAACTGGTAGAAACGCGCCAGCCGGGGCATCAGCCAGTAAGCGGCATACGCGAAATCAGTCGCCACCAGCAACATGTCACGGCTGGGTCGGTCGCGCACCACTGCCACCGCATCGCGCACCAGGTCCAGCGCCTGCTGCACCGGCGCCAGCAGCGCCTGGCCCGCGGCCGTCAGCGTTATGCCACGATGCACGCGGTCAAACAGGCGGGTTCCGAGCTCGAGTTCAAGGCGCTGCATCTGCTGGCTGACTGCCGGCTGCGTCATGCCGAGTTCGGCGGCCGCAGCAGTGAAACCCTGGCAGCGGGCACAGGCGTCGAACACCCGCAGCAGCTCCAGGGACGGCAATGGATTTGGCATAAGTGGAGCTTATCAAATACATGCACGACGTCCGGGTTTACAGCCAGATTCAAAGCCCGCATGATGAGACGTCTTGTCCACGCATCCATAAGCCGGAGCCCAGAACACCATGCCCTCAATCCGACCCAACATCCTGTTCATCATGGCCGACCAGATGGCCGCACCGCTGCTGCCCCTGCACGATCGGGCATCGCCGATCCAGATGCCGCACCTGACCCGGCTGGCCAAGGGCGGCGTGGTGTTCGACTCCGCCTATTGCAACAGCCCCCTGTGTGCGCCCTCGCGTTTCTCGCTGGTCAGCGGCCAGTTGCCCTCCCGCATCGCGGGCTACGACAACGCGGCCGACCTGGCCGCCGACGTGCCGACTTATGCCCATTACCTGCGTTCACTGGGTTACCACACCGCCTTGTCCGGCAAAATGCATTTTTGCGGCCCCGATCAGCTGCACGGCTACGAGGAGCGGTTGACCAGCGACATCTATCCGGCCGACTATGGCTGGGCCGTGAACTGGGACGAACCCGATGTACGGGCCAGCTGGTACCACAACATGTCGTCGGTGCTGCAGGCCGGTCCCTGTGTGCGCTCGAACCAGCTCGATTTCGATGAGGAAGTGGTTTTCAAGGCCAACCAGTACCTGTTCGACCGTGTGCGCAACCAGCCCGACCAGCCGTTCTGTCTGACCGTGTCGATGACCCACCCGCACGACCCGTACACGATTCCGGCCGAGTTCTGGAACCTGTACGAAGGCGTCGAAATCCCGCTGCCTGCGGTAGACATCGGTCAGGCAGAACTGGACCCGCATTCACAACGCATCCTCAAGGTGATCGACCTGTGGGGCAAGACCATGCCCGACGAGGCGATCCGGCGCGCGCGGCGCGCCTACTTCGGCGCCTGCAGCTACATCGACGCCAATGTCGGCAAGCTGATGAAGACACTGGCCGATTGCGGCCTGCAGGACAACACCATCGTGGTGTTCTCGGGCGACCATGGCGACATGCTTGGCGAACGCGGCCTCTGGTACAAGATGCACTGGTTCGAGCCCTCGGCGCGGGTGCCGATGGTGGTGAGCGCGCCCGGACGGATCCAGCCTGGCCGGGTCGCAGCATCGGTGTCCACGATCGATCTGCTGCCGACCTTTGTCGAGATGGCAGGCGGCGCGATGGATCCCTTGCTGCCGATCGACGGACGCTCGCTGATGCCGCATCTGAACGGGGCAAGCGGTCATGATGAAGTGATCGGCGAATACATGGCCGAAGGCTCGCGCGAAACCGTGGTGATGATCCGCCGCGGCCGGTACAAGTTCATCCATGCCCGCCAGGACCCGCATCTGCTGTACGACGTCGTGGCCGATCCGCGCGAGCAGCACAACCTGGCGCAGGAGCCGAGACACAAGACACGGGTCGCAGAATTCATCGACGAGGTTCATCGCCGCTGGGACCTGTCCAGGCTTGACGCCAAGGTACTGGCCAGCCAGCGCCGCCGCCGCAAGGTGTACCAGGCCTTGAAACAAGGCCAGCTCAAGAGCTGGGACCACCAGCCAATGGTCGATGCCAGTGCGCAATACATGCGCAACCACATCGATCTGGATGATCTGGAGCGGCGCGCGCGGTTTCCGGTGCCGTGAGCGCAGTCGTTCAGGCAGGTACCAGCAGCGTGCGCCGCGTGCGCCGGACCCGGAATGCGCTGATGATCAGAATGCCTTGCAGCATCACCAGGCCCAGCCAGATACCGTGGTAATTGCCCTGGTCCATCAGGCGACCGAAGATCAGCGGCGCTATGGCCTGGCCAATGTCCAGGCCGGCATACACCACACCATAGACCCGTCCGGTGGCATTCTCCGGCGTGGACTTCTTGACCAGCAGGTCACGCGACGGACCTGCGATGCCGCTGGCAAAACCCATCAGCGCGAACAGCACCGGCACCCACAGACCCGGAATCGGCGCAAATCCGATGATGGTGGCGATGCCGGCAGCAATGCCGAAACCGGCGCCGACGATGCGTTCGCATCGTGAAGGATCCGCGGCCAGGAACCCGCCCAGCACCATGCCCCCTGCCGCACCAACCATGTAGACACTCAGGCACAAGGCCACCTGGGTCAGCGGGAAGTCATGCAGATGGCGGGCCGCTTCGGGCGCAAAGGCCTGGACCACACTGAGCACCATCGCGTAGAAGAAAAAGAACGCGAAACACATCCAGACGGCGGGAATACGCAGGAAGTCGAGATCACCTTCCGGGCGCTGACTGGGCAATGCAGAGGCAGCGTCGATGGCAGGTTTGCGGGCCGTGGGCTCCAGCGCCAGACGGTTGCGCTTGAGCCATACCAGCAGCAACACAGCCCAGGCCAGTAAACCAGCGCACACCAGCGCCACGCGCCAGGAAGAAATCAGGGTGATCGGCACCAGCATCGCCGGCGCCAGCGCCCAGCCCAGGCTGCCGGTGATGCCATGCACGCTGTAGGCATGGCCCAGACGCGCCGGATGAATCTTGCGGTTGAGCAAGGTGTAGTCGACCGGGTGGAAAACCCCATTACCGATGCCGCCCACGACGGCAGAGACAGCCAGCATCAGGTAACTGGTACTGCTGGCGTAACCCATCGCAGCCAGCCCGATCAGGCCCAGGCCGGCGAACAGGATCGGCCTGGGCCCAAAGCGGTCGACCAGGAAACCGGATGCGGTCTGCACCGCGCATGAGACGACGAAAAAAAGCGTCATCAGAAAACCGAGTTCGGTATAGCTGACCTGGAACGCCTCCTTGAGCCATGGAAACAGCGGCGCCAGCAGCAATTGGCTGAAGTGGCTGATCAGATGGGCCATGCCGACCAGGCCGATGACGGTGGCATCCTGCGATACCGTGGTATCGGACGTGCGGGCACCCGTGTGTACAGCGGCGGAACTCATGGCGGCTATCGTAAGATGGCGCCTTGATTCGCGTACGCGACGAATCGCCAACTATTGTCGAATACCAGCCAAAATCCATGGCCCGCCGACCCCATGCCGCTGCAACACCGCTGATGCCGGTGGGCAACACAGACCCGTTTCGTCCCAGCATCGAGCGACCGGTGCGGGTACGCGCGCGCGACCTGCCAGCCGATACCCATTTCGAGCCGCACCAGCACCAGTGGGCGCAACTGGCCTATTGCGCCAGTGGCGTGTTGCAGGTGACGGCCGCGCTGGCCACAGACATGCGCGACGAGATCAGTTACATCGTTCCGTCATCGCGCGCGGTGTGGATTGCACCGTCGTCGCTGCATGCAGTGCACGCGCTCGAAGATGCGGCATTCCGTACCCTGTATATCCATGCCGGGGCCGTGCCCAGCGGCTGGCAGACCTGCAGAATGCTCGTCGTGTCACCGTTGCTGCGGGAGCTGGTCAAGGCGCTGGAGGGTGATGGCGGCCCTGCGCCGGACACGCAGCGCGAGGGCTTGCTGTCGGCATTGGTGCTCGACGAGTTGACGCGTTCACCGATGCAGCAGCTGGGCGTGCCATTGCCCCACCCGCAGACCGGCGACAGCCGCCTGCGCATGTTGTGTGGCGCGGTGCTGGGCGCCCCGGGTGAGCGCGCCACACTGGGTGAATGGGTCCGCGATGTTGGCGCCAGCGAGCGCACGATTGCCCGCTTGTTCCGCCAGGAACTGGGGACCAGCTTTCAGCAATGGCGCCAGCAGGCCGTGCTGGCCCATGCATTGCCCATGTTGTACCGCGGCGTCCCGGTGGCGCAGGTCGCGGCGGCCAGCGGTTACGCCAGCGACAGCGCCTTCACGGCCATGTTCAAGGAAGCCATGGGCCAGCCGCCCAGCGCGTTCCGGCGCTGAGGCAACCGTACCCACACAGGGTGATGTCGGTGCAACCGTCCTCCCAAAGGGGGAATACAGCAGCGCAAGCCCTGCCTAGGATCATGCCACCAACACGATCGGACAGCGGCACACAAGTCCACCGGCGTGTCGGTTGCGGGGGTCCAATCCCGGGCTCTTGCTGTCCACTGTCACACCAAGGAGTCTCACCATGAAGAAGTTTCTTTCCTCGCTGCTGGCTATCGCAATGGCGCTGGGCTTCGGCTTTGCCCAGGCCCAGGAACAGACCAAGTCACCGCAGCAGAACAAGATGGCCATGTGCAACAAGCAGGCCGTTGGCAAATCCGGCGACGAACGCAAGGGTTTCATGAAGACCTGCCTGAGCGCGAAAAAGGAAGCGCAGCAAAGCAAATCCTGATCCCGAACCCGCCCACCGCGTGATGGAGCGGTCGGCGGGCCGCTTGGCACCCGAACGCCGCTCCGGATTGCTGGAAGGTGATGCCCCCGGATGTGCACTTTGTCCGCGATCCCCCACTCCTTTGCCAATGACACCGCTTTTGCCTCAGCCGGCAAGCGCATATTCACCTAAAGTCATGACTGCTGGTTGTCGATATATCAGTTGGTGAATAAGCGATGAAGGGGTCAAACATGCGTGATGAACACTTTCCGCGAAATCGTTGGACTATGAAGCAGGGTTTGCGGGTACTGATTTTGGCCACCGCCGGCCTGACAGGCCTGGCACAGGCACAAGATGAACATGTGGCATTGTTCAAGAGCGTCTCCGGCGATGTCAAAGTGGCGCGCGCCGGAACAACGCTGGTGCCGGTGGCGGGCACACACATCATGCGTTCCGATGTCGTGACATCGGGTCCGAAATCGACCGGCGGTATCGTATTTGTGGACGGCACCCTGCTTACGCTGGATGCCTCGTCTGAAATCGAGATCACGCGATATGTATTTCAGCCCGAAACCTCGACCTACGACTTCTCCATTTATCTGAAGAAGGGGGCGACCATCTACTCGTCTGGCAAACTCGGGAAGTTGTCACCGCAATCGGTCAGCGTGAATACGCCCCGTGCATCGGTGGGGGTACGCGGAACGCGTTTCCTCGTCGTTGCCCAATAGGCGGCAGAAGTGCGAAGATCATGGATTCATGGCGCTGGCGCCGCTGCGTTGGCCCTCATTGCCGGCTGTGCACAGGTCGCGCCAGTCCCTGCAGTGGTCGCGGACAGCGCCGCCACCACGGTCACACTGATGCCGGACGAAGACGGCAAGATTGGTGAAGTCACGGTCAGAACACGGGACGACGTCAGGGTTGTGAACCAGGCCTATGCGTCGGTTTCTGCCATGCAATCGAGCACGCAGTTGTCGCCAACACTGCAAGCCGGCGAAGCCCGGCTGGCCCAGGAACATGCCGCGTTGCTCAAGGCCCAGCCGAGCAAACC
>JAGPBF010000196.1 GCA_018063505.1 Rhodoferax sp.
GCAGATCCGAAACCAGCGCAGGCGGTTCTTTCATGGCAACGCCGGCAGCCGCCCAGGCTTGCGCTAAAGTTCCGTCACCATGTACATGCCACCCCATTTCAATGCCAAGGACCGGCAGCAGGCCATCGATCTGATGCGTGCCCATCCTTTGTGCAACCTGATCAGCAATGACGACGACGGCTTCGCGTTTGTGTCGCATCTGCCGCTGCACCTGGAGGAACGCGACGGGCAACTGGTGCTGCTCGGCCATTGCGCCAAACCGAATGCGCACTGGCGTTATCTGCAGCAACGCCCCAAGGCCCTGGTCACTTTCATGGGCCCGCATGCCTACCTGTCGCCGCGGGTCTACCCGGACCTGGCGCGGGTGCCGACCTGGAACTACCTGGCGGTGCATTGCACCGTGCAGGCCACGTTGATCGAGGAGCCGCTGGCCAAGGACCGGTTGCTCAAGAAACTCATCGCAGACCATGATCCGGCCTACATCCCGCAGTGGATTGGCCTGGGCACGGAGTACCAGCACAAGATGCTGAGCGGCATCGTGGCGTTCGAATTGCAGGTGCAGGGCCTGCAATGCAAGATCAAGCTCAACCAGCACCGACCCGAATCGCACCAGAAACTGCGTGCGACCTACGCCGCCGGCAACGAAAACGAGCGCGCGCTGGGCCAGTGGATGGACCGCATCGGGATCGGTGCGGGCCAGCCTGCAGAACCATCTGCGAACTGAACCGATGGCAGACGACGCGGCCTGCATGGCGCAGGCGCTGGAGCAGGCGCAACTGGCGCTGCTTGCCGGCGAGGTGCCGGTTGGTGCCGTGGTGGTCGACAAGTCTGGCAAGGTGATCGGCGTGGGCCATAACGCGCCGGTGGGCAACATGGACCCGACCGCCCATGCCGAGATTGCCGCCATGCGTGCCGCGGCGCGCGCAATCGGCAACTACCGGCTCGACGGCTGTACGCTGTATGTGACGCTCGAGCCCTGCACCATGTGTGCCGGCGCCATGCTGCATGCACGGCTGGCGCGGTTGGTGTTCGGCGCACCCGACACCAAGACCGGCGCCGCCGGTTCGGTGCTCGATGCGTTTGCCGATCCGCGTATCAACCACCAGACCACGGTCAGCGCGGGCGTGATGGCGCCGCAATGCACCGCCATGCTGCAGCAGTTCTTTTCCACCAGACGCAAGGAGATCCGCATGAACAGCAGCCCGCTGCGTGACGACGCACTGCGAACCCCGGACGACCGGTTTGCCGATCTGCCCGGCTACCCATGGCAGCCGCATTACCTGAGCGACCTGCCGGCGCTGGCCGGCCTGCGCCTGCATTACCTGGACGAAGGCCCGCGCGACGCGCCACTGACCTGGCTCTGCCTGCATGGCAATCCGGCCTGGAGTTACCTGTACCGCAAGATGATTCCGGTGTTCCTGGCCGCCGGCCATCGCGTGGTGGCGCCCGACATGCCGGGTTTTGGCCGCAGCGACAAACCCAAGAAGGACGAGGCCCATAACTTTGCCTGGCACCGCCAGGTGCTGCTCGAACTGGTCGAGCGGCTGGATCTGAACCAGGTGGTGCTGGTGGTGCAGGACTGGGGCGGTCTGCTCGGCCTGACGCTGCCGATGGTGGCGCCGCAGCGTTACCAGGGCCTGCTGGTCATGAACACCGTGCTGGCCACCGGCGACATGCCATTGAGCCCGGGTTTCCTGGGCTGGCGCGAGATGTGTGCAAAGAACCCGCAGTTCGACATTGCGCGCTTGTTTGCACGCGGCAATCCGCAGATGGATGCGGCCGAATGTGCGGCCTACATGGCACCGTACCCTGATAGCGGCCATCGCGCGGCAACGCGCGTATTCGCGGCAATGGTGCCCGAGTTCCCGGATTCGGACGGCGCCGCCGTGTCGCGCCAGGCACGCGACTTCTGGCGCGACCAGTGGAGCGGCAAGACCCTGATGGCGATCGGCCAGCAGGACCCGGTGCTGGGCCTGCCGGTGATGCAGGCATTGCGCGCACAGATTCGCGGCTGTCCCGAGCCGATGCTGCTGGCACAGGCCGGGCATTTCGTGCAGGAGCATGGCGAGCCGATTGCGCGTGAGGCGGTGCGGGTTTTCAGCCACGGATAATGCGCGATCGATTTGCCAATGCGAAAGTCTCGATGAGCCATATCTATATCTATTCCCCCTCCAGCGCCCAACGCGACAAGCCGGCATTTCGCCGTGGCGTGGCGCGGCTCGCGGCAATGGGCCACGACGTGGAGATCGATGCTGACGCGCTGGCCACGCACATGCGGTTCGCCGGCGACGACGCAACCCGTGTAGCGGCAATCCACCGCGCAGCGGCCAGCGGCGCGGACGTGGCGATGACCAGCCGCGGTGGTTACGGCCTGACGCGGATACTGCCGGACATCCGGTACGCCGCGCTGGCCAAGGCAGTCGCGCGTGGCACACGTTTCATCGGGTTCAGCGACTTTACGGCGCTGCAGTGCGCGTTGTATGCCAGGACCGGCGCCGGCAGCTGGATCGGCCCGGTGGTGCACGATGATTTCGGCCGACCGGACGAAGTCGACGACATCATGCAGGCCTGCTTCGAAGACCTGCTGTGCGCGCAGGGTGAAGGCGCCGGCTGGCAGCTGCCGAAACCGCCTGGGCCCAAGAAAACCGATGCCACCGATGCGCTTGCGCAGCGCCCGATGCGGCCGATCCGCAACGCCGTGTTATGGGGCGGTAACCTGGCCGTGCTCAGTTCGCTGGTCGGTACGCCGTATCTGCCGCAGGTCGACGGCGGTGTGCTGGTGCTCGAAGACATCGCCGAGCATCCGTACCGGATTGAGCGCATGCTGACCCAGCTGCTGCTGGCCGGCGTGTTGCACAAGCAGAAGGCCATCGTGCTGGGCCAGTTCACCCACTACCAGCTGGCACCCAATGACAAGGGATTCAAGCTGCAGACGGTGATCGACTGGTTGCGCAGCAAGATCAAGGCGCCGGTGCTGACCAACCTGCCGATGGGCCATGTGGCGACCAAGGTGGTGCTGCCGTTCGGCCTGCCGGTGGACCTGATGGTCGACGGCCGCGATGCGCTGATCTACTGGGGTGGCCACCACCACTGAAAGGCGAGGGCGCATCCCTGGCGGCGCACATCGGTACGCCGCAGGAACTGCGCTGACAGTCGATCTGTCGCCGGCTTATTGCGGCTCGATCTTCGCGTCGTGGATCGCCTTGGCCCACTTTGCGGTTTCGACCTTGCCGCGCTGGGCCAGCGATTCTGGCGTGCCCGGCTCGACGGCGAAGCCGTTGGCAGAAAACTTCTCCTGGATGTCCTTGCTGCTGGCCGCTACGTTGAAGGCCTGGTTGAGTTTGGCGATGATCTCCGGCGAGGTGCCGGCCGGCACATAGGCCGCGAAGTAGGCGATGAGTTCGTAGTCTTTCAGGCCCAGTGCTTCGTTGACGGTGGGCAGGTCGGGAACCACCGGCGAGCGCTTGGTGGACGTCACGGCCAGGCCGCGCACCTTGCCGCCCTTGACCTGGGGCACCATCACACCGAAATCGGCGCTGAACATCATCACCTGGCCACCGATCAGGTCGGTCATCGCGGCCGGGCCGCTCTTGTAGGGTACGTTGGTCATGTCGATGCCGGCCATGCTGGCCAACACGGCGGCAGACACCAGTTGCGAGGTGCTTGCGCTGGCAAAGGTCACGTTGCCGGGTTTTGCCTTGGCCAGGTCGACAAACTCCTTGAGCGTCTTGGCCGGCACGTCATTGTTGACGGCGATGATCAGTGGCACCGAACCCATGTAGGCCACCGGCGCGAAGGCGGTGTCCTGGTCGTACGGCAGCTTCTTCATCAGGCTCTTGAGCGCAGCATTGGTGCTGTTGGTGCCGATCAGGATGGTGTAGCCGTCCGGTGCCGACTTGGCCGCCGCATCCGCGCCGAGCATGCCGTTGACGCCGGGCTTGTTTTCGATGATGACTGGCTGGCCCAGGGTCTCGGAGATCTTGGCTGCAAAGGCGCGGCCGATCTGGTCGGTCGCGCTGCCGGCGGCAAACGGCACGATCGCCTTGATCGGCTTGTTCGGGTAGGCCTGGGCCAGGGCAGCCGAGCTGCCCAGTGCAACCAAGGCAAACGCGGCAATGGAACGGAGTGCGTGACGCATGAATAAATCCTGGAGATGGGGGAGCGCGCAGTTTAGGGCAATTCGTCCGGGAGCCCGATGCTCAAGACCGCTGAACACAGGGTCTTGCCATGGGCGTCCAGCGCGAGCGAACGCGTCACGCCGCCGGCCAGCGCGTCGTGCAGCACGAACTGCAAGGCGCCCAGCGCGGGCAGGGTATACCGGATGACGGCACCGCGCACGATGCCCTGGTAGTGCTGGCGGACGGTTTCGGCGCTGAGGGTTTGCGCCAGCAGCGGGTAGTCGGCGAGGTCGTGGGCAATCACGCTGAGCGTGGCGCGGTTGCCCTTGTCGCCGGAACGGGCGATGGCGATGTTGCGAATGGTCTTGCGCATATCAGGCACCGGCTGGCCATTGCGCGGACACTGATGGTCCCCTTGGAGACGACGGACGCAGTGAACCTGGGGGCAGTTTCATTTCAGAGCTCCAGAAAATGGGTGCGCGTCGATACCGCCTGGCGCGGAATCAGCGCCGATGCCACGGCCACCACTTCGCGGACGGCTTGTGTCACACCGCCGCCGGCGGCCGGCCCGCTGACATACAGCGTTTCCACCTCCTGCGCTACCCGTTCGGCCAGGGCGCGTGTGGCGCAGCGCGCGGCCAGACGCAGCCGCACTTCATACGGTTCGTGATCGGCACCCAGGGCGGGCCCGTGCATGGCATTGACGCCGATCAGCTCGGCGCGATGCTCCAGCTCAGCCCAGCCGCGTTTGGCCAGCCGGGACTGCAGCACCGCCAATGCCAGTTCCCCGCGTGCGCGGGCTCCCGGGCCGGCGTAGGATATCTGCGCGTCGCTGATGAAACCTTCGCGGTAACCCAGCGTCACTTTCAGCGCCTCGGGCCGCTCGCGTCCGGTGGCGCCTTGCACCCGGACCCGGTCGGGGCCGACCTGGGCAAACCGCACGCCGGAGAAATCGGCCACCACGTCGGCCTGCAGATAGGCGCTCGGGTCTTCCAGCTCATATAGCAGCTGTGCGGTACAGGTGAGCCGGTCGATCCGCCCGCCGGTGCCGTCGAGTTTGCCGATGACCATGTCGCCATCGGCCAACACGTCGGCGAAAGGGAAGCCGACCTCGGCCAGGTTGGGCACGTCGACAAAACCCGGATCGGCGATATAACCACCGCTGACCTGTGACGAGCATTCGAGCATGTGCCCGACGACGATACCCTGGCCCATCTTCTGCCAGTCATCGCTCCGCCAGCCGAAATGGTGCATCAGCGGCGCCAGAAAGAGCGACGGGTCGGCCACCCGGCCGGTGATGATCACATCGGCGCCAGCGCGCAACGCGGGCAGCAGGGCGTCGGCGCCGAGATACGCATTGGCCGATATCAGCTGGCCATCGAGACAACGCACGCTCTGGCCCGATTCGAGCAGCGGCACGTCGTGTCGCTGCATCCACGCCAGCACGTCGTCGCCTTCGACCACGGCCACCTTGAGGCCGGTCAGCCCCAGTTCACGCGCGACCTCGATCACGGCGCGCCCGGCGGCCATCGGATGGGCCGCCCCCATGTTGGTGATGATGGTGCAGCGCTGCGCCAGGCAGGCAGGCAACACGGCGCGCATGCGCTCCTGCAGCAAAAGGTCGTAACCGTGCTGCGGGTCGGCACTGCGCCGCAGCTGGGCCAGCGCAATCGTGCGCTCGGCCAGGCATTCGAACACCAGTGCGTTGAGTTGCCCGCGCTCGGCCAGATCCTGTGCCGGGTCGATGCGGTCGCCAGAGTAGCCGGCTCCGGAGCCGATGCGAAATGGATTCATGGCGTGATTCTGCCTCGCGCCGGAGCCGGCTTGGTATTCCCATCTGCCAAGGCGTGGCATCCAGTTTATGTTCGGTATCGTACAGACAGAGCCGGTGTGTTGTTGTACGTTGGTCGGGCATTGTGCGATTTTCGGGAGCGCTTGATGAATATTCAACGTACCTTGACCATCCTGTTCCCTGCCGGCGTGCTCACCGACTGTGGCCCGAGTCAATGTGGCTCCCTGGAAGTTCATGGACTGCCCAAGGGAACTGTTCCACAAAACTGCGAAATCCTGGCCTGCGGCCGTTCGAAGTTCTATTGGGGTCGGGCCAGTCAGGAAATCTATCTGGTCAGGACACGCGATTTCCTGGTCCTGCTGCGCATAGCACCGGCCGGCCCTGAAAACTGTGATGGCGAGTTCGTTGTCAGCCGTGCCTACACGCCCGCGAACGGTGATGCGTCGGAGCGATTCCTGGCGACTGCGCGAAAAACCATCGAACAGCTGTGCGGATCAACCGCCTCTGTCAAGGTTGATTCCACGACGCTTGCACGCAACGCTGACGCCGAACGTGTTTCCATGCGCTAGGTCTGGCAACGCACATACACCAACCTCGAACTGCCGTATCGTGCCTTCGAGGTTTCCGGCATTCACACGCGGCTTTGGAGACTGTCCCACGCTATCACACCTGAAAGGAGTCCCATGCAGATGAGCCCGGTTGGACCGCTTGCGCTTTTTCATCAGCTACCGTGTCCTTCGACGGTGACCGACATGACCGGCAAGATCCTTGTTTGCAATCGGGCCCTTCTGGATGTCCTGGGAAACACGCAGCAGGCGCTGCGCGACACGGAGATTGCCAGTTTGTTCGGGCCCGTGGACCGGCAACTGCTTCAGACCCGTATCTGGCCCAGTCTCGCGCACAGTGAGTCAGTGTGCGAGCAATCGATGCAACTCGAGGTACTGCAGCAAGAACCGGTCCCGGTATTGGTGAACGCAAGGCGATGCGAATTCGAGGGAGTAGCCTGTTACTTGTGGGTACTTTTTGTCGCACGCCAACGCAGCCAGGTCGAGGCAGAGCTTGTTGCCGCGAATGTGCATGGTATTCGCATCGCTGGCCAACTTGCAGACCAGTTCGAACTTCTGCAGGTCACGATGAATTCCATCGGCGATGCCGTCGTGACGACCGATGCACAGAGCCGGGTCAGCTGGCTCAACCCGGTCGCCGAGCACCTCACGGGTTGGCCCGCGGCCGATGCGGTGGGGCAACCGATATCGGAGGTCTTCAACATTGTCGACGCCGTGACCCGTATTCCCACGCCAAGTCCCGCATCGTCGAGCATCCGCCAGGAAAAGCCGGTCGGCTTGCCCAAACAGACCCTGTTGATTTCACGCGATGGAACGGAATCCGGAATCGAAGACACCGCCGCCCCCATTCGAAACGCCACGGGGGATATTCTGGGTTCGGTTCTGGTCTTTCGCGACGTGACGGCCCAGCGGCATATGTCCGGGGAGCTTGCTTTCAGGGCTACACACGATTCGTTGACCGGTCTCGTCAATCGGGGGGAGTTTGAACTTCGGCTGCAAAGAATTCTGGCAAGTACACATCCAGGCAGCACTGAACATGCGCTGCTTTACATTGACCTTGACCAGTTCAAGCTGGTCAACGATGCATGCGGGCATACGGTGGGGGACCAGTTGCTGCGGCAGGTGTCGGCGCTGCTGTGCTCCGTTGTCCGTGTGCGTGACACCCTGGCCCGGCTCGGTGGAGACGAGTTCGGGCTGATACTCGAGCACTGCAGTCTCAGCCGCGCACAAGGCGTGGGTCAGCAGATCTGCCAGCTCATGGATGACTTTCGCTTTACCCATGAGGGGCGTCGCTTCAGAATCGGGGCCAGCATCGGCCTGGTCCCGTTGGATGCCAGATGGGTTTCCACCGAATCGCTTTTGCAGGCTGCCGATGCTTCGTGTTATTCGGCCAAGGACGCAGGCCGCAACCGGGTGCACACCTGGTTCGATAGCGACCAGGAGATGCTAAGCCGCCACGGCGAAATGCAGTGGACGACGCGCATTGAACAGGCGTTGGAAGAAGATTCCTTCGTGTTGTACGGACAACGCATACAAGGCCTGGATTCAGACC
>JAGPBF010000034.1:0-6291 GCA_018063505.1 Rhodoferax sp.
AACTGATGACATCGGGCAGCCCGCCATCCTTGTGGTTGGCCATGGCCTTGAACAGTGGCTTGCCGATCTTCATCGACATCGCATGCGTGGCCTTCTTGACGCCGAAGGTGCCGGCATGGCCCGAGCAACGCTCATGCGTCTGCACACTGGTACCGGGCACCATCTTGAGCATTTCCTCGGTTTTTTTGCCGATGTTCTGCACCCTGCCGTGGCACGGAATCTGGTAGCTGATCTTGCCCAGCGGATGCGGGAACTCGGTCTTGAGCAGACCGTCGCGCTTGCGCGCCATGAAGTACTCGAACGGGTCCCACATCGCATCCTGCACCAGTTTCACCTCGGCATCGTCGGGATACATCAGCGGCAGTTCCTGCTTGTACATCAGCGTGCAGCTGGGCACTGCGCTGAGAATGGCGAAACCATCGCGCGCATACTTCGCCAGGATCGGGATGTTGATTTCCTTGTTGTCGTTGACCGACTCAAGGTCGCCGAGTTCGAGCTTGGGCATGCCGCAGCATTTTTCCTTCTCGACCAGCACATAAGGCACCTGGTTGTGGTCCAGCAGCTTGAGCAGGTCCATCCCGATACCGGGCTCGTTGTAGTTGACGTAGCAGGTCGAATAGATGACGACCTTGCCCGGCGTCTTCTCGCCGTCGCGCACAGCATGTTCGGCGCTTTTCGGCGCGCCGGAGCGGAACTTCTTTTTCGCCAGATCGGGCAGCCACGCATCCTTGTCGACGCCGAGCGTCTTTTCCATCAGCGCGCGCGCCGGTTGGGTGTGGTTTATCGCATTGACCGCCTGCACCACGATCGGGATGCCGGCCAGGCTGCCGTGCACGTCCGTCGATGCCAGCAACTGCTCACCGATGCCGACCTCGCCCTTCTTGAACTTGATCGCCTTGGCCCGCAGCATGGTGTGCGGGAAGTCCACATTCCATTCGTGCGGCGGCACGTACGGACACTTGGTCATGTAGCACAGGTCGCACAGATAACACTGGTCTACCACCTTCCAGTAATCCTTCTTGTCGACCCCGTCGACCTCCATCGTCGAACTCTCGTCAACCAGGTCGAACAAGGTCGGGAACGAGCCGCACAGGCTGACGCAGCGCCGGCAGCCGTGGCAGATGTCGAAGATGCGCTCGAGTTCGTTGAACGTCGCGGCTTCGTCGTAATAGTCGGCACCTTTCCAGTCGATCGGATGCCGGGTGGGCGCTTCGAGATTGCCTTCTTTCGCCATGGTGTCCTCAAGATCCTTGTGCTGCGGTTCAAGCAAACGGTCGTGGACCGCTTGCTTGAACCGGCCACCGCGTGGTGGCCGGTGTTTATGGCGCAGCGCAGTCACCCGCGTTGCGCCCGGCGGGGATATCAATCCACCAGTTCGGTCAAGGCCTTGGCGTAGCGGTTCGCATGGCTGCGCTCCGCCTTGGCCAGGGTTTCGAACCAGTCGGCGATCTCGTCATGGCCTTCGTCGCGGGCGGTCTTGGCCATGCCGGGATACATATCGGTGTACTCGTGCGTCTCGCCGGCCACTGCGGCCTTGAGGTTGTCACGGGTCGGGCCGATCGGCAGGCCGGTGGCCGGGTCGCCGCACTGCTCGAGCCACTCGAGGTGACCATGGGCATGGCCGGTCTCGCCTTCGGCGGTGGAGCGGAACAGCGCTGCCACGTCGTTCTGGCCTTCGATGTCGGCCTTGTTCGCGAAATACAGGTAACGGCGGTTGGCCTGCGATTCGCCTGCGAAGGCGGCCTTCAGGTTGTCTTCCGTCTTGGAGCCTTTGAGTGCTGCCATGGAAATCTCCTTGGAATTGAGGGTTGAACACATCTGCGCCAGGTCATGTTGGCACCCGACGAGCCATATAGGGTAGCCCGGTAAACCCCATGGGTCTAATTGGCACATTCAATGTGCCGAATTCATTGTGGCTATCGAAGATTATTTGTTGATAACTATTCTCAAAACGAGTCGATGGCGTTTCTGTCTGGGTCGCCGTTTTTCCACAAGCCCCGCAGGCCAGGCGTATTGCCGGTCCTGCCCGATCGCAAGGCAGCGTGATCCTGGTCAATTCCATGCCCCATCATTACGGTATAGTAAATTCGTTACGTATAGGTGAATTACCTTCAATGGAGATCGGCATGTCCTCTCGCCTGCAATCCACAGCCAGCTTGCCCGCACCGGCGCCCATTCAGCAGCTGCACCACTTTGCCTATCGGGCGCGCGACGCCGAGGAGACGCGGCACTTCTACGAGGACATCCTCGGGCTGCCGATGTACCACATCATCCAGAGTGACCACGTGCCGAGCACCGGCGAGTATTGTCCGTATACGCATTTTTTCTTCCGTCTGCAGGACGGCTCGTTCATCGCCTTCTTCGACCTCGGCGACGATGAGGCGGCGCTGCCCTCGCCCAATACACCTTCCTGGGTCAACCACGTCGCGTTCCGGGTCGACTCGGTGGCCGACCTCGAGGCCATGCGCACACGACTGCAAGCCCATGGCGTGGAGGTGATCGGGGTGACCGATCACCACATCTTCAAGAGCATTTATTTCTTCGACCCCAATGGGGTACGGCTCGAACTCTCGGCCCAGGTGGCCGACGCGTTCCAGATGCTGCAAGAAAGCCGTGACGCCCATGCGCGACTTGACGCATGGACGGCGCGCAAGGCACAGTGGCGGCAGGACCGGGCCAGCGGCAAAACCAGCGCCGCGCTCAAGCCGCAGCAGAACGACCGGCCGGAAGTCAGTGCCCGCGCTGCCCGCACGGCGCCATGAATCAGGAGACCTGCATGCAGACGAGAGCTTTGCCCGACGAAAAGCGCAACTACCAGGCCACCGCCTTCACCAACGGTTATGAGTTCTCCAAGGGGGGTTACGAGCTGCCGCACTATCCCTTCGTTGCACCGCCGGAGTTGAGCTCGGGCACGGTGGTGCGTCACCCGATCGTCATCGTCGGTGCCGGCATCACCGGCCTGACCATGGCCTGCGCGCTGGCGCGCCAGGGTATCGCCGCCGTGGTGCTCGATGAAGACAACTCGGTCGGCGTCAAGGGGGCATCGTCGCGCGGCATCTGCTATACGCAGAAGTCGCTCGAGATCTTCCAGCGCCTGGGCATCTACGAGCGCATCGCGGCCAAGGGCATCCAGTGGAGCGTGGGCCGCACCTTTGCCGGAAAGGACGAGGTCTATGCCTTCGACCTGCGCCTGCAAAGCAGCTTCCAGTTCTCGGCCCAGCCGCCATTCATCAACATCCAGCAGTTCTATATCGAGGGTTTCCTGGTCGAGCGTATCCACGAACTCGGCCATGTCGACCTGCGCTGGGGTTCGCGCGTGGTCGGGTTCACGCAACTCGACGGCTTCGCCCGGTTGACGGTGGACACACCCGAGGGAAGTTACGAGATCGAGGCCGACCATGTGATCGATGCCAGCGGCTCGCACACGCCGTTCCACGCCTGGTGCAAGGCGCCGATGCAGTCGCGTCGCGGCGACGACCGCTGGTGTATCGCCGACGTGCGCTTCTCCAACCTGCCGCCGACCGAGCGCCATACCTGGATCGAAGCTCCGTTCAACGACAACCGCGCCGTCTGGCAACACCTGATGGCCGACGACGTCTGGCGCATCGACTACCAGATGGAACCCGACGCCGACCCGGCCATCGTCAGCAGCGAAGTCGAGGTGCGCAAGCGGCTGCGCCGCCAGTTCGGCCCGGACATCGAATGCGAGATCGTCTGGGTCGGGCCGTATGCCTACCGCAGCCAATGCCTGGACGCACTGCATATCGGCAATGTGTTCTTCATGGGCGATACCGCCAAGATCGTCAGCCCGTTCGGCGCCCGCGGCGGCAACACCGGGGTTGCCGATGCCGACAACCTGGCCTGGAAGCTGGCTGCGGTCCTGCGCGGCCGCGCGCCAAAGGCGCTGCTGGAGAGTTACAACCACGAACGACTGGAGGCGGCGCGCCAGAACGTGCAGGTCACCAACCGCACGGCGCGTTTCCTGCGCCCGGCCGACGGCATGGAACGGGTGTTCCGTACCGCCGTGATCAGCCTGGCGCGCCAGCACCCGTTTGCCCGTCAGCTGGTCAATACCGGCCGCATGGCGGTGGCCAATCCATACAGCCAGTCCGGCATCTGCGACACATCGGGCGGCCTGTCGGTGCAGAACGTGTTTTTCCGTTGGGAAGACGGCAGCCAGGGCTGTGTCAATGACCTGATCCAGTGGGCCGACGGCCACTTGCTGCTGCTGGTGTTCGGCGACCAGTCGGCCCAGGCACGCCAGCGCCTGGCAGCCCTGACTTGCCATGCGCCGGTGCGTTGTGTACAGGTGCTGGGCGCCGAAAACCGCCGGCAGTCGCGCGAGACGATTCGCGACCCACTTGGGCACTTGCAGGGCGCTTGCCATGTCTTTGGCCATGCATGGGCCCTCATCAGGCCCGACGCCTATCTGGCCGCCACCGGCGAGGCAGTGGACAGTACGCTGGTGCGCGCCATCGAACACGCCTTGGCCATCCAGGAGCAAGAACCATGATGAAAACCCAGCTGCACCTTCAGGATGCCGACACCTTTTACGAACAACTGCTCGACGCCCACCTGGGCCTGAGCGACGAACAGTCCGCACTGCTCAATGCACGGCTGATCCTGTTGCTGGCCAACCAGGTCGGCGATGCCGCGGTCCTGCGCGAATGCCTGGCGGCTGCACAGCTCAGCCCGGCGCCGGCCGCGGCCTGAGACGGCCACTGACCGGCGCAACGCGCGGCGTCCCCTAAAATCGGGGCGTCCCGGGCGACCGTCCGGGTGCGGACCTTGGCCATCGGCGGTTGCACAACCACGCTGGTTCGAAGCCGCTGCCCACCGGCAGGGTCGTCCTGATCGACCCCGCACGACCAACGCACCACACCATGACCGACGCACTGAAACAGCCCGGGCTCGAAAGCCTGTCCAAATCGTTTGAACCCGCTGCCCTGGAAGCCTTCTGGGGCCCGGAGTGGGAGCGCCGGGGTTACGCCACGGCCGGTTACCGCGGCACCGGCAAACCCGATGCCGATGCGGGCGCGTTCGCGATCCAGCTGCCGCCACCGAACGTGACCGGCACGCTGCACATGGGACATGCGTTCAACCAGACCATCATGGACTCGCTGACCCGTTACCACCGGATGCGCGGCATGAATACCGTCTGGGTGCCGGGCACCGACCACGCCGGCATCGCCACCCAGATCGTCGTCGAGCGCCAGTTGCGCGACCAGGGCGTCAGCCGCCACGACATGGGCCCGACACCAGCCGAGGCGCGCAAGAACTTCGTCGCCCGCGTCTGGGAGTGGAAGCAGAAATCGGGCAACACCATCACCACGCAGATGCGCCGCATGGGCGACAGCGTGGACTGGAGCCGCGAATACTTCACGCTCGACCACAAGCTCTCGGGCGTCGTGACCGAGACTTTCGTGCGCCTGTACGAACAGGGTCTGATCTACCGCGGCAAGCGGCTGGTCAGCTGGGATCCAGTGCTGAAATCCGCCGTATCCGACCTGGAAGTGGAAAGTGAGGAAGAAGACGGCCACCTGTGGCATGTCCGATACCCGATAGATGGGAGCGACGAATCGCTAGTTGTTGCGACTACACGACCCGAAACCATGCTGGGCGACACAGCTGTCATGGTTCACCCGGACGACGATCGATATAGGCACTTGAAGGGCAAACAGGTGCGATTGCCAATTACTGGGCGATTGGTACCAGTCATAACTGACGATTATGTGGATCAGTCTTTCGGCACTGGTGTTGTCAAGGTCACCCCGGCACATGACCAAAACGACTACCAGGTAGGGCAAAGGCATAAATTGCCGATGTTGACGATTTTCGACCTTGATGCGACCGTAAGCTCGCAACCATTTCTTTGGATGCAGCCCGGCAGCTCATTCGCGCTACCGAACGGCGATGTATTGCTGCAGCAGGGAGCCGATATCCACAAAGGATTCAGCAATGATGGTGTAGTCGACACTGGCGTTGGCGAACGGCGTAGCGACCTCTGTCCTGCGGGATATGCTGGTCTTGATCGGTTCGTTGCACGCAAAAAGGTCGTCGAGCAACTTACTGAACTCGGTCTGCTGGTCGAGGTCAAGAAACACCGGCTGATGGTGCCGCGCTGTGCGCGCACCGGCCAGGTCATCGAGCCGATGCTGACCGACCAGTGGTTCGTCGCCATGTCCAAGGTCAGCCCGATGGACCCGACCGGCAAGTCGATTGCGCAAAAGGCCATCGATGCGGTCGACAGCGGTGCGGTGCGGTTCGTGCCGGAGAACTGGGTCAACACCT
>JAGPBF010000034.1:6391-27209 GCA_018063505.1 Rhodoferax sp.
CAGTGGTTCGTCGCCATGTCCAAGGTCAGCCCGATGGACCCGACCGGCAAGTCGATTGCGCAAAAGGCCATCGATGCGGTCGACAGCGGTGCGGTGCGGTTCGTGCCGGAGAACTGGGTCAACACCTACAACCAGTGGATGAACAACATCCAGGACTGGTGCATCAGCCGCCAGTTGTGGTGGGGTCACCAGATTCCGGCCTGGTACGGCGACAACGGCGAATTGTTCGTCGCACGCGACGAGGCGCAGGCCCGCGCCGCGGCCGACAAGGCCGGCTACCAGGGCGCGCTCAAACGCGACGAAGACGTGCTCGACACCTGGTACTCGTCCGCGCTGGTGCCGTTCTCGACCATGGGATGGCCGCAGGCAGTTGAGGGCAAGCCTACTGCCACCACCGAAGAAAAATCCGACTACGACCTGTACCTGCCCTCCAGTGTGCTGATCACCGGCTACGACATCATCTTCTTCTGGGTCGCCCGGATGATCATGATGACGACCCACTTCACCGGCCAGGTGCCATTCCGCGATGTCTACATCCATGGCCTGGTGCGCGACGCGCATGGCCAGAAGATGAGCAAGTCCGAGGGCAATGTGCTCGACCCGGTGGACCTGATCGACGGCATCACGCTCGAGCCGCTGCTGGCCAAACGCTCGGAAGGCCTGCGTCGGCCCGAGACCGCGCCGGCCGTGCGCAAGAACACGCAGAAGGAATTCCCGAACGGCATTCCGGCCTTTGGCGCCGATGCGCTGCGTTTTACCTTTGCCGCGCTGGCCACGCTGGGGCGCAACATCAACTTCGACACCAAGCGCTGCGAGGGTTACCGCAACTTCTGCAACAAGCTGTGGAACGCCACCCGCTTCGTGCTGATGAACTGCGAGGGCCAGGACTGCGGCCTCAAGGAACACACCGACGCCGAATGCGCCGTGGACGGCGAAGCAGCCGCGTATCTGGAGTTCAGCCAGGCCGACCGCTGGATCACCTCCGTGCTGCAACAGGTCGAGGCCGACGTGACCCGCGGCTTCGAGGAATACCGGCTCGACAACGTCGCGAGCAGCATCTACCAGTTCGTCTGGGACGAGTTCTGCGACTGGTACCTGGAAATTGCCAAGGTGCAGATCAACACCGGCAACGACGCACAGAAACGCGCCACCCGGCGCACGCTGATCCGCACATTGGAGACCATTCTGCGGCTGGCCCATCCGGTGATCCCGTTCATCACCGAGGGCCTGTGGCAAAAGGTCGCGCCGGTGGCCGGCCGCGGCGGCGATTCGATCAGTATTGCGGCCTACCCGGTCAGCCAGAGCGAACGTATCGACGCTGCCGCCATCGACCACGTGGCCCGGCTCAAGCTGCTGGTGGACGCCTGTCGCAATCTGCGCGGCGAAATGGGTGTCTCTCCGGCAACCCGCTTGCCGCTGTTCGTGCTGGCAACCGATGCGGCCGAAGCCGCGTTCCAGCGCGCGTCAGCGCCGGTGCTGCAGGCGCTGGCCAAGCTCAGCGAAGTGCGGGTGTTCGACCACGAGACCGAGTGGGCCGCGGCCGCCCAGGCGGCGCCGGTGGCGGTGGTGGGTGCAGCCCGTGTCTGCCTTTACATGGAAGTCGACGTGCAAGCGGAGAAGGCGCGCCTGGGCAAGGAAGTCACGCGTATCGAAGGAGAGATCGTGCGGGCCAATGGCAAGCTGGCGAACGAGGCCTTTGTCGCCAAGGCACCCCCCGCAGTGATTACGCAGGAGCGCCAGCGTGTCAATGATTTCCAAGCCACGCTGGACAAGCTGCGCGAACAATTGGTGCGGCTGGGCTGAATCAGCGCAGCATACGGCGCGACTTGCCACAACCCCATCGGCGCGAAAAATCGCGTCGATGTAACGGGCCTCAACGCCGGCGCATCAGGTGGATGAAATCTCCGCCCTCGGTCTGCTGCTCGACCAGCTCGTTGCCGGTCTGCTTGGCAAAAGCCTGGAAATCACGCACAGAGCCGGCATCGGTCGACACCACGCGCACGGTCTGGCCACTTTCCAGCCCACTGAGGGCCTTCTTGGCCTTGAGAATGGGCAGCGGGCAGTTCAGGCCGCGCGCGTCGACTTCAATATCAGCAGTTCGCATCGTTTCTCCAGCATCAGTTGGTTCGGATTCTATGGGTCTTTGCCGGTACCATCCGCGCGCTCAACGCTTACCCCACTCCACGAACGTGGGCTGGTATCCGCGTGAGCGCAACCAGTCGGCCAGTGCATACCCGGTGCCGGCAGGCCAGCACAACACGTCCTCATGCCGGAACAGCCTGTAGTCCACCAGTTCCGGCGAGAGCTGAACGGTGCCACTGCACTGCGCGTGCCAGGCGATGATGACCTGGTTCATGCGCTGGAAGTCGTAGACACCGATCAGCGCCAGCGCGTCGGTCTGAAGGCTGGTCTCTTCCATGATCTCGCGCGTGATGCCTTCCTGCGGTGTCTCGCCAGCTTCCATGAAGCCGGTGATCAGCGCATAGGCCTTGGCGGTCCAGGCGGCATTGCGTGCCAGCAGAATCCGGCCCTCGTATTCAATGACTGCCGCCAGCACCGGCACCGGGTTGTTCCAGTGCGTGAAGCCACAGGCCACGCAACGCAGACGCTGCTTGTGGCCACCGTCTTCCAGCTGGCCGATGAATTCCAGCGGGTTGGCGCAATGCGGGCAGAACTTGAACTCTTCGCTGGCCATCAGCATCAGGCCGGGAAAACGCCGGTCGACAGGTACCGGTCGCCCCGGTCGCAAACGATGAAAACGATGGTGGCGTTCTTCTCGCGCTGGGCGATCTGCTGCGCCACCCAGCAAGCTCCGGCAGCGGAAATGCCGGCAAAGATGCCTTCTTCGCGCGCCATGCGCCGGCACATTTCCTCAGCGTCGGATTGGCTGACGAGAATCAATTCATCAACCGCCTTGGGATCGTAGATCTTGGGCATGTATTCCTGCGGCCATTTGCGGATGCCGGGAATTCGCGAACCCTCGGACGGCTGGGCTCCGATGATCTTTACCGCCGGGTTTTTCTCGCGCAGGAATTGCGATACGCCGCTGATGGTGCCGGTCGTTCCCATGGCGCTGACGAAATGCGTGACCTGCCCCTTGGTGTCGGCCCAGATTTCCGGCCCGGTGGTCTCGTAGTGGATGCGTGGATTGTCCTGATTGGCAAACTGGTCGAGCACCCGGCCCTTGCCGGAACGCTCCATCTGTTCAGCCAGGTCGCGGGCGTATTCCATGCCGCCACTCTTGGGCGTCAGGATCAGTTCGGCGCCATACGCCTTCATCGTCTGCACCCGCTCGATCGACAAGTCCTCGGGCATGATCAGCACCATGTGATAACCCTTGATCGCAGCGGCCATGGCCAGCGCGATACCGGTGTTGCCCGAGGTGGCCTCGATCAGCGTATCGCCGGGCTTGATGTCGCCGCGCTCCTGCGCCCGCTGGATCATCGACATCGCCGGCCGGTCCTTGACCGATCCGGCCGGGTTGTTGCCCTCGAGTTTGCCCAGCACGACATTGCCGCGCACCTGGTTGTCCGCAGCGCCGATACGCTGCAAAGCGACCATCGGGGTTTTTCCGATGGCGTCTTCGATAGTGGGATATTTCATGCCCTGCACTGTGCCATAATTTCGCCCTTGATCAGGCTCCGTTGCCGGAGTGGTGAAATTGGTAGACGCACGGGACTCAAAATCCCGCGGGGTAAAACCCGTGCCGGTTCGATTCCGGCCTCCGGCACCATCCCTTTGCGGGATGAAAATTCACGAATAACGCGCAAGGGTCCGCCAAGGACTTGCACAACATTCTATTGCGCAGTCAAACCCTACTTCTTGTTGCGATCTCCGGCCACTTTCGTGTGCTGGCGACAAGCCCTGCCACGGCCCAACGCAAGGACATTACGGCATGATTTATCAGCTGCTGAGCTTCGACCTCGACGGCACCCTGGTCGACACGGCCGCGGAGATCGCCTATGCCGCCAACCAGACGCTGGCCGATGCTGGCCTGGCACCGCGAACACTCGACGACATCACACTGCGCATCGGTGGCGGCGCGAAGCTGCTGATGCACGGCCTGCTGACCGACACCACCGCAGCCGCACAACGCGCGTCGATGCAAGACGGTGGCGCGCAGTCCGCCCGGATGGATATCGACGCGCTGCTGCTGCGCTTCGAACACCATTACGCACGGATCGCCGGTACGCTGGCGCAGCCGTATCCGGGCTGTGCCGTCACGCTCGGGCAGCTGCGCCAGGCCGGCATACGGCTGGCCTGTGTCACCAACAAGGAGCAGGGTTTTGCGCAGCAGGTGCTGCAGGCGACGCGGCTCGACGGATTCTTCGAATTGCTGGTCGGTGGCGATACGCTGTCGCACAAGAAACCCCATGCCAGTGTGCTGGACCATGTCCGGCGGGTGTTTGACTGCCAGCTGCTGCAGATGGCGCATGTGGGCGACTCGCGCATCGACGTGCAGGCCGCACGCAACACGGGTATCGCAGCCTGGGCTGTCAGTTTTGGCTACAACGCCGGCGAGCCCATCGCCGCAAGCCTGCCGGACCAGCTGTTCGACACACTTCCCGCGATAGCGCACCACGTCGCGACCCTGGGCTCAAGACCGCGCCACTGACGGCTCGGCACCGGGCGCGCCAAATACCGAGGCCAACGGTGCGCCACGCGGCATGACCCACGGACTTGCAAGCTTAATGGAACAGGCGCATTCTTCGCCATCGCGTCCGTCCACACCAGGGGGTCCATCATGCGGTTTTTGCACCGATTCATGCGGCATTCTTCATGGCAAGCGCTTGCAATGGTCCTGGCACTTTGCACCGCCTGGACTGGCGCGGCCGCGCAACAGATCGGCGCCCCGTCGGCCGCAACGCAGCTTGAGCAGCTCACGCGCGCCCATGCGGCGGTGGTCGGCATCCGGGTCACGGTGGCAGATGGCGCCTCTTCGGCCGAGTCGCTGGGGCGCCAACGCGCCGGCTCTGGGGTGCTGATCGACAAGGACGGCCTGATCCTGACCATCGGCTACCTGATGCTCGAAGCCCAGGAGATCCAGATCGTCACCCAGGACATGCGCACGGTTCCGGCGCAAGCCGTGGCGTACGACCAGGCCACCGGGTTCGGACTGGTGCGCAGCCTGTTGCCACTGCGCGATATCGAGCCGGTCAGCCTGGGCAGCCTGACCAACCAGCCATCCGGCGAACCCTTGATGGCCGTCACCGGAGCCCAGCCCGGCGGCACGGACAGCGATCTGAACATGGTGCAACTGGTCAGCAAGCGCGCGTTCTCCGGCTACTGGGAGTACCACATCGATGCCGCAGCATTCACCAGCCCGCCAATTGCCAACCACTCGGGTGCTCCCTTGTTCAACCAGCAGGGCGAAGTGATCGGTATCGGCAGCCTGCTGGTCCCCGATGCCATGGGCGGCGAGCGCCGCCTGCCCGGCAACATGTTTGTTCCGGTCGACCTGCTCAAGCCCATCCTCGACGAAATGCGCAAGACCGGCACCACGGCGCAAAGCCACAGACCGTGGATCGGCATATCCTCGGCCGAGCAATCCGGCCGCGTGCAGATCATCCGGGTCAGCAAGGACAGTCCGGCGCAGAAGGCAGGCCTGCAGCCGGGCGATCTGGTGCTGGCGGTCGACGGCGCCAAGGTCACGTCGCTGGAGGCCTTGTACAAGAAGTTGTGGGATCGGACCGAACCTGAAGGCGACATCACGCTGACCGTGTTGCAGGGTGCCGAGCTCCGGCAGTTGCGTCTGCAGTCGGTCGACCGCATGCGCAACATGCGCAAACCCGCCGGCATCTGATCCACGGCGCCCGCGCCACCGCGACACTCTCAGGCCGGCTGCAGGCCCTGTGTCACGGTCGGATAACGCAGCACCAGCTTGAGCTCGCGCTTGAGCCGCGTGTTGTCCATCCGCCGCGATTCACCCATGAAACTGAGCAGGCCCAACGGCAACTGGGCGGCAGCCATGGCGCGCGGCAGCCGCGGCGGCCGGGGCAGATCGAACAGGTCCGCCACCAGATCGAAATAGTCGCCCATTTTCAGCTGGGTATCGTCGTTGACGTTGTAGATACGCTGCGCGCGTGCGCGCCACAAAGCGGCCACGCAGGCCCGCGCCAGGTCGTCGGCATGGATATGGTTGGTGTAAACGTCGTCCTCGGCACGCAGCACCGGCGTGCCGGCCAGCAGGCGCTGTCGGGGAGTCCCGCCGGTGCGGTCCGGCGCGTAAATGCCGGGAATCCGCAGAATGCTCGCGGCCACGCCGGCACCTCGCCCGAAAAAGCGGATCCAGTGCTCGGCATCGACACGCCGGCGCGCGCGCGGCGTGTCGGCCCGCGTCATCCGCGTCTCCGCGATCAACGCACCGGCACAGTCGCCGTACACGCCGCTGGTCGAGCCATACACCAGCGACAGCGGAGGTGCGCGGCGACGCAGCGCTGCAACCAGGTCGCGGGTACGGGTATCGGCCCAGCCCTGGGCCGCCGGCGGCGCCAGATGGATGACGTGGGTGGCCAGGCCGGCGATGCGGCGCAGGCTACGCGGCTGGTCCAGATCGCCCCGCAATACACGCACGCCTTGCGCGTGCAGCGCATCCGCGCGATCCCCGGTGGAGCTCAGGGCCATGAGCTGGACACGGCCACGCAGCGCGCGCACGATACGCATGCCGATATCGCCGCAACCGACGATGAGAACGCGTTGGCGGCGAAAGCGCGCAGGCAGCGCTCCGAGTGGGTTCTGGTTTGAAGGCAAAATCGAGGGCTATTGCAGTTTGTGAATCGCCAAGGATACCGAACCGATGACCTTTCAGATTTCTATCTTGCCCAGCGGCCGTACCTTTACCGTCAATCCGGATGAGGCCATGCTGGCCGCCGGCATCCGCCAGGGCATTGGCCTTCCCTACGGTTGCAAGGATGGCGCCTGTGGTTCCTGCAAATGCAAGAAGATCGAAGGCACCGTCATCCATGGTCCCCATCAGGCCAAGGCCCTGAGCGAAGCGGAAGAGGCCAACGGCTACGTGCTGACCTGCTGTGGCGTGGCCCAGAGCGACGTGGTGCTCGAGTCGCGCCAGGTCACCGAAGCGGGCGCCTTCCCGATACGCAAGATGCCGGCCAGGGTCAGCGCGCTGGAGCGCCTGTCGCACGATGTGATGCTGGTGCGCCTGCAATTGCCGGCCAACGACCCGTTCGTGTACCACGCGGGCCAGTATGTCGAATTCATCCTGCGCGACGGTTCGCGCCGCAGCTACTCCATGGCCAACGCCCGGCACAACGGACCCGGCGTCGACCTGCATATCCGGCACATGCCGGGCGGCAAGTTCACCGACCATGTGTTCGGCGTCATGAAGGAGAAAGAAATCCAGCGCATCGAGGGTCCGTTCGGCAGCTTTTACCTGCGCGAAGACTCCGACAAGCCGATGGTGCTGCTGGCCTCCGGTACCGGCTTCGCGCCGATCAAGGCCCTGATCGAACACATGCAGATGCAGGGCATCACGCGCGCAGCCACCTTGTACTGGGGCGGACGCCGACCCGAGGACCTGTACCTGGATGCCTGGGTCCGCCAGAAGATGGTCGAGATGCCGAATCTGCAATATGTGCCGGTCATCTCCAACGCCACAGCCCAGGACGCCTGGACCGGGCGCACCGGCTTCGTGCACAAATCGGTGCTGGAGGACCTGCCCGACCTGTCGGGCTACCAGGTCTATGCCTGTGGCGCGCCGATCGTCGTGGACTCCGCGCGGCTGGACTACAGTGAATTGGCCGGGCTACCGGAAGAAGAGTTCTACGCCGACTCCTTTGTCACCGAGGCCGACAAGGCCCAGAACATCTGAATCCGCCAGTGGCGGCGACCGCGCCTGGGTTCAAGCAGGTCCTGCCACAGGCCCCGCAATACTCGCCAGCGGGCGGGGCCACCAACCAGCAAAGAAACACGTTTCCATGAAATTTGCCACCCTTTCCACCATCGCCTCCATCACCGTCGCCGCCAGTCTTTTCGTGCTGCCTGCTGGTGCCGTGGCGCAATCGAAAACCATCCGCATCATCGTGCCGTATGGCCCGGGTGGCCCGATCGACGTGACTGCCAGGCTGTTGGCCGAGCGGGTCAAGGACAGCCTGGGAACCGTCATCATCGAGAACAAACCCGGTGGCGGCGGCAATATCGGAGTCGACCTGGTGGCCAAGTCGGCACCCGACGGCACCACCATTGGTATCGCAGCGGTCGCCACGCATGCCATCAACCCCTGGCTGTACAGCAAGATGCCGTTCGACGCCGCCAAGGATTTCGCACCCATCACCCAGATGGTGCGGGTGCCCAACGTGCTGGTGCTCAACGCAGACACGGCCAACCGCCTGTCGATCAACAGCGTGGCCGACCTGATCAAATACGCCAAGGCCAATCCCGGCAAACTGAACTACGGCTCCGGCGGCAATGGCAGCGGCGGTCACCTGGCCGGCGAAATGTTCAAGTCGCAGGCAGGCATATTCGCAGTACACATCCCCTACAACGGCGGAAATCCGGCCCAGCTCGCGCTGCTGTCGGGCCAGGTCGACTTCAACTTCGACAACCTGGCCACGGCATCGGCCAACATCAAGGCCGGCAAACTCAAGGCATTGGCCGTTACCACCGCCCAACGCAGTCCGGCCCTGCCCGACATTCCGACCGTGGCCGAAACACTGAGCGGATTTTCGGTCGATACCTGGTGGGGCCTGGTCGTGCCGGCAGCCACGCCGCGCGACATTGTGCTCAAACTCAACCAGGCCTTCGTCGCAGCGCTCAACTCACCCGAGGCGAAAAGCCGTTTTGCCCTGCTGATGGCAGAGCCGGTGCCAACCACGCCCGAGCAGTTCGGCGCCATGATGAACGCCGAACGCGCGAAATACGAAAAAGTCGTCAAGGCCTCCGGCGCCAAGGTCGACTGACCCAGCCTGGGCGCTGCACCGGGGGGCCGCTCCCAAGCAAGCCCGCAACCTACCCTGCAGGGCGGAGCCTGGTTACATCGGCGCCGCGGCGGGCCGGCCTGAAGACCGCTATCGGGTTCGCCGCGTGGCGAACAGCAGGTCGATGCGGTTGCGGCCACCCTCGCGCAAGTAACGGAATTCATCGGCCATGCGAAACACCATCAGCAGGCCAAGCCCACCGGCGCGCCGCTGTTCGATCGGATGGGTCGTACGGCGCAGCGCCTCGTCTATTTTTGCCATCGGATCGAACGGCGCAAACGGATCTTCGTAGCGCAGCATCAAGCCGTCGGTGCGCGCCACCGCGCAAAGCCAGACCACCGATGCCGGCGTTTCCGGCGCCCCTCCATGGACGATAGAGTTACTCAGAAGCTCCTCCAGCGCGGTTTCCGCACGCAGCACGATCGCCGGCTCCAGCCCGGTGCCAGCCACCGACTTGAGATGCGCGGCCATGGAATCGAGGGAATCCATGCGGGCGGGAAAGCGGTATAGTGAGACGGCACCCATCTGAGCGGATTAGAACAGCCTACAGGAGGCACAGCAATTGGACCACATCAAATCCATCGCCTTGACAGTCGTACTTGGGCTGTCGTGTCTGCATGCATCGGCCAGTGAGGAAGCCGGTGTCGTCAAGGTCAGCAAGGGCGAGGTCCTGATCGAGCGCGGCCAGCAACAGCAGGCCGCGACCGTCGGATCCCGCATCTTCTCCAGCGACCGAGTGACCACCGGCGCCGACAGCGCGGTCGGAATCACCCTGCGCGACAACACCTTGTTGTCTGCCGGTCCGAATTCGACCATCGACCTGCACAAGTTTTCCTTCGACAGCACCACCCATGCCGGGACCATCGACGCGACCGTCAAACGTGGCACCTTGTCGGTCATCTCCGGCAAGATCGCCAAGGCCACGCCGCAAGCCGTCAAGTTTTCTGCGCCGGGCATGACGCTGGGCGTACGCGGCACCAGCTTCATCATCGACGCGGGACAATAGGTCAGCAGCCATGTTCCTGTTCACCGTCGGATTCGTGAGCCTGCTGTACCTCAGCCTGACCGCGCAGCCGACCAGCACCGTGGTGTTGCTGCCCGATGCCAACGGCAAGGCCGGTATGGTCGAACTGCGCACCGCTGGCGCGCAGCAGACGCTGGCAACACCCTTCGCGGCGGCCGATGTGACCAACCGCGGCAATATCATCGCGCGCGTCGCCGATGGCCAGGCGGTGCAACAGCGTTATGCCAGCACGCTTGAAGCCCGCCCCGCTATGCCGGTGTCGTTCACGCTGGTGTTCGAGTCCGGCTCGGCGGTCGAACTGGCTCCCGAATTCAAAACCGTACTCGATCAATTGCTGGCCGCCGTGGCCCGTTACCCGGCGCCGGAGGTGACCGTGATCGGCCATACCGACCGGGTCGGATCGGTTGCCGACAACGACCAACTGTCGGTGCAGCGTGCCGAGACCGTGCGCGACAAGCTGGTGCAGGCCGGCATTGCCGCCTCGATGATTACGATTGCAGGTCGCGGCGAGCGCGAACCGGCGGTTCCGACCGCCGACGGCGTTGCCAGTGCCGAGAACCGGCGCGTCGAGATCAACATACGCTGAAATCCCGGCCGCCCGGTGCGGCATCAGGCGCCGACCACCGGCCCGTTCCAGCGCAACACCAGCACCGCCATGTCGTCGGATGCTTCGGCGCCATCGACAAAAGCGGCCACGGACGCACGCAGATGGCGCAATATCGCGTCCACCGACGCGCCGTCACCGGCCGTGGCCAAGGCCGCTTGCAGCCGGGTGTTCCCGTACAGCTCCTGATCGGAATTCGCCGCCTCGGTGATGCCGTCGGTCACCATGACCAGATCGTCACCTGGTGCCAGCGCGATCCGCTGCACGGAGTAGACAAAGTCGTCCAGCACACATAAGGGCGGGCCACCATCGTGCGCAGGCGCGACGAGCTGGCGCGGTGATTGCCCGCTGCGCAACAGCCACGGCGCATCGTGCCCGGCATTGACAAGATCCAGCGCACCGGTGCGCACGTCCAGCTCACCGAGCAGCATCGTCACGAACTGGGCTTCGACATTGCCTCTTGAAAGGTCCAGATTGGCCGCCGACACCACCGCCGACGGACCTCCTGCGAGCCGGGTCGCGAAGCTGCGCGACAAGGTCTTGGTCACGGCCATGAACAGGCTGGCCGGTACACCCTTGCCCGCCACGTCGCCGATCAGAAAGCAAAGGCGGTGCGCATCCACCATGAAGAAGTCATACAGGTCGCCACCCACCTCGCGGGCCGGTTCGATCAGCGCGTCCACGACGAACCGCTGCTCACCCGGAAATGCGGTACGGGCATCGGGCAAGGAACCGAGCTGGATTCGGCGTGCGGCTTCCATTTCGCCAGCCAGCCGCGCAGTCTCTTCCCGCAACGCATGCTCGGCAAGCGCCAGCCGCTGGTTGTCACGCTCGACCTCCAGCGTCGAACTCGACACCAGGCTGGCCAGCATGGCCGCGAAGGCAATCGACATTCCGGCGCCATCGAACAACCAGCCCATGGTGTGAAACAGGACAACGCCGCCGCCCAGCGCCAGCAGGCAGATCATCGATACCCAGAAACCCACCCTGCGCGGACGGCGCACGCCCTGGGCATCATGGCGGGCCAGCGCAGCCGGGACCCAGACGATCATGGCCAACCCCACCGCGAAAAGAATCGCAAGCTCGGCGCGCGGCATCCACCAGGGGCGCAACAACATGTGCCCGTCGAGCAGGCTTTCGAGCAATTGGGCCTGGATCTCGATGCCCGCCACACTCTCGCCCAGTGGTGTCACGCGCCGGTCGTTGAGGCCCGAGCCGGTCAGGCCGATCAGCACCAGCTTGTGCTGCAAGGCATCACCCGAGACCTTGCCGGCCATCAGCTCGGCCGCCGAAATATTGCGCACGTCCGCCACATTCTGCGCACGGGCGAAATGCAGCCAGACATCACCACCGGCCTGCGTGGGCACGTCAAGCTCGGCCACGCCGACCGAACGGATGCCGCCTGCGCCAACGGTGACATGGATGGCATCGCTGCCGGACGCCACCCGCAACATTTCCAGGGCCAGTGAGGGCGTTGGCACAATACCGACCGCGGCCACCAGCGGAATGCGCCGCACCACCGCCTCATCACGCAGCGACACCAGCCCCTGGCCGTGGGCCGCAGCCTGCAGTTCGGGCAGGCTCGTCAGCACAAAGGGAAAGCGATGCAGGTACGTCAAGGCGTCGCCGCCATCCACGCGCATGGGCGTGGTACGCATGCCATCGCGGGTGTTGTCCGTGGCGAAATTGAAGCCGGCCGCGCCCAGTACGGTTGGCGCATCGCGCAGGGACCGGGCCAGTCGCTGGTCGTGCGGCGGCAATTGCCGCAACGCGTCGGCCAGCGCCGCCTGCTCCGGCCCCAGTCGGGCCGCAACGCGATCGGGCGAGGTCTGATCTGCCTCAGGCATGTAGATGTCCAGGCCGATCGCCGCCGGGTCGTAGCGGGCAATGCTGTCGATCAGTGCCGACAGCTGGCTGCGCGGCCACGGCCACTGGCCGAACTGCTTGAGGCTGATTTCGTCGATCCCGACCAGTGCCACGGGCTGGGCCTCACGCATGCGTGGAAGCATGCGCTGGTAACCGTCGAACAGCAGTTGCCGCACGCCTGCCAGCGGCGCGGCAACTGCGTACAACACTTTCTGGCCCGTTGTCTGTGGCGGCCGGGCCTGTTCGCGCCAGGCCGTGGCCGCAAGCAACAAGGCAAAACCCGCCAGCAGCACCAGTGCCGCCAGACGCCCGCGCCGGTACAGGAAGACCCGGCCGAACAAGCTGTCCTGCCGGCTCATCGGCTCATAGTGTCAGCTCGAGTCCATCCCAGGCGGACAAGACCTCGAGAACATGGCCGTCACGGGTGATCTGCTCGAAGCGGCGTGTCTCCTGCAAAACATTGGCAATCTGCGTGTCGCTGTATGCAGGCTCATGGTGGAACAGCACCAGGCGCCCCACCCGGGCTGCCTGGCACAACTCGACGCCGACGATATTGCTCGAATGCCCCCAGTCTGCCTTGACGGAAATCGCATCGGCCAGCGAATACATCGCATCGAAAACCACAACGTCGGCATCGCGAAAAAACGCAATGAATCCGGCGCGCTCATCCTCATCCTCGAGCCGGTGCTCGGAATCGGTCGAATACACCGCGCTCTTGCCAGCACGCTCAAAACGCCATCCGTAGGAATCGCCCGCATGGCGCTGCGCGTGCGCAATCACCCGTGTACCGTCGACCTCGAATGCCTGCCCTGGAGTGACGGTGTCGAATTCGAAGGCGGCCGAGAACTGTTCGAAACGGACCGGGAACGAGGGCTCGGCCTGTTGCCGGCGCAGCGCAGCCTCGGCATGGGGATGGCAGCTGTGCACAACGATGCGGTTGCCCGGGATATAAACCGGCGTGAAAAACGGCAGCCCCATGATGTGGTCCCAATGCAGATGCGACAGGAACACATGGTAGGTCTGGGGTACGGCGGCGCCGTACCTTGCCAGCATATGCGCGCCAAGCGGCCGCACACCGGTACCCAGATCGAGAATGAAATGTTCGCTGCCGCCGGTCTCGATCTGTACACAGCTAGAGTGGCCGCCAAAGGTTCCGGCCACGTCGAAGCCCAGGCTGTCCACATACGCAGCGATGGCACCCGGATGCGAGAGGTTGCGCCCTTGCGCGCCTTCGAGCGCACGGACGATCTTGGCCCGCACATCTGGCGCTGTCAGCGACACCGGAATCGAACCCCGGGTGCCCCAGCAGCGCAGCTTCATGTGCCCAGCCCGGCCGCGGCAGCGGCAACGTTCGGGTACACCGCCAGCACCAGATTGAAATGGCTGACCTGGAAAACTTCTGTCACGATGGGCGTGAGCGCGGCGATGGCGATCAATCCCTGCTGGGCCTTGACCTGTTTGGCCGCCAGAAGCAACACCCGCAGGCCGACACTGCTGATGTAGACCACGCCCGAGAAATCAAGCACCAGCGGCGAGCCTGTCGGCGTACAGGCCAGCAGATGCGGCGCCAGCGCAGTTTCGAATTCCTTGGCATGCGAATGGTCGAGCCGCCCACGCACCTGCAGCACCCGTGTTGAATCCAGATTGCTTGACGAAACTTCCATGCGGCCCTCACCAATCCCACGATCGAAACAGTATATCCATCGGTGCCCTGGGGCGGTACTTCGTGTGTGACCGCCAGCCCCGTCAATGGCGCTTATAGTTGCCGCTTGTCCAGCTTTCAACGCCTTCCGTCATGAAAACAAAAGCAGCAGTCGCCTGGAAAGCCGGCGCACCCCTGACCATCGAAACCGTCGACCTGCAAGGACCGAAGTTCGGTGAGGTACTGGTCGAGATCAAGGCCACCGGCATTTGCCACACCGACTACTACACTTTGTCCGGGGCCGATCCGGAAGGTCTGTTTCCCGCGATCCTGGGCCATGAGGGAGCCGGCATCGTCGTCGACGTCGGGCCGGGCGTCACCGGGCTGAAGAAGGGTGACCACGTGATCCCGCTCTACACGCCGGAATGCCGCCACTGCAAGTTCTGCCTGTCGCGCAAGACGAATCTTTGCCAGCTGATCCGCGGTACCCAGGGCAAGGGCCTGATGCCCGACGCCAGCAGTCGCTTTAGCCTGGACGGGAAACCCATCCTGCACTACATGGGCACCTCGACATTCAGCAACTACACGGTGGTGCCGGAGATCGCACTTGCCAGGATCCGCGAAGACGCGCCGTTCGACAAGGTCTGCTACATCGGCTGCGGCGTCACGACCGGCATCGGCGCCGTGTTGTTCACCGCCAAGGTCGAGGCGGGTGCCAATGTCGTGGTGTTCGGCCTCGGCGGCATCGGGCTCAATGTGATCCAGGGCGCCAGGATGGTGGGTGCCGACAAGATCATCGGCGTTGACATCAATCCGGCGCGCGAAGCGATGGCGCGCAAGTTCGGCATGACCCATTTCATCAACCCGAAAGAGCTCGAAGCCGCCGGAGAAAGTGTGGTTGACCGCATCGTGCAGCTGACCGACGGTGGCGCCGACTACAGCTTCGAATGCATCGGCAACACGAAAATCATGCGCCAGGCGCTGGAATGCACCCACAAGGGCTGGGGCCGCAGCATCATCATCGGAGTGGCCGAAGCCGGTGCCGAAATCAGCACGCGGCCGTTTCAGCTGGTCACCGGCCGCAAATGGGAAGGCTCGGCCTTTGGCGGCGCACGCGGGCGCACCGACGTGCCGCGAATCGTTGACTGGTACATGGAAGGCAAGATCAACATCGACGATCTGATCACCCACACGATGCCGCTGGAGGACATCAACAAGGGCTTTGACCTGATGAAAGCCGGCGAATCGATTCGCGGCGTGGTCTTGTTCTGACGACAGGCCCCACGGGCGGGGCCGGTGGCCGCACGGGGCCGGGGGAGCGGGATGGCTTACTGCGGGCCGGGGCCGCGACCTGCGATGTGACGGAAGGTGATGCGTCCCTTGGTCAAGTCATAGGGCGACAACTCGATCGACACCTTGTCGCCTGCGATGATCCGGATATGGTGCTTGCGCATCTTCCCGCCGGTATAGGCAACCAGCTGGTGTCCGTTGTCCAGCGTCACGCGAAAGCGTGAATCGGGCAACACCTCGGTCACAAGACCGCTCATTTCAATCAGCTCTTCTTTGGCCATGGCCAATACTCCCGTGAATTTCCAACAGACTGGATGTGTGACGGCTGTCCGGATTCGCGATTTGTGGGCAAGTAGCGCTTTGCCTTGCCATACGCGATGTGCCGTTGCCAGCCATCACAATGCACGGATCGTCAGATTGCACCGTGCCCGACTACCGGCATCAGATACCGACAGTCGTCAAAGCCTTCTAGTATATAGCGTCGGCCCGTGACGACAGACCCGGCGGCACTTGCCACCCGGCACGCTCAGGCAACACGTGCCGCCACCATGGCCAGGGCAACTTCATTCTGGCCCTGGGCACTGCCCGACTCCGGAACCATTTCGCCATCGCGTGCCCGCACCGAATCGAGTTGCATCGCCAGTTGCTCGGGCGCGTCGTCGCCGGTACCGATCCAACGACCGCTTGTCAGCGTGATGTGGGCAGCCTCGAAGGTTCCGGCGCCTGCGCACAGGATGGTCCGATTGGGTGCCTGTTCCGCCGCCAGCACCAGCATGGCAGGGGTCACGGCCTTCGGATCAAGCGCACGCAGCACCTCCTCGGGCATCAGGCCTTCTGTCATGCGGGTGGCCGCGGTGGGCGCCAGGCAATTGACACGGATACCGTATTTGGCGCCCTCGATCGACAACGTCTGCATCAGCCCCACCAGCGCCATCTTGGCTGCCCCGTAATTGGATTGCCCGAAATTGCCGTACAGGCCGGACGACGATGTCGTCATGACGACCCGGCCATACTTCTGCGCCACCATGGCCGGCCAGACAGCCTTGGTGCAATGCACGGCCCCCATCAGGTGAACATCGAGCACCAGCCGGAAGTCTTCCAGTTCCATCTTGGCAAAACTCTTGTCGCGCAGAATCCCGGCGTTGTTGACCAGGATGTCGACCCGGCCCCAGGTGTCCATGGCTTGTTGCACCATGGCCTGCACGGCGTCGAAATCGGTCACCGATGCGCCGTTGGCAATCGCCTGGCCGCCGGCAGCCCGGATCCGGTCCACCACGGCCTGCGCCGCACTGACCGAACCACCGGTGCCGTCACGCGCGCCACCCAGATCGTTCACCACGACCCTGGCGCCGCGCGCAGCCAGTGCCAACGCATGCTCCGCGCCGAGTCCGCCACCGGCTCCGGTCACGATCGCCACCCGCCCATTGAAGTCCACCGCCATCGTCAGTCTCCGGTTTGCTTGTGTTTCGGCGTGCGACTCTGCTAGGCTGCACACCCCCAGTCCGCGACTGTAAATCACCCGCCTGCCCACGCCCCCGATGGAACTGAACCTCGACGCGGTCAACACGCCTGCACGTGCAGCCGCAAGTGTCATCGTCCTGCGCGATACGGCGGGCGGCATGCAGACCTTTTTGCTCAAGCGCCATGGGGCTTCGTCCGTACTGGCCGGTGCGCACGTATTTCCCGGCGGCAAGGTCGACCCGCAGGACGACGACAGCGGCACCCATGCCCTGCTGGACCAATCGCCGTCGGCCCTGGCCAGCAGGCTGAACGAACCCGGACTCGCGCCAATGACCGCTGCGGGCCTGTTTGTCGCTGCGATACGCGAAGTGTTCGAGGAATGCGGGGTGTTGTTTGCCCATGGTGGGCGTACCGAACACGCCCAGGCGCTTGCCGGCAAGTTGCTGGAACCCCATCCGTTCGGCCAGGCACTTTCGAGCCTGTCATTGCGGCTGGACACGACCAGCCTGCAACCCTGGTCACGCTGGATCACCCCGCGGGTTCCCTCGGTGATGAACCAGCGCTTCGATACCCGCTTTTTCATCGCCGCGATGCCCGACGGTCAGCACGCATGCCATGACGACGTGGAAACCACCGATGGCATCTGGCTGCGCCCGCGGGACGCCTTGCAACACTACTGGGACGGCGCAATCGCGCTTGCGCCGCCGCAGATCATGACGCTGGCCCAACTGTCGCACTACCGCTCGGTGGGCCAGGTCATGGCGGCTTCTGTGCGCCAGCGGCCGGCCCATATCGCGCCTGAACCATTCGAAGACGAGAGCGGAATTCGCGTCACCTGTTATCCGGGCGACCCACAGCACTCGGTGCCCGAGCGCTGCATGCCTGGCCCGACGCGATTGCTGTTTCGCAATCGGCGGTTCGAGCCTCCTGGCGGATTCGATGCACTATTCTTGCCGGCCCCGGATGGACAGTGCCAGCCGACTCAGACCGAATAGTCGATCGGCAGGCTGTATGCCGGGTCGGCGTGCCAGGCCCAGTAGGTCTCGATCAGCCTGCGGGTGATGGCGCCGGGCGCACCGGTGCCAATCGTGCGCTCGTCGACCTGGCTCACCGGCAACACGCCGCCACCGGACGTCGACAGGAACACCTCGTCGGCGCCGCGCAGTTCATCGGCCGTCACCGGCCGGGCCTGCAGCGGCAGACCCAGTGCCGCGGCCATTTCGATGACGGTGCGACGCGAAATACCTTCCAGCATGCCCTCGTCCGGCGTGGCCAGCGCACCATCCTTGACGCAGAACACATTGAAACCCGGCCCCTCGACCACATTGCCGGCTGCATCGACCAGCAACACCGAGTCGGCGCCCGCATCGAGCGCGCCAAGCAAGCCCATCGTCAGGTCATTCCAGTGGTAGTTCTTGGCCCTGGGATCGACCGAACGTGGCGAGATCCGCTGCACGTCGCTGATCCGGATGCGAAGTCCGTTGGCCCGCTGTTGCTCGTTTGCCAGCCAGACAAACGGTACGGCAAAAGCATAGAACTGGTTGACCGCCTGACGCGGATCGCGCGAACCCCAAGGCGGCTGACCCCGGGTACAGATCATCTCCACATACGACGACCGCAAGCCGCTGAGCCGCACACATCGCGCCAGGATGCGGGTGATCTGTGCCGGGCTCAAGCCCGGATTGAGGCGCCAGCGCTGGCAACTGTGCATGAAGCGCTCAAGATGCGCGTCGATGCGGAAAAACGCACCATTCCACACCGTGACCACGTCGTAGGTGGCGTCCGAACGCAGGAAACCCCAGTCGGTGATGGGGATGGCCGCCTGCGCGATCGGCACATACTTGCCCGCGACATAAGCCACGCCATCCTGATACTGCGCTGATTCCGACATCATCGACTCCCGTTGCCTTGCAGATTGCGTGTCTGATTATGGGTGAACATCCGCAGGGCAAGGCCAGGGCGCCAGGGACGGTGCTGCGCCAGGCAACGATGGGCGGTCGGTCGGAACCACAACATTCGACCCGAAACCGTGAAAAGTGCCTTTGTGCTGTCACGCGCGCGCCCTAGACTGGACTGGCAGACCGTGGGAGCTGTCTGACACAAGCCATGAATCCCCGGAGGTACAACAAAATGACCGGTCAACCAATCCCTGCCAGTCTTGCAGATCGCACACAACGCCAGTCATTTGCGCAGTCGGCCCTGGTAGCGGGCAGCCTGCTGCTGCTGGCAACCATGCTTGGCGGCTGGCTGTTCGACGTTGGCCAGACCTTGATGCTGGCAGCCTCGCTGGTGATCGTGCTGCTGACCTTGTCGGCCATCGGCCTGTTTCTGGCATTTGCCAACGGCAGCGGCCAGGCGCGGCCAGCGCGTGCCAACGACGCGTCCATTGCCACAGGGCCATCGGCCGCGCACGTACCGGCCATGGCCGATACAGGCATCGAACCCCTGCAAGGCAAACGCTGGAGCCTGGATGTGTTTGCCACCATCGACGCGCAAGGTTTTGCCGCCGTCTGCGAGACCTGGTTCTCTTGGGCCGGCTTTGACACCCGATGCGAATCGCAGCGCAACCAGGAAGGTGTGGACATCTGGCTGCACGCCGCAAAAATGCCCGGGCCGGTCGCCATCGTGCGCTGCAAGCACACGCAGGACAAGCCGGTCAGCCTGCGCGAGATGCAGGAGTTCCAGGGCGTGGTAGCCACCTGCAAGTCGGCACATGGTACCTTCACGACAACATCAACCTACACCCCTGAAGCCCTGCAGTTCGCGCGCGAACATGACATCGAGGCGGTGGATGGCAAGGCTCTGCTGCGCCGCATCATGACCCGCACGCGCCATAGCCAGCAGGCCTTGCTCGCAGTCGCGTACAACGGACGCTGAGTTCGTCGACCAGCACTTGCAGCCGGTGCATCTGCAAGCCCCGGCGCGCGCGGGTTGCGATAGGATGCAGGACGAAAAACCCTGTACCGCCACCCTTCTGGAGCACGCATGACTGTCAACGTCCATATTGATCTCGGCTACGAATTCAGCGTCAAGTCCCCCGCGGGCGCCGTATTCGACCTGTTGTCCGACGTGCCAGCCTCTGCCGGTCATTTCCCCAAGGTCGACAAGCTGGTGGATCTCGGGAGCAACACCTATCGCTGGGAAATGGAAAAAATCGGCCTGGCCCAGGTCAATCTTCAAACCGTCTATGCCTCCAGATACACGTCCAACAAAGCCAAGGGCACGGTCGTCTGGACGCCAGTCAAGGATGAAGGCAATGCCCTGGTGTCAGGCAGCTGGAAAATCACCGACAAGAAGAAATCCACCCATCTCGTGCTCAAGATCGAAGGCGACCTGACGCTGCCTTTGCCGGGACTGATGAAGATGGTGATCGCGCCGGTTGTCGAAGCCGAGTTCGAGAAGTTGGTCGAGAAATACATCGACAACCTCACCGCGCACTTCGGCGGCGAGGCCTGAACCGCAGGGCCTGACCGGCCGCTCAATCACAACTGGCGCTTGAGCCGGATCTCCTCGACCCGCATTGATCCGCGTGCCACCGTGCGCAACGAAGGCATATCGCGTTTGAAACCCGCCAGTTCGTGGAATCGCAATGCGCGCTCCTGCGCCAGTTCGATCCAGACCGATACATGGGTGCAGCCTTCTTCCAGCAGCGCCTCCCTTGCCGCATCCCACAAAGCCAGCCCGACACCCTGACCCTGGTGGCTGGCAAGCACATGGATGGCCCAGATCTCGCCCATCGTCGGCGGTGTCCGAGGGTCGCGGCTGCGGTCATAACCGACAAACCCGACGACCGCATCACCATCACTGGCCACCTGTACCAGCGGTTCGCCAAATTCGACCGCCTCGCGCCAGGTGACAAGCCGCTTGTGCGGATCAGACGCCGGTCGGCCCAGGGCCGCTTCGGCAGCGGTTTCTATCTGCGCCATGGTGGCGGCATCGCCAGACTCCGCCGGGCGGATGAGACAGTTCGACATGGATTTCCTTGCAATCAATTTTCA
>JAGPBF010000197.1 GCA_018063505.1 Rhodoferax sp.
CTCCGCTGCACAGCGCGCGATCGCCTGCGGACACCGCGTGCGGAACACGCAGCCGCTGGGTGGGTGGATGGGCGAGGGCAGATCGCCCTGCAACAACGCGACCACCTTGGCACGCTGCAACAGGGGATCGGGGATCGGTATCGCCGACAACAGTGCCTGCGTATACGGATGGCATGGTTGTGCGTACAAGGCGTGTTTGCCGGCGACCTCCATTTCATGGCCCAGGTACATCACCAGGATACGGTGGCTGATGTGCTTGACCACCGCCAGATCGTGCGCGATGAAGATCAGCGCCAGGCCCATCGACTGCTGCAGTTCGCGCAGCAGGTTGATGATCTGGGCCTGGATCGACACGTCCAGCGCCGACACCGGCTCGTCGCAGATGATGAGTTTGGGTTGCAGGATCAGCGCGCGCGCAATGCCGATGCGCTGGCACTGTCCACCCGAGAATTCGTGCGGGTAGCGGTTGATCTGCTGCTGCGTCAGTCCCACGCGCTGCATCATGTCGCGCACCCGCTCCATGGTCTCGGCCCGCGAGAGCGCCGGATGGTGGGTGCGCAGCGGCTCGGCAATGATCTGTGCAATCGTCATGCGCGGGTCGAGTGAAGCCAGCGGATCCTGAAAAATCATCTGCACGTCGCGGCGCACCGCCAGCCACTGTGCAGGCGACGCGCCGGTCATCTCCTGGCCGAGCCAGCGGATGCTGCCGGACGTGGCCGGAATCAGGTTCAGGATGGCGCGCGCCAGTGTCGACTTGCCGCAGCCGGACTCACCGACCACCCCCAGCGTCTCGCCAGGCGCCACGTCGAACGAGATGCCATCGACCGCCTTGAGCGTGCGGCTGGCCGTCCAGGGCCAATCCTTGGCATCGCGCACCTGGAAATGCACCTTCAGCTCGCGCACCGACAGCAAGGGTCCGCGCGCCTCAGGCATGCTCGCCCTCCCCGGTTGTGTGCGCCATGACCAGGTCGATTTCTTCCGGTGTGCGCAGACACGCACGCGACATACCGGCCTGGTTGGCGGGTTGCAGCAGCGGGATTTCCTCGGCGCAACGTGCTTGTGCCGCGGCACAACGCGGGCTGAACGGACAGCCGCGTGGCAAGCGTGCCATGTTCGGCGGTGCACCGGGTATGGCAGTCAGACTGGCCTCGTCCCGGTCCAGCCGCGGCACGGCACCGAGCAGGCCACGGGTGTACGGATGGGTCGGCCGGTAGAAGATCTCCTGGGCACTTCCCTGCTCCATCACCCGCCCGCCATACAGCACCATGACCTGGTCGCACAAGCCGGCCACAACACCCAGGTCGTGCGTGATGAGCACGATGGCGGTGCCGAAGTCGCGCTGCAAGTCGCGCAGCAGTTCGAGAATCTGCGCCTGCACCGTCACGTCGAGCGCCGTGGTGGGTTCGTCGGCGATCAGCACCTCTGGCTCGCACAACAAGGCCATCGCAATCATCACGCGCTGGCGCATGCCGCCGGAGAACGCGTGCGGGTACATGTCGATGCGCCGCGCCGCCTCCGGAATCTTCACTGCTTCGAGCAGTTCCACCGAGCGCTTGCGCGCAGCCTTGCGGTCCATGCCCTTGTGGAACTGCAGCACCTCGGTCATCTGGCGCTCGACAGTGAGGTAGGGGTTCAGCGAGGTCATCGGATCCTGGAAGATCATGGCTACGCGATTGCCGCGGACCCGGTTCAGCGCCGCCGGCTGCATTGCCAGCAGATCCTGGCCGTCGTACAGTGCCTGGCCACTGGCCCGGCCGTTGCGCGCCAGCAGCCCCATCATGGCCAGCACGCTCTGGCTCTTGCCCGAGCCGCTTTCACCGACGATGCCCAGCGTCTGCCCGCGATCGAGCGCGAAGTTGATACCGTTGACGGCATATACCAGGCCGTCCGAGGTCTGGAACTGTACGCCGAGGTCTTTGACGTCGATCAGCGCCATCGCCTACCGGTCCTTCGGATCGAGCGCATCGCGCAGCCCGTCACCGATATAGTTGAAGCAATACAGCGTCAGCGACAACAGCGCCACCGGGAACAGCAGCATCCACGGCGATATCTCCATCACCGCCGCGCCATCGTGGATCAGCACACCCCAGCTGGTCATCGGCTCCTGGATGCCCAGGCCCAGAAAACTCAGCACCGATTCGGTCAGGATCACGCCGGGAATCGTCACGGTGGCGTAGATCACCACCACGCCCAGCAGGTTGGGCACGATATGGCCGAAGATGATGCGCCGCGTTGGCACGCCGATGGCACGGGCCGCCTCGATGAACTCCCTGGAGCGCAGCGACAGCGTCTGCCCGCGCACCACACGGGCCATATCCATCCACGAGAACACGGTGATGGTGAGCACCACCAGGTAGAACGCGCGCCCGAGGATGGTAATCATCAGGATCGCGATCAGCAGATACGGCACGGCATACATCATGTCAACCACCCGCATCATGAAGGCATCGACCCGCCCGCCGATGAATCCGGCGGTCGCGCCCCAGGCAATACCCAGCGACACCGAGGCCAGCGTCGCCATCAGGCCCACCAGCAGCGAGATGCGCCCGCCGATCAGGGTACGCACCAAAAGGTCCCGGCCGGACTCGTCGGTACCGAAAAAATGCGCGTTCTTGAATGTGGGTGGCAGGCTCATCGCATCCCAGTCCGCGCTGTCGAAGGCATGGGGCAACACCAGGGGCCCCAGGCCGCACAGCAACACGATCAGCACCAGCAGGCACAGGCCGGTCACTGCCGCCCGGTTGCGCATGAACCGATCCCGGGCATCCAGCCACGGGCTTCGCCCGGGTACCGCGGCCTCGACCGCCGCACCCAGCGCGCGCACCAGCTTGTCGTCTCGATGGGATTGCAACACGCCGGGGCCTTCAGTAACGGATCTTGGGATCAAGCGCGGCATAGGCCAGATCGACCAGCAGGTTGAAGCTCACCGCCACCACCGTCATCAGCACCACCAGCCCCAGCACCAGGGTGTAGTCGCGGTTGCCAGCGCCGTTGACGATCAGTTTGCCCAGACCCGGCAACGAGAATACCGATTCGGTGACGACCGCCGACGTGATCGACGAGATGGCCAGCGGTCCGATCAGCGACACCACCGGCAGCAGCGCCGGCTTGAGCGCGTGGCGCAGCACCACCACATGGGTAGGCAGGCCCTTGGCGCGCGCGGTGCGGATGAAGTTGCCGTGCATCACCTCGATCAGGCTGCCACGCATCACCCGCCCTATCGTGGCCACGTTGATGAACACCAGCATCACCATCGGCAGCACCATGTAGCGCGGCGCGAAGTTGTCCCAGCCGCCAGCCGGAAACCAGCGCAGCCACAACGCGAAGATCAGAATCAGTACCGGCCCGATCACGAACGACGGAAAGGCATGGCCCAGGTTGCTGAACAGCATCACGGTGTAGTCGACCACGCTGTTCTGGCGCAATGCGGCGATCGTGCCCAGCGTCACGCCCAGCACCAGCGCGATCAGCAAGGCGCCGCCGCCAATCGCCGCCGAGATCGGCAGCGCCTTGGCCACCAGCTGGTTGACGCTCCAGTCCTCGTAGCGAAACGAGGCGCCCAGATCACCATGGAGCAGGCTGCCCAGGTACAGCAGGTACTGCTTCCACAACGGCTCGTCCAGGTGGTACTTGGCCTGCAGATTGGCCAGCACCGCCGCCGAGACCTTGCGCTCGGCGTCGAAAGGACCGCCGGGCGTGGCATGGAGCAGCAGATAACAGACCGTGATGACGGCCAGCAGGGTCGGCAATGCTGCCAGCACCCGGCGAAACGTGTACGACCACATCGACGATTCTCCGCCCGCGCGCCGCAGGCATGCATGCAAAGACAGACTGGCGTCGCTGACAACGCCAGTCCATTGTCACGGCAAACGGCGGCTCAATGCTTGATGATGTACAGGTCCTTGCCGCGGTAGCGGTCCAGCGGATTGCTGGTCGAATAACCACCCACATAAGGCTTGACCAGGCGCGGCACCGTGTACTGCAGCAGCGGGATCATCGGATAGTCGTCCATGATCTTCTTCGCCGCCTGCGTCAGCAAGGTCTTGCGTTTGGCCTGGTCGAGCGACTGGTTGCCCTGCTCGATGAGTTTTTCGGCATCGCGGTTGCAGTTGCCCTGGCTGTTCTGGTCGGAGTCGCATTGCACCAGCGTCAGGAACGATGTGGCGTCGTCATAGTCGGCGATCCAGCCGTTGCGCGCCATCTGGTAGTCGCGGTCGTTGCGCTTCTTGATCAGCACCTTGAACTCCATCGCCTCGAGTTCCAGGTCAAGGCCCAGCTTGGTCTTCCACTCGGAGGCGGCGAAAATCGCCATCTTCTTGTGGTAGTCACTGGTGTTGTAGGCGAACTTCATCTTGGCACCGGGTGCCACTCCCGCGGCGGCCAGCAGCTTCTTGGCTTCCTCGACTTTTTTCGCCATCGGCCAGTTGGCCCAGTCATACGAGGTCACGTCGGCACCCGCGACGCCCTTGACGATCACACCGTACGACGGTACCTGCCCATCGGCGGTCACCTTGTCGGCCAGGATATTTCGGTCGATCACCATCGACAAGGCCTTGCGCACGCGCACGTCCTTCATCATCGGGTCGGCATTGTTCAGCGAGTAGTAACGCAGGCCCAGCATCGGTGAGTTGCGGATGTCCTTGGGATATTGCGCCTTGTACTTGTCGTAGCTGCCCGGTGGCAACTGGTAGACCCAGTCGTTTTCGCCCGACTCGTACAGCTTGACATCGGCATTGCCTTCCTCGACCGCCAGATAGGTCACCTGGGTCAGCTGGACATTCTTGTTGTCCCAGTAACTCGGGCTCTTGCTCAGCACGATCTTGCTGTTGACCTGCCAGTCCTTCAGTGTGAAGGCGCCATTGCCGACGATGTTGCCGGGTTTGGTCCAGTCCTTGCCGAATTTCTCGATCGTGGCCTTGTGGATCGGGCCGAGCTGCAGGTTGGAAACCACCTCGGGCAGAAAACCAGCCGGGAACGGCGTCTTGATCTCCACGGTGTTCGCGTCGACCGCCTTCACGCCCAGCTCGGTCACCGGCTTCTTGCCATCGATGATCTCCTTGGCGTTCTGCAGGAAGACGCCGTAGGTCGATGCATACTTGGACGCGGTGGCCGGGTCGACGAAGCGGCGCATGCCGTACACAAAGTCTTCGGCCGTGACCGGATCGCCGTTGGACCACTTGGCGTTTTTGCGCAGCTTGAACACCCAGGTGGTCGGATCGTTCTGCTTCCAGCTCTCGGCCGTACCCGGAACCACCTTGCCGTTGTTGTCGACGGCGGTGAGGCCTTCGAACATTTCGCGGATCACATTGTTGGCCGGCACGCCCGAGGCCAGCGCCGGGTCGAGCGTCTCGGGCTCGGAACCGTTGTTACGCACCAGTTCCTGCTTGGCATTGAGTTGCACACCAGCGGGAACGGTGGCGGCAAATGCTGTCGAACCATAAGCCAGTGCGATGGCCAGGCTCAGGGCAAAACCCTTCTTGCGATGGAAATTCATGGAAATCCTCCGGAAAATGATGTTGACGCCGTCTGCGGCGTGGCAGAACACGCAATATAGCGCTGCGCCAGCGCACCCAATCTAGGGGCTTACCCTTCGCCTCAAGCCCGGATCTGCTGCACGATGGCGCATCGGTCTTCAACCCCGGTACAACCACCCGAGATCGAGCAGCCGTTCGCCGAGCACCGACATCGCAGCGTCGCGCGCCATGCGCACCGGTCCGCGCGCGTGAAAGATGCTGCCGTTGCGCCGCGAGCGCAGTTGCACCCGCCGGTTGCGTTGCCAGCGTCGCTGCGCGAATGCCTGCAGTTGCGCGGCCACATCACCCAAGCCATCACCCAGGCAGGCGGCCAGCACCTGTGCATCCTCGATCGCCATGCCGGCGCCTTGCGCCAGATACGGCCGCATCGGATGCGCCGCGTCACCCAGCAGTGCAACCCGACCTTGCGCATGTTGCTCGGGGCCGCTCATCGGCGGGCGGTCGCACAGGATCCACAGGCGCCATCCACCGGCAGCCTCCACCAGCGCGCGCAACGGCGCGCAGACGCCATGCAGGGCGCCCGCAACATCGGCACCATCGGCGTGCTGGTTCCAGTTCGCCAGCTTCCCGGGCAGGGCATTGGCGGCACGCAGCCAGTCGGGGTCGCCGTGCACGATCGCCACCAGATTGAGCTCGGCGCCCGCACGCACCGGATACTGCACCACATGCATCTGCGGTCCGAGCCAGACCGTCACCTGCCCGCTGCGCAGGGCCGACGGCAGATCGTCCTGCTTGAGCAAGGCGCGGTAGGCCAGATGTCCGGTGGGTTGCGCCATGCCGTCGCCCAGCAGGCCCTGGCGCACCGGGCTCCACAAGCCGTCGGCGCCAATCAGCGCGGCGCCGCAGATCCGGCGGCCATCGGCAAGCGCCAGAACCACGGACAGCGGCGACTGGCTGAAGCCGTCGAGCTGCGCGCCCAGCACCAGCTCTGCGCCACCCTGGCCCTGCAGCGCCGCCAGCAGCAGCTGATGCAGATCGGCCCGGTGCACCGTGGCATACGGCGCGCCATACCGCTGCAAGGCGCTGCGGCCCAGCGTCAACACGCCCAGTTCACGGCCGGATGCGGCACTGCGCACCTGCAGCCGATCCGGAAATGCAGCCACCCGCGCCAGCGCGTCGGCCAGGCCCCAGGCATGCAGGATGCGCGTGACGTTCGGGCCGATCTGGATGCCGGCGCCGACCTCGCCAAATGCCACCGCCCGCTCGTACACCCGTACTGCCGCACCGGCGCGGCGGCACGCCAGCGCCGCCGCCAGCCCGCCAATGCCGGCACCTGCTATCAAGACATCATCAGTGGTCATGCCGGCAATGGTAGCCGTCCACTGGCGGCCGCCCGGCCACTACCCACCAGGTAATGACCCGCCGCTGCTTTGGGCCTAGGATCACCCCATGACCCTCCGTACGCCCACCAGCCCTGCACCTGTCGGCCAGCGCGCCGTTCCCGCACCCTTCGGCCAGCATCTGCGCAGCTGGCGCCAGCGCCGGCACCTGAGCCAGCAAGGTCTGGCGCTGGAGGCGGAGATCTCGACCCGCCATCTGAGTTTTGTCGAGACCGGCCGCGCCGAACCCAGCCGGGAGATGGTGCTGCGCCTGGCCGAACGGCTCGACATTCCGCTGCGCGAACGCAATACGCTGCTGGTGGCAGCCGGCTACGCACCGATGTACCGCGAGCGGCCGCTGGACGATCCGGCGCTGGCCAGCGCACGGGCGGCGGTCGAACTGGTGCTCAAGGGCCACGAACCCTATCCGGCACTGGCGCTGGACCGGACCTACAACGTGATTGCGGCCAACCGCGCCGTGCCGCTGTTCCTGCAAGGCCTGCCCGAGGAACTGCTGCGCCCTCCGATGAACGTGCTGCGCATCAGCCTGCATCCGCAAGGCGTGGCGCCACGCATCGACAACCTGTTGCAGTGGCGCGCCCATCTGTTCGAACGCCTGCGCCAGCAGATCGCCGCCACGGCCGACCCGCGATTGGTCGAGCTGCTCGACGAGTTGCGCGCTTATCCGGTGCCCGCCGACAGCAATCCGCAATCCGTGGCCGGTGAACACCTGGGCGTCGTGATGCCATTTCGCATGCGCTCGCCCGCGGGTGTGCTCAGCTTCATCAGTACCGTGACCATCTTCGGAACCGCACACGACGTGACCTTGCAGGAGCTGATGATCGAATCGTTTTTTCCGGCGGACGAATTCACGGCGCAGGTGCTGCGCCAGCAGCAGGTCTGAGGGACGTGACTGAACGGGTCGCGTCCGGAGCAGGCGTATGCTGCTTCATCCAGCCCGGATGACGCGATCGCCCTGCGTCGATGCATACTCCAACGACTCCGAACATCTGCCCCGGCCCCATGCCCAGCCCGAAACCCAGCCCGGCGTACCC
>JAGPBF010000035.1:0-15337 GCA_018063505.1 Rhodoferax sp.
GCGGGCTTCGATGCGCTGCCGCTCAAGCCCGGCACGCTGGAGAACCTGCAAAGCCTGGGTTACCTGGCCATGACACCGATCCAGGCCGCCAGCCTGCCGGTGGTACTGGCCGGCAAGGACCTGATCGCACAGGCGCAGACCGGCAGCGGCAAGACCGCGGCGTTCGCGCTGTCGCTTCTTACCAACCTGAACCCGCGCCGTTTCGCGGTGCAGGCGCTGGTGCTCTGCCCGACGCGCGAGCTGGCCGACCAGGTCACGACCCAGATCCGCCGGCTGGCCCGGGCCGAGGAAAACATCAAGGTCGTCACCCTGTGTGGCGGTGTGGCATTGCGCGGTCAGCGTGCCTCGCTCGAGCATGGCGCGCATGTCGTCGTCGGCACGCCGGGGCGGGTGATGGACCACCTGGCACGCGAGTACCTGACGCTGGAGGCGCTCAATACGCTGGTACTCGATGAGGCAGACCGCATGCTCGACATGGGTTTCGTCGACGACATCCAGACCGTGGCCAAACAATGCCCCAAGGAGCGGCAGACGCTGCTGTTTTCGGCGACCTATCCTGAAGGCATCGAGAAGCTGGCGCAGCAGTTCATGCGCGCTCCGGTGCGCATCGAGGTGGCGGCGCGCCAGAGCGGGCCGCAGATCGAACAACGCTTCTACGAGGTCACACGTGCCAACCGCTACGAGACGGTGGCGCTGCTGCTGAACCATTTCCGGCCGATCAGCACGCTGGCCTTCTGCAACACCAAGCAGCAATGCAAGGAGCTGGTTGCCTTGCTGCAGCAGCAGGGTTTCAGCGCCATGGCCCTGCATGGCGAGCTCGAACAACGCGACCGCGACCAGGTGCTGGCCCAGTTTTCCAACCGCAGCTGCTCGGTACTGGTGGCCACCGATGTGGCCTCGCGCGGCCTGGACATCGCGCAACTCGAAGCGGTGATCAATGTCACGATCACGCCCGATGCCGAAGTTCACGTCCACCGCATCGGCCGTACCGGGCGCGCCGGCGAGACTGGCCTGGCACTGAGCCTGGCCAGCATGGACGAGATGGGGTCGGTCGGCAAGATCGAGCAGTACCTGAAGCAGGAATCGCGCTGGTACCCGCGCGACGAACTCACCCCCACCGGCAGCGGCCCTCTGCTGCCGCCGATGGTCACGCTGCAACTGCTCGGTGGCCGCAAGGAGAAGATCCGTCCCGGCGACGTGCTGGGTGCACTCACCGGAGCCGACGGTGGTTACACACGCGAGCAGATCGGCAAGATCAACGTCACCGAGTTCACCACCTTCGTGGCGGTACAACGCGATATCGCCAAGGAGGCGATGCGCCGGCTCAACGCGGGCAAGGTCAAGGGCAAAAGTGTCAGGGTGCGCTTGGTCGACTGATACCCGCGTCCTGCGCACATGACGAACTCGACCAACGCAGTACCCAGGTTTCTCGCGCCGGCACAGGTGCGGATCATCATGGCCGGGCTGATGCTCGTGGTGCTGCTCGGGGCCATGGACCAGACGATCGTCTCGGTCGCGCTGCCCCAGATGGCGGCCGATCTGCAGGGGTTTGGCCAGCTCGCCTGGGTGGTGTCGGCCTATCTGATCGCCACCGCGGTCTCGATGCCGATCTACGGCAAACTGGGCGACCTCCATGGTCGGCGCGCCACGTTGTCGTTCGCGATCGCGATCTTCCTGCTGGCCTCGATCGCCTGTGCGATGGCCGGTTCAATGGAAACGCTGGTGGCCGCGCGCATATTGCAGGGCATTGGCGGCGGCGGGCTGATTGCAGTGGCACAGGCCGTGGTTGCCGATGTGGTCTCGCCGCGCGAACGTGGCCGTTACCAGGGTTATTTCAGCACCACCTACGCCGTGGCCAGCGTCGCCGGACCGCTGGTCGGTGGCCTGCTGACCCACTATCTCAACTGGCGCTGGGTATTCTGGATCAACCTGCCATTGGCGCTGGCGGCGATGGTGATCGCACGGCGCACACTCACCGTGCTGCCGGTTCCCCGCATCCGACGCGCCATCGACTATGTCGGCGCGGTGTTGCTGACCGGCGCGCTCACTGCGCTGCTGGTCGCCATCACGCGGGCCGGCCAAGGCAAGGGCTGGCTCGGCAGCGAGAACCTGGTGCTGTTCGCGCTGGCCCTTGGCTTGCTGCTGGCGTTCGTGCGGCAGGAACTGCGCACCGCCGAGCCACTGATTCCGCTGCGGCTGTTTCGCATGCGCACGGTGCTGATCTGCTGCCTGGTGGCATTCATCGGCTTCTTCCAGATCGTGGCCCTGTCGGTGCTGATACCGCTGGAGTTCCAGACCCTCACCGGCGCCGACCCGCGCGAGGCCGCGTTGATGCTGATCCCCTTCACACTGGCCATGCCGATCGGCGCCTATGTCGCGGGCCGGTATGCCGCTTATTCCGGCAAATTCAAGCCGCTGATCCTGGTGGGCAATACGCTGGTGTTCACCGCATTGCTGGCGTTCGCCTTTACCGATCTGCACCGCATCGTGCTCGCGGTGCTGCTGCTGGCAGTCGTGGGCTTCGGCATCGGCATGCAATTGCCGTCCACCATCGTCGGCGTGCAGAATGCCGTGGCGCGCCACGATGTCGGCGTGGCTACGGCCACCGTCGCGTTCGTACGCTCGTTTGGCGCCGCGGTCGGCGTGGCGGTGCTGACGTCCATCCTGCTCGCGGGTTTGCGCAGCCACGCGCCTGCACTCCACGCAGCGTTGTCGGGCTCCGAGGTGCTGCGCGACCTGGTCGAAGGCAGCCTGGCCCGGGCTGATCCGGCCTTGCGCCAGAAGCTGCTTGCGGGGGCCGGCGCCGCATTCCGGAACATCTTCATCGTGAGCGCAGGCCTGGGATTGGTGGGCCTGGCGATCGGCGCCCTGTTGCGCAATGAGACACTGCACGGCCGGCCGCATTCCTGATCGAACAACCAGACCACGCCGGCGCCACGGCGCGCGGGCGGTCCGACTGCAGATTTTCCAGCGGCGATTTGATCCGGATCCGTTGCGGGCGAAGGCGCCGCCGACCGGCGTTCAGCCGCGCGCGTGCGTCACGCCACCGTCGACGATCAGCGTCGATCCCACGACATAGTCGCCAGCGCGCGACGCCAGATAGATCGCAGCGCCCGCCATGTCCTCGGCAGTGCCGATGCGCCCGGAAGGAATCCGCGCCGAAACCGCATCGGAATGGTCACGCGCGTCACGGTTCATGTCGGATGCGAAGGCGCCCGGTGCGATGGCCGTGACCACAATGTTGTCCTGGATCAGCCGCAATGCCATGCGCCGCGTCAGGTGGATCAGGCCGGCCTTGCTGGCGGCATAGGAATAGGTTTCCTGCGGATTGACCGACACCCCGTCGATCGACGCGATATTGATCACCTTGGCCGGGCGTGTCTGCGCCGCAACGCGCAGTTGCGGGCTCAGCGCCTGGGTCAGGAAGAACGGCGCCTTGAGATTGAGGTTGACCACCTTGTCCCAGCCGCTTTCGGGAAATTCGTCGAACGCCGCGCCCCAGGCGGCACCCGCGTTGTTGACCAGGATGTCGAGCCGGTCCTCCCGTTCGGCGAAAGCACTGGCCAAGGCCTTGGCACCCTCGACACTCGACACATCGGCCGGCAACGACACACAGGGGCCGATCTTGCACATCTCGGCCGCCGCTGCATCGCAGGCCGACGCCTTGCGAGCCGAAATATAGACCCGCGCGCCCTGCGCGAGAAAACCTTCGGCAATCATCCTGCCGATGCCCCGTGAACCTCCGGTGACCAGCGCCGTGCGGCCGTGCAGTGAAAAAAGATCGATCATGGTTCGTGCTCCTCAAAATACGCATTCAGCGGACGGTCAGGGTTCCGCCGGCCACCGCCGGGTGACCCCGAAGGTTAACCGCTCAGGCGATCGACGGGCCGGCAGGCCCGGATTCGCCTTTGCGGCAGGCCCGCTCGACCCGGCTCGACAAATGCGTCCGGCCTGCAACCCAAGTGCTTTACAGTCGTTCCATGGCCTCTGCATCCACGATCCACGTTGCACATTTTCGCCAGATCCTCTTGTGGCCGTTGCGGCTCATGGCCCACGCCGGCCGCGACGAACAACTGGCCAAACCCTGGGAAATCCTGCAGCGCATGGGTGATGACTGCCCCTGGCGTGAAGTCGACGATGAATACACCGGCTCGGCGGACCAGTTTCACGAACGACACTACAACGAGTTCGTGACTTTTCTGCCGTATGTGCAGCAGTTTCTCTACGGCGAGGGTCGGGCCGCACGCGGGCTCGGGAGCAAGGCGTCCGAGTCGCCGATGCGCGTGTTTCGCCGCACGGACGTGCGTCACGCACGCATGCGGCTGCGACCGCAAGACGCACCGATCACGCTGGACATCGTCCATGTGGATCTGTACTTTTTTCTTGATGTCGATCTGGTATTGCTCAATGTAGAGGTCAGTACCGACCAACTTCTGCTGGCGCGCGCGCAGGAGTTGATGTATCGGTTCGGCCGAGGTTATCCCGCTGGCTGGCAATCGAACGGCATCGCCATGCATTGCCTGGCCAGCATCGAGTGGCTGGGAGCGGACGGCACCGTCCTGGCGCAATCGGACGCCAATGAGAAGGACCTCTTTCTGGCACACGTGGCCAACCACCGTGCACCGCGCATCGCCGCGCACTGGGCCTGGCTGCTGCAACCGCTGGTCAGCGACCACTCGGGCCAAACAGGGGCGCTGCGGTACCGGCAGATCGAGTACTACCGCATGCCGATGATGGCGTATCTTGCGCTGGACAAGCCCGAGCTGCTCACGCGCAACGATTTCATCCGGCTTGGACTGGTCACTGGCGCCGGCAATTCTGCCGATCACGAAGACGCCGGCCTGCCGTATGCCGAGCAGCACCTGGCCGACTTCGAGCAGCGTTATTGTTATGACCGATTCTGGACCAAGGGCGGCGCAGCCCCCTACACGCGCTACCTGTGCACCGGCCATGCGCTGGTCGTCGTAGGTCCGGCGCAATCTGAATTTTTCAGTTGTCGCGACCGGGGCGTATTGTCGCAATTCCGGCATCAGCATTTCCTGCTCTTCATGATTGCGCATTTTCAGAAGGCATCGCTGCTGATGTATTCCGATCTGCTGGTGGAGGCACTCAAGCAACTCGATCTCAACAACCTGACAAGCGTGCGCCGCTTCAAGCGCGCGATACGCGCCAGTTTTGCCGGATTTCTGCGGTTTACCCACCGATACTGGTTCCACGAGGTTGCCGAGCAGGCGCAGGCACGCGCCCTGTTCCACATGTGCGCAGGCCATCTCGGGCTCGATCCACTGTATGCGGAGGTCAAGGAACGGATCGCCGACATGAACAGTTACCTGGAGGCCGACAGCCTGCGCCGCCAGGCCAATACCGTGGTGCGGCTGACCGTTGTGACGATCTTTGGCCTTATCGGCACCGTATCGACCGGTTTCCTGGGCATGAACCTGCTGGCCGAGGCGGACGCGCCGTTGCCGCGCAAGCTGCTGATTTTTGCGACCGTCTTCGTGCTCACGCTGATCCTCACGGTCTATACGATGATGAAATCCAAACGCTTGTCCGATTTTCTGGACGCCTTGTCCGACGAACGGCTCAGCGCATGGCAGAAATGCAAGGCGCTGGCCATGGTATGGCGCGCCGACGACCGCTGACGCAGGCGGAGCTGACGACAATGACCGACATTCTCACGATCACGCTGAACCCGGCTCTGGACATCGCCACCTCGTGCGATGCGCTGCTGCCCAGCCACAAGCTGCGTTGCGCCCATGCCGAGCACTTTCCCGGTGGCGGCGGCATCAACGTGGCGCGCGTGATCCAGCGACTGGGCGGCGACTGCCTGGCCTTGTACCTGGCCGGAGGTATGGTCGGACAGCGATTGCAGGACCTGCTGGCGGCCGAGCACGTGACCAGCCATCGCATTGCGATCATCAACGAGACACGCGAGAGTTTTTCGGTGCGCGAGACCCGCACAGGGCGGGAATACCGCTTCGTACTGCCTGGTCCGGACGTCAGCGTGCAGGAATGGCAGGCTTGTGTCGACTATCTCGCGTCGATCGAACCTGCGCCCCGTTATGTCGTGCTCAGCGGCAGCTTGCCGCCTGGTTTGCCGGATGACAGCTACGCTCAGTTGGTCACCCTGGCCGGCGCGCGCGGCGCCAGGGTCGCGCTCGACAGTTCCGGCCCGCCACTGGCTGCGGCGTTGAATCGCGGCGTGTACCTCGTCAAACCCAGCCTGCGAGAAATGTCGGAGTTGTTGGGCCGGCAACTGGATCACGAAGAGCAGTGGCTTGCCGGGGCCAGGCAACTGATCGATCACGGGATTACCACGATGGTAGCCCTGACCATGGGCGATCAGGGGGCCCTGCTGGTGACGTCCCAAGGCGCCTGGCGCGCGCAGGCACTGCAGGTGTCGGTCAAAAGCACCACCGGCGCCGGCGACAGTTTTCTGGCGTCGCTGGTCTGGGCCCTGTCTGGCGACCTTGCGCCGGCCGAGGCATTGCGCCACGGGGTTGCTGCCGGGTCAGCCGCACTCCTGCAAGGCGGAACCCGCCTGTGCCAGACGGACGACATGTTTGCGTTGCTGGCCCAGGTCAATATCCGGCAAATCTGAATCCGGGTTCAACGTGGTGCGGCAACATGAGAACCTCCAGATTACCGGGCAAGCCCTCGTTCAAACACACCGCATGCGTCGGATAAATTGACACTCCAGACTCTCAATCATCTCCATGTCGTTGAATTCATTGGATTTTTAGAAGGTGCATGAAACTTGCTATGGCATTTGGCGTTGCCGGGCCAACCCGACAAGCATGCCGGCCCGTCCCACCCGCCCCCTCATTCTGGAGTTTCAGTGAAAGTTCTCAATCAGCTAGTCAGTGGCGTCGTCCTGTCTTGTGCAAGTTTGCTGGCACATGCAAGCCTGGCGTTGCCGGCGTCGTCTTATTCGTCATTGGTGATCTTTGGCGACAGCTTGTCCGATAGCGGCAACAACTCGAACGCCGTTGGCGCCTTGCCGGGTCAAGTGATCACCGGCAATGGCTACATCCCTTCCTATACCTATGGAGCGGCTCCATTCGGCACCTATTCCAATGGTCCGGTATGGGCGACGCAGTTCGCAGCGGCCATCGGTCTGAGCGCCTTGCCCTCGGTCATACCTGCTGGCACGCCACTGGGCGGCGGCCTGGTGTATCCCGGAGGAACCAACTTTGCGTTTGGCGGCGCCACGACCACCGGTGGTCAGGTGCCAAGCCTGACGCAGCAAGCCGGCATGTACCTGTCGAGCCTGACGCCCGGCAGCAACGTCGGCAACACGCTGTTCGTCGTGGCTGGTGGCGGCAACAACGCCCGCGACACCTTTGCCAGCCTGGCAACCCAATCGGACTTCGGCATGATCGGCGCTACCTCGAGTGCAGCGGGCGCGTTATATGCCCAGGACATCGGCAACATTGTCGACAATCTTCAGGCCATCGGGGCGCAGCACATCGTCGTCTGGAATACCCCGAACATCGGCAAGGCACCGGCTATCGGTCAGGTTCCGTTCACGGCATCGGGTCTGACCGGGTCCCAACTGGGCTCACTGGTATCGGGCAGCCTCAATGGTGCCTTGACCACCCGTCTGAACGGCGAGGCGGGTGTACAGATTTTCGATCTGTATTCGTTGGTTGGGCAGGCAGCGACCAGCGGCTTTTTCGACAACACGACAGACGCCTGTGGCGCCACCTTGGCGCCTGCCAGTTGCGCGGACATCAACCGGGCCTTGTTCTGGGACGGCATTCACCCGACTGCGGCGGGTCATGCCTACATTGCCAGCCAGATGCTGGCGCTTGCAGCACCGGTGCCTGAACCGCAGACCTATGCGATGCTGCTGGTGGGATTGCTCGTCATTGGCAACGTGGTGCGCCGCCGGTCCAGCCTGCGCTAACGCGACTGCCGCGAAGTACAAAGGCGGGCCAAGGCCCGCCTTTTTCATGGCATCCGCCATATCTCGTGGCGGGCTGCGCAGCTTGTGCTACATGTTGCGCCGGTACTGCCCCCCCACCTCGAACAGGGCATTGGTGATCTGACCGAGTGAACAGACGCGCACCGCGTCCATCAGCACCTCGAACACGTTATCGTTGTGGATCACGGCCTGCTGAAGGCGGGCCAGCATGGCAGGGGCCACTGCAGCGTGCTGCTGGTGGAACGCCTGCAGCCGCTTGAGCTGGCTCTGCTTCTCCTGGTCGGTCGATCGCGCGAGTTCCAGTGTGTTTTGCACCGCGTCCCCGTGCGGATTGCGGAAGGTATTGACGCCCACGATCGGCAACTCGCCGGTGTGTTTGAGCATTTCGTAGTGCATCGATTCATCCTGGATGCGGCCACGCTGGTAGCCGGTCTCCATCGCGCCGAGCACCCCGCCACGGTCGGCTATTGCGGCGAACTCGGCCAGCACTGCCTCCTCGACCAGTTCGGTAAGCTCCTCGATGATGAATGCACCCTGATTCGGGTTCTCGTTTTTCGCCAGCCCCCATTCGCGGTTGATGATCAGCTGGATCGCCATCGCACGGCGCACGCTGTCCTCGGTCGGTGTCGTGATCGCTTCGTCGAACGCATTGGTGTGCAGGCTGTTGCAGTTGTCGTAGATCGCGATCAAGGCCTGCAGCGTGGTGCGGATGTCGTTGAACTGGATCTCCTGCGCATGCAGGCTGCGCCCGCTGGTCTGGATGTGGTATTTGAGCTTCTGGCTGCGTTCGTTGGCACCGTATTTTTCTTTCATCGCCACCGCCCAGATGCGCCGCGCGACACGGCCCATGACGGTGTACTCCGGGTCCATGCCGTTGGAGAAGAAGAAACTCAGATTCGGCGCGAAGTCATCGATGTGCATGCCGCGCGCGAGGTAGGCCTCCACAAATGTGAAACCGTTGGACAGCGTGAACGCAAGCTGGCTGATCGGATTGGCGCCAGCCTCGGCGATGTGGTAGCCGCTGATCGACACGCTGTAGAAGTTGCGTACCCGGTTGTGCACGAAGAACTGCGCGATGTCGCCCATCACCTTGAGGCTGAACTCGGTCGAGAAGATGCAGGTGTTCTGCCCCTGGTCTTCCTTCAGGATGTCGGCCTGCACCGTGCCACGCACGTTTTCCATGACCCATTCGCGGATCTTGGCGGTCTCGGTTTCAGTTGGTTCGCGGCCGTTTTGCTGCGTGAATTTCTCGATGTTCTGGTCGATCGCGGTGTTCATGAACATCGCCAGGATGCTCGGTGCCGGACCGTTGATCGTCATGCTGACGCTGGTCGACGGGCTGCACAGGTCGAAGCCGCCGTACAGCACCTTCATGTCGTCGAGTGTGGCGATGCTCACGCCCGAGTTGCCGACCTTGCCGTAGATGTCGGGGCGCGGGTCCGGGTCGTTGCCGTACAGCGTGACCGAGTCGAATGCGGTCGACAGGCGCTTGGCCGGCATGCCTTCGGACAGCAGCTTGAAACGGGTATTGGTACGAAACGCGTCGCCTTCGCCGGCAAACATGCGCGTCGGGTCCTCGCCTTCGCGCTTGAACGCGAAGGTGCCGGCCGTATACGGATAACTGCCGGGCACGTTGTCGAGCATCAACCACTGCAGGATCTCGCCATGGTCCTGGTACTTCGGCAGGGATACCTTGCGGATCGGTGTGCCGCTGAGCGACCTGGTGACCAGCGCGGTGCGGATCTCCTTGTCGCGAATCTTCACCACGTATTCGTCGCCGGCATATGCATGGACCATCTCCGGCCATTGAACCAGCAGCTTGCGTTCGCGTGCGCCCAGCCGTGTATCGCGCTGGGTCGCCAGGTCGTTGACCGCCTCCACCGCCCGCAACTTGTCCGGATTGGCGGCATGCAGCATCGTGCCGGCCGCCCGCAGCTGCTGGATCTCGCGCGCCAGAGCCGCCTGTTCGCGTGCCCGTGCCTTGTAGCCCCGCACCGTGTCGCTGATCTCGGCCAGGTAGCGGGTACGCGCTGCCGGAACCACCGGCGACTGGTTGGTGCTGTGCCGCACATTCGCCTTTGGCAGGACGGAGTCGGTCACAGGCAAACCCAGCTGTGCCAGCCTGGGCAACAAAGCCTGGTACAGCGCGGTAACGCCGTCGTCATTGAATCGCGCAGCCATGGTGCCGAACACCGGCATCTGGTCGGCCGGCGTCGTGAAAGCTTCGCGGTTGCGCTGCACCTGCTTGGCCACATCACGCAATGCGTCCTGCGCGCCCTTGCGGTCGAACTTGTTGATCGCCACGAACTCGGCGAAATCGAGCATGTCGATTTTTTCGAGCTGGCTGGCGGCACCGAACTCCGGCGTCATCACGTACAGCGGAACATCCACATGCGAGACGATGGCCGCGTCGCCCTGGCCGATACCCGAGGTCTCGACCACGACCAGATCGAATCGAGCGCATTTGCAGGCGGCAATCACATCGGGCAGGCAGGCGCTGATCTCCGAACCGAAATCCCGCGTCGCCAGACTTCTCATAAAAACACGGGGTCCATTGTCTTTGCCCCAAGGCCCGATCGCGTTCATACGTATCCGGTCGCCGAGCAAGGCGCCACCGCTCTTGCGCCGCGACGGGTCGATGCTGATCACCGCCACCCGCAAACGGTCACCCTGGTCCAGCCGCAGTCGGCGGATCAGTTCATCGGTCAGGCTCGACTTGCCGGCGCCACCGGTGCCGGTGATGCCCAGAACCGGCACCCGGGCATCCGCAGCCGTCTGACGCATCGCTGCCAGCAGACTGGCATCGGCGTTGTCGTTTTCCAGCGCGGTGACCAGTTGTGCCAGCGCGCGCCAATGTGCTTCACCATGCCCCTGAATGGCCTCCAGGCGGGTCGGCGCCAGGCCCGACAAGTCCTTGTCGCAGCGCATCACCATCTCGCCGATCATGCCGGCCAGGCCCATGCGCTGTCCGTCTTGCGGGCTGAATATCCGCGCCACGCCGTAGTCGTGCAGTTCACGGATCTCTGCAGGAACGATCACGCCACCACCGCCGCCGAATACCTGGATATGGGAACCCCCGCGCTGGCGCAGCAGGTCGACCATGTACTTGAAATATTCGACATGCCCGCCCTGGTAGGAACTGATGGCGATGCCTTGCACATCCTCCTGCAATGCCGCGGTCACGACCTCGTCGACACTGCGGTTGTGTCCCAGGTGGATCACCTCGACGCCCATGCTCTGCAGAATGCGCCGCATGATGTTGATCGCGGCGTCATGGCCGTCGAACAGACTGGCCGCCGTGACAAAACGCACCTTATGGCTCGGTCGGTAACTCGCCAGCGCTTTGTAGTCGGCAGAAAGATCGGTCATGCATGTCTCCAGAACAGGGCGGCCACGGTGCAGCCCAGCCCTCTAGCTTAATTGACGTTTACGTCAACGTCAATCTCGAGACAGAACCCCGCCACCTGGCTGCGGGCCGCCCGCGCACGCTACAACCTGCGCGCCACCCACATGCCCGGCAACATGGCCAGCACAAAAATGACGGTATCGAGTTGCCCGATGAGCAGCGACGCCAGCGCGGTGGCCGGACTGTAGCCGCTCAAACCCCAGCCGACACCAAAAAGCACGGCACCGGAAATCAGTCGGCCATCACTTTGTCGCCCCGCCGCCAATACAAATGATCGGGTGAACCAGGGCTTGATACTGGCACGGGGCGTCAGTGCGTATCCGAGCAAGGCGATCAGCAAGGCCCCCAGCGCCACGAAGGTCAGTGAACCGTCCCAGCGTCCCGGAAACGGGCCGGCCAGCAGTTCCTTGAGGTCCAGCAAGGCAATCACCTTCTCCGGTTGCGTCATGCCCGACAGGGTCAGTCCGGCAGCGAAGATCAGACCGGCGGCAAAGGCAATCAACAACTCAGCGAGCGGATGCACGCCACCGCCGCTGGGTGGCGCGGGCAGGGTTCCCGCTGGCACGGAGTCGACCTGCAACGAGGGCAACGAGCGCTTGGTTCTGGAACGGGGCATGGTGTGGAGCAGTAGTGGTTTCAGCGGCCCATCAGCCACCGCAGACCCTCGATGATCAGTTCCATCCACCAGGCGGCAGGTGGCAGGTGGGACACCACCAGAACGGTCATTACCGCAGTTGCGGCAAAGGTGAAGACGGCCACCAGCGATCGTTTCGAGCGCCGCCCCAGGCCGACCATGGCATGGCCACTGACCGAACCCGAACCCAGCACGGAGCCGAACCCGACCAGGAACCCGGCCGGTATCAGCACCAGCGCATGGCGAATCTCCACATGCGGAACTGCCAGCGCCCACGAGAAGAATGCCCCGCCGCCGACCAGTCCGAACAGAAAGGCCCAGCGCCAGAACGAGGACTGTCTGCGCGTCGTCAACACGCCGACCACGATCGCGCTGACTGCGCTGATGCGGCCCACGCCGGCCAACAGAATCCAGCTGGCCAGACCGATCAGAATGCCGCCTCGCAACGCCTGTGTGTAATCATCCACAGCCCGGTTCCTGAAGTCCTAAACTAGGCCTGAGCATACCTTGACAAACCGATAGCGAGGAGCCCATGCAGCCGATTCAACTGTTCGACACCGCGTCCAGCACCTACACCTATGTGCTTTTCGACGAAAACACCCGTGATGCGCTGATCATCGACCCGGTTGACGATCAGGTCGAACGTGACCTCGCAACCTTGCGCCAATACGGCCTGAAGCTGCTGTGGACCGTGGAAACCCATGCCCATGCCGACCACATCACCAGCGCTGCGTTGCTGGCCGAACATGCCGGCGCCCGGACGGCCGCGCCGGCCGGCTGCGGCATCAAGACGGCGGCCGTGCAGCTGGCCCATGGCGATGTGCTCAACTTCGGCAAGGAAACCCTCCAGGCCATCCATACGCCGGGCCATACCGCCGGCAGCATGAGTTTTCTCTGGCGCGCGCACGTCTTCACCGGCGACACGTTGTTGATCCATGGCTGCGGGCGTACCGACTTCCAGTCCGGCAGCGCCTCGGACCTTTACGACAGCATCACCAAGGTCTTGTTTGCGTTGCCCGACAGCACCACCGTCTGGCCGGCCCACGACTACCAAGGGCGTACCCACTCGACCATCGGCGCCGAGAAAGCCGGCAACCCCCGTGTCGCGGGCAAGTCGCGCGAGCAATTCATCGCCATCATGAATGCGCTGAACCTGCCCAAACCCAAACGCATTGACGAGGCAGTACCGGCCAATCTGAGCTCGGGCATTCGACACGACGCCGACGGTCCAACGCTGCCTGCCGATGGCGCTGCACCGCCATCGGCGCAGCATGTGCAACCGGCCCAAGGGTATGCAGGTGACGTGGCGCCGGCGCTGGCCTGCCAATGGTGGCAATCGGGTCAGGCCGTGCTGGTCGACGTGCGCACCGATGCCGAACGTGAATGGGTGGGCTTCGTCCCCGATGCCGTACCGATTGCCTGGAAAAACTGGCCCGGCATGGCGATGAACCCCGAATTCGACCAGGCCATCAAGGCCGCCGTACCTGCGGGCAGGAAAGTGCTGTTGTTGTGTCGCAGCGGTGTGCGCTCGATCGCCGCCGCAAAACGCGCGACCGAGCTGGGCCTGGAGGCCTACAACATTCTGGAAGGCTTCGAGGGCAATCCGGACGCAACGGCGCATCGCGGCAATCTGGGTGGCTGGCGCAAGCGCGGGCTACCGTGGCGCCAGAACTGAGCGGCAAGGACATGGCTGCAGTTCCCACCGACCTGGCCGACTGCTCGGCGGCCCAACTCACAGCCCTGTACCGCAGCGCGCAAGCCTCGCCGCTTGAGGCCTGCGCCGCGGTGTTCGCCCGCATCGACGCATGCGACAGCAGGATCAACGCCTTCGTCTGCATGGACCGCGCCGGTGCGACGGCCAACGCCGCCGGCAGTTCGGCCCGCTGGGCGCAGGGTCGGCCGCTCGGCCCGCTCGACGGCGTGCCGGTGTCGATCAAGGACCTGATCCTGACAAAGGGATTGCCCACATTGCGTGGCAGCCATACCCAGGACGCCGACCAGCCATGGGACGTGGATGCACCCGTCACGGCCCGGCTGCGCGAGGCCGGCGCCGTGATCCTGGGCAAGACAACGACGCCTGAATTCGGCTGCAAAGGTGAAACCAACTCGCCCCGCAGCGGCATCACGCGCAACCCCTGGAGGCTTGACCGGACAGCGGGCGGATCATCGGGTGGGGCCGCGGCAGCGGTTGCCGCCGGCATGGGTCCGATCGCGATCGGTACCGACGGTGCCGGCTCGGTCCGTATTCCGGCGGCATTCTGCGGCTGCTTCGGCCTCAAGCCCAGCTTCGGACGGGTACCGGCCTATCCACTGTCACCTTTCGGCACTGTCGCGCACCTGGGACCGCTGACCCGCACGGTACAGGATGCGGCCACTGTGATGAACATCCTCAAGCAGGAAGATGCACGCGACTGGACCGCATTGCCACCCGACCCGGCGGACTACACGCAGGCACTCGAAGCCGGCATTCGTGGCATGCGTATCGCGTATTCACCGACGCTGGGGTACGCGCGTGCTGTCGATCCAGAGGTCGCGGCGGCGGTGCAAACCGCAGTCAGGCAACTCGAACAGCTCGGTGCGGTGGTCGAACAGGTCGACCCTGGCTTCGAAGACCCGCTGGATATCACCACCGGCCTGTGGTTCCTGGGCGCGTGGACCGTGTGGAACAGCCTCACCCCTGGCCAGCAGGCGCTCTGCGATCCGGATTTTGTGGCCCAGGCGATGCTCGGCCAGGGCTGCAGTGCGCTGCAGATCCAGCAACTGCAGTTGCGCCGCGGCGCGTTGGGCTCGCACATGCGCCAGTTCATGCAGCGCTACGACCTGATTGCAACGCCGGCCCTCGCAATACCCGCGTTCGCGGCCTTGCCCGCCGGACATGCCGCGATGACGCCGGCCGCGATGCTGGGCTGGACGCCGTTCAGCTACCCGTTCAACCTGACGCAGCAGCCGGCCTGTACCGTGCCGTGCGGCTTCACGGCAGACGGCTTGCCGATAGGCCTGCAGTTGGTCGGGCCGATGTTCGGCGATGCGGTGGTGCTGCGCGCGGCGCGCGCCTTCGAAGCCGCCTGTCAGATTCCCACGATGGCTCCGACCAAAGCACAAGCATGACATTTCTCGCCATCGACATCGGAAACACGCGCCTCAAGTGGGCGCAATACGAGACCGCCCGGCCCGGTGCACAGCTGCTGGCACACGGTGCCGAATTTCTCGACAACATCGACAAGCTGGCCGACGGTGTCTGGGCAGAACTGCAAGCACCTACCAGCATGCTCGGCTGTGTCGTGGCAGGCGAGGCGGTCAAGCGCCGGACCGAGGAACAACTCGAACTCTGGGACATCGACCCGCAATGGGTGGTTGCCAGCGCCGACGA
>JAGPBF010000035.1:15437-25090 GCA_018063505.1 Rhodoferax sp.
GCCTCGGCCAGCCGGACCCAATAGGTGGCACCCATCGGGATCAGGTCGTCGTTGAAGTCGTAACTCGGGTTGTGCAGCATGCACGGCCCGGCGCCATGGCCGGCATCGCGGTGACCGCCATCGCCATTGGCAATGAAGCAATACGCACCGGGCTTGGCCTGCAACATGAAGGAGAAGTCCTCGGCGCCCATCGTGGGCTCCTGCTCGACCACGTTGTCGGCGCCCACAATGTCCCGCATGACCTTGCGCGCGAATTCGGCCTCGGCTGCCGAGTTGATGGTCGGCGGGTAGTTGCGGATGAAGCCAAATTCACAGCTTGCGCCGTGGGCCGCGCAGATATGTTCGGCGACCTCGCGCATGCGTTGCTCGATCATGTCGAGCACCTCCAGCGTGAAGGTGCGCACCGTGCCGCGCAACTCGCAGTGATCGGGAATCACGTTGATCGCTTCGCCGGCATTGATCATCGTCACCGAAATGACACCGGCATCGATCGGCTTCTTGTTGCGGCTGATGATGGTCTGGAACGCCTGAACCATCTGGCAGGCCACCGGAACCGGGTCGATGCCGTTGTGCGGCAAGGCCGCATGGCCGCCCTTGCCGGTGATCCTGATTTTGAACTCGTTGCTCGAGGCCATCACCGGACCGGCGCTCACGGCGAACTGCCCTACCTGATAACCCGGCCAGTTGTGCATGCCGAACACCGCTTCCATCGGAAACTTGTCGAACAGGCCATCCTTGATCATCTCGCGCGCGCCACCGCCGCCCTCTTCGGCCGGCTGGAAAATCAGGTAGACCGTACCATCGAAGTTGCGGTTCTTCGCCAGATGCTGCGCCGCCGCCAATAGCATCGCGGTATGGCCGTCGTGGCCGCAGGCATGCATCTTGCCGGCATGCTGGCTGGCGTGTTCAAACTTGTTGAACTCCTGCATCGGCAAGGCGTCCATGTCTGCGCGCAGGCCGACGGCACGTGATGAGGTTCCGTTCTTGATAATGCCGACAACGCCGGTCGTGCCCATGCCCCGATCGATCGGGATGCCCCACTCGGTCAGCTTGGCAGCCACCACGTCGGCGGTGCGCACCTCCTGGAAACACAGTTCGGGGTGGGCATGGATGTCGCGCCGTACTGCGGCGATGGCGGCCGACTGGGTGAGGATCGAGTCGATGACTTTCATTTTGGCTCCTGACGGTCCGCCTGGGGCTGGCGACGCAATCCGCATCGACGGTCCCGGGGACATCCATGGTTGATCTAAGATGACGGCTTGCACCGGCTGGACTAGTCTACCGCCCTGACGCATCCGGTGCTTGCCTGTCCCTGCCGACGTGGGGCCAGCAGTACGGCCATCACCTGCTCCGGACCGACCATGAACACCGTCTCCACCACCGCCATTGTGGGTGCCTGCCCGCATGATTGCCCCGATACCTGTTCTTTCGTGACCACCGTGCAGGACGGCATCGCGATCAAGGTGCAGGGCAATCCCGCGCATCGCCATACCGACGGGGTCCTGTGTACCAAGGTGTCGCGATACACCGAGCGCAGCTACCACCCCGAACGTGTGCTGCAGCCGCTCAAACGGGTAGGCCCCAAGGGCCTGGGCCAGTTCGAGCCGGTGACGTGGGACGCGGCGTTGACCGACATCGCCGCACGACTGCGTGCGATCGCGGCCAAAGGCCCCGATGCAGCGCAGGCCATCTTGCCGTACAGCTATGCCGGCACCATGGGGCTGGTCCAGGGCGAGAGCATCGCGGCACGTTTCTTCAACCGGCTGGGCGCGTCGCAGCTGGACCGTACGATCTGCTCGAATGCCGGCGGCGAGGCGCTGATCCATACGCTGGGCGCCAAGGCAGGCATGCGGGTGGAGCAATTCGCCAATGCCAGACTGATCCTGATCTGGGGCAGCAACTCGATCGCCAGCAACCTGCACTTCTGGCGCCATGCGCAGGAAGCCAAACGCCGTGGCGCCAGGCTGGTCTGCATCGACCCGCGGCGCAGCGAAACCGCCGACAAGTGCCATGAGCACATTGCCTTGTTGCCGGGCACCGACGCAGCGCTGGCGTTGGCCCTGATGCACGAGCTGATCCGGCATGACTGGCTCGACCATGATTACCTGGCGCGCCATACGCTGGGCTGGGACGCACTGCGCACACGTGCGCTGGACTGGCCACCGGAGCGCGCAGCGGCCACTTGCGGCATCGATGCCGAGCAGATCCGCGCATTGGCGCGCGACTACGGCGCCTGCCGCGGTGACGGCGGCCCGGCAGCGATCCGGCTCAACTACGGCATGCAGCGGGTCCGCGGCGGCGGCAACGCCGTGCGTGCGATCGCCTGCCTGCCGGCGCTGATCGGCGCGTGGCGCCAGAGCGCCGGGGGCTTGCTGCTGTCGAGCTCCGGCCAGTTTCCGGTGCAGCACCATGCGCTCGAACGCCCGGACCTGCGCCAGCGGACGAGCCGCACGATCAACATGAACACCATCGGCGACGACCTGCTGCGCCCGGCCTCGGCATCGTTCGGCCCGGCGATCGAAGCGCTGATCGTCTACAACAGCAACCCGGTCGCGGTGGCGCCCGACTCCGGCAAGGTGGTACAGGGTTTTTCCCGCGAGGATCTTTTCACGGTCGTGCTGGAGCATTTCAAGACCGACACCGCCGACCATGCCGACTACATCCTGCCGGCCACCACGCAGCTCGAGCACTGGGACATCCACCTCAGTTACGGACATACCGACGTGTTGCTCAACCGTCCGGCGATCGCCCCGCTGGGCGAGGCCAAGCCCAATACGCAGATCTTCCGCGAGCTGGCACGACACATGGGGTTTGTCGACGACTGTTTCGCGCAGGACGACGAGTCCCTGTGCCGCATCGCCTACGGCGATGCGGTCGACTACGAGCAGCTGCTGGCCCGGGGCTTCACCTCGCTGCGCCTGGTGGATGCGCCCTTCGCCGAAGGCGGATTCCCCACCCCGTCGGGCAAATGCGAGTTTTTCAGCCAGCGCCTGGCCGACCAGGGGCTGGACGGCCTGCCCGACCACGTGCCGAACTACGAGGCGCCGGGAAGCTCGGCGCAGTTCCCGCTGGCGATGATCTCGCCGCCGGCGCGCAACTTTCTGAACTCGACCTTCGTCAACGTGACCAGCCTGCGGGACATCGAAGGCGAACCGATCCTGGAGATGCACACGGCCGACGCACAGGCGCGTGGCCTGAGCCATGGCGGAGTCGTCAGGGTTTTCAACCAGCGCGGCGATTACCGCTGCAAACTCAAGGTATCGCCACGGGCCCGCCCCGGCGTCGTCAACGGCCTGGGCGTCTGGTGGCGCAAATTTGGCCTGGACGGCAAGAATATCAACCAACTGACCAGCCAGAAACTGACCGACATCGGCCGCGCCCCGACCTTCTACGACTGCCTGGTGCAGGTCGAGGCCGGCTGACACCAGCAACCCGACACCATGTACGAAAACTACCAATCCCTGACCCTCAAACGCCACGACGGTGGCATCCTCGAAATCATCATGGGCGCCAGCAAGAGCGCGAACCAGAAGCTGTCCACCGCCGACCACGCGATGCACCGCGAGTTGTCGACGATCTGGCTCGATGTCGACCGTGACCCGGACACCCGGGTCGCGCTGATCCGCGGCGAAGGCAAGGGCTTCTCGGCCGGCGGCGACCTGGGCCTGGTCGAGGACATGGCGAACGACTTCGAGGTGCGCTCACGCGTCTGGCGCGAAGCCCGCGACCTGGTCTACAACGTGATCAACTGCTCCAAGCCGGTGGTCTCGGCCATGCACGGACCGGCCGTCGGCGCCGGCCTGGTGGCCGGCCTGCTGGCCGACATCTCCATCGCCGCCAAAAGTGCGCGCATCATCGACGGCCATACCCGGCTTGGCGTGGCTGCCGGCGACCATGCGGCCATCGTCTGGCCACTGCTGTGTGGCATGGCCAAGGCCAAGTATTACCTGCTGCTGTGCGAGGCGGTGTCGGGCGAGGAGGCCGAGCGCATCGGCCTGGTGTCGCTGGCCGTGGACGATGCCGACCTGCTGCCACGGGCCTTCGAAGTGGCAGGCAAACTGGCCAGCGGCTCGCAGTCGGCGATTCGCTGGACCAAGCAGGCGCTGAACAACTGGTTGCGGCTGGCCGGACCGACCTTCGACGCGTCGCTGGCGATGGAGTTCATGGGTTTCACCGGCCCCGACGTGCGCGAAGGTATTGCGTCGTTGCGCGAACGGCGCGCGCCATCGTTCAAACCCGACTGTCCGTTCTGAGCCGGGCGGACGCCGGGGCGCCGCGTCGGCCGGCAATACCGGCAAGCGATTCGCGCCCGGCCACAGGTTCACGCGTGGCGCATGTCCTGGGCAATCATGGCGGCCGCCTTCTCCGCCACCATGATTGTCGGCGCCTGCGTATTGGCCGAGGTGATGGACGGGAACACCGAGGCATCGACCACGCGTAATCCCTGAACGCCGAACACGCGCAGCCGGCTGTCGACCACGGCGCTGGCAGGCGCTGGACCCATCGCGCAGGTGCCCACCGGATGGAAGATGGTGTCGGCGCGGGCGCGAAAATCGCCGAGCAGATCCTCGTCGCTGGCGCAGCTGGCGCCGGGCCGAATCTCCGAGGCGATGATGGCCCGCAAGGCGTCAGTGCCGGCCAGCCGGCGCAACAGGCGCGCTCCGGCCAAAGCCAGCCGCACGTCATGGGGCGTTGACAGATAGTTCGGCACAATCCGCGGCGGCTCCATCGAATCCCCGGAGGCGATGGCGATGTTTCCGCGACTGGTCGGGCGGCAGCTGTTGACCGACATCGAAAACCCCGGGAACGGGTCCGGGTTCATCATGCGCTGCAGCCCGCCATGGCGGGTGCTGTAACTTGCCGGGTTGAAATACAGCTGCAACTGTGGCGTACGCGGATCACCTTCAACGCTGACAAAACCTCCGGCCTGATTGACACTCATCGCCAGTGGCCCGCCGCGCGACAACGCGAACTGCATCGCGGCGCGCAGCTTGCCGCTCCATGTGCCGAGCATGTCGTTCAGTGTCGGCACCCTTGCGCGGTAGGCATGGGTGATATGCAGATGATCCTGCAGCCCCTGGCCAACCCTGGGCAGGTCGACGCATGCCGTGATCCCATGGTGCGCCAGCAGCGCTGCGTCACCAATGCCCGAGAGCTGCAGCAGCTGTGGCGAATTGACGGCACCGCCACACAGGATCACCTGCCGGCGCGCCTGCAGTTGCAGCAATTGGCCGTCGTGCCGGTACTCGACACCGATGGCCCGCCGGTCCAGCATCAGCACACGCGTGGCGTGGGCATGCAGTTGCAGCCCCAGGTTGCCCCGGTGCAGGGCCGGTCGCAGGTAGGCGCTGGCCGTCGATTCACGCCAACCACCGCGGGTCGTGATCGGATAAACGCCCACGCCTTGCAGCGACGGGCCATTGAAATCACGATTGCGGGAAAACCCGAGCTCGTCTGCCGCGGCCAGAAAATGCGCGCACAAGGGATGCACCCGATCGTCGATACGCGTCACATGCAGCGGGCCACCGTTGCCGTGGTGGGGTGACGCACCATCGGCATGGTCCTCGGCCCGGAAGAAAAAAGGCTTCACGTCGTCCCAGCCCCAACCCGGGTTACCTCGCGCCTGCCAGTCGTCGAAGTCCTGCGGCAGGCCACGCACATAGGCCATCGCATTGATCGAACCCGATCCGCCCAGAACCTTTCCGCGCGGCCAGTAGGAACTGCGCCCGTGCAGCGCCGCATCCGGCGCGGTCTGGTACATCCAGTTCACTGCCGGATCGCGGAACGTACGGGCATAACCGATCGGCAGGCGCACCCACAGGCGCCGATCGCTTCCGCCGGCCTCGAGCAGCAGCACCCGATGCGCAGGGTCGGCCGACAGCCGGTTCGCCAGCACACATCCGGCCGATCCCGCGCCGATGATGATGGTGTCCCAATTGTCCATGGTGCCCGAGTGTCACCGGCGGGCCTGACCCGCGCAAGCGGGTCGCGTCAATTTCACGCGTTCGGGCTGGGTCCGAGTTCGAGCGCCACGCCATACTCGCGCGCGGCATCGAGCACCGTCGCCAACTGATCGCAGGCGTAGGTGGTGAACACGAACATGTCGAACAGGTGCCCGCCACCACGCAGCAGGCTGCACGGCACGTGGTGGTGGCCGGTCAGCCGCAACTCCCCCACCGGCCAGGCTGCATCGCGCAGATCGATTGCAAACAGTTTGGACAAGGTGTCGCGGCAGCGCGGGCCTTCGATCCGAATGCGGCAACGCGCGTGGCCCAGGTCGGTTACCGAGCCGATGTCGGCCGGCACATGCTGGCGCAATTCGAGCAGGCGGCTGGGGCCGGGCGTTGTCAGCAACTGGAATTCCTCGGGGCCTGTGCACATCAGCAGGCCGGCCGGAATCTGCGCGGTCTGGCCGCAGCGTGCCGGCAGCTCGGCACCCAGGGTCTGTGCCATCACGCTGCGCAATGCGGCGATGCCCGAGGGCCAGGTCGCGATCTGCAGCAGACCGGGCAGGATGCCGGCACGCACATGCACACCGACCTGCCCCGTGGCAGACGCTTGCGCGCCCTCCACATGGCCTGCGAAGGGACTGCGGACAATGGCAGTCGGCGCCATGGTATCGGTACTGTTTTCAGACACGGTATCGCTCCCCAGCCGGGTCGAGGAAACACGGATCGACGACACGCAGCCGGTATTGCCGGCCATGCACCGGCGAGGCGGCGATCACCTCCTGGCCGACATGGCGCGTGCCGCCTTGCAGCAGGCCAAGCGCAATCGCCTTGCCCAGTGTCGGGCTGAACGTGGTGGACGTGATATGGCCACGGCCGTGGCCTTCAATCGCATCGGTGCCGAAGAACAGGATGGCGCCGTTGTTCGGTGGCTCCTTGGCATCGACAGCCTCCAGCCCCACCAGCGCGGGCCGGTCGTCGCGCACCAGGTTCTCGCTGCGCCTGAGCGCATCGCCCCAGAACGGCTTGATCGTGCTGGCCATCTTGCCCATGCCCATGTCGTCCAGCGTGGTACGACCGTCCATCTCGGAGCCGACCACATGGCCTTTTTCGATGCGCAGCGAACCCAGCGCTTCCAGGCCATAGGGCCGAATCTGCCAGGGCTGGCCGCTTTCGAGCAGATGCTCCCAGATACGGCGGCCGAAATGGGTGTGCGTATAGACCTCGTAGGCCAGCTCGCCGGAGAAGGTCAGCCGGATGATGCGCACCGGCACGCCTGCCAGCGCGCCATCGAGTGTTGCGTCATGCAGCCCCATGTGCGGTATCGCCGCGGTGCTGAAGTCGATGCCCGCAAACGCCGCCATCAACACCTCGCGCGACTTCGGTCCGGCAATACTCATCGCCGCCCACTGGTCGGACACCGACGCCACCGTGACGCGCAACTCGGGCCAGACCACCTGTAGCAGGAACTCCAGATGGCCCATGACCTTGGCCGCCTGCGCCGTGGTGGTGGTCATGAAGAATTCGGTCTCCTTGATGCGGCTGGTGGTTCCGTCGTCCATGACGATGCCGTCTTCACGCAACATGAAACCGTAACGCGCCTTGCCCACCGGCAACTTGGCAAAGCCGTTCACATAGACCCGGTTCAAAAACTCCGCCGCGTCGGGCCCCTGCACGTCGATCTTGCCCAGCGTGGACACGTCGGCAATACCCACCTGCTCGCGCACGAACACCATCTCGGCCTTGTAGGCCTCGGACAGGTTGGCGCCATGCCCGTGGTACCACAGCGGCCGCTTCCAGGCGCCGGCCTCCATCATGTCGCCGCCGTTGGCCACATGCCAGTCGTGCATGGCGGTGCGCCGCACTGCCGTCAGATGGCCGCGCACACTGCGCCCCGCCAGCACGCCGATGGTCACCGGCGTATACGGCGGGCGGAAGGTCGTGGTCCCCACCGCATCCATGCCCAGCGAACGACGCGCCGCCATGATCGCCAGCGCATTGAGATTCGAGGTCTTGCCCTGGTCGGTGCCCATGCCCAGCGTGGTGTAGCGCTTGAGGTGCTCCACCGCGCGGTATCCCTCGCGGTGCGCCAGGTCGATGTCGTCGACCGTCACATCGTTCTGGAAATCGACAAACGCCTTGCCGGAGGTCTTGCCGGCAGCCATCGGCCCGACGCTGACAAACGCCATCGACAGGCCCGCGTCCGGCGCAACGTGCGGCGCCTCGCCCGCCAGTGTCCTGCCCAGGCGGGACGCCGCCTGCTGCGCGGCCGCCCAGCCGCTGCGGATGCTCCCGGCCAGATCCTGGCAGCCCATCATGGATCCGGCACCCGCGTGACCGGTGTCGAAACCACCTGGCACGAAGCCGCCCAGATCATCTCGGTAGCTCGGCCTGATGCCGCGGTGCGAACTCAGATGCACGCTGGGAGTCCATCCGCCGGACATCGCCACCAGATCGACCTCGCGCGTGGAGGCGGCACCGCTGCCACTGCCCTGCGCGATGTCGAACGGCACCAACACACAGCTGCGCACGCGCTGGCCGCCGGAGACGGCACTGATCGCCGTGGCGGGCAAAACCTCGATGCCCACGGCCTGCGCCTGCGCCATCAAGGCCGCGTCCACCGACGCGCGCAGGTCGGCAATGCAGACCTTGGCGCCGGCACGGGCCAGCGCGATCGCATCACCGTACGCCGCATCGTTGTTGACGGCGAACACCGCCTGGCGGCCGGGCCGGACGGCATAACGGTTGACGTAACTGCCCACCGCCGAGGACAACATGACACCCGGCTTGTCGTTGCCGGCAAACACCAGCGGCCGCTCCAGCGCACCGCAGGCCATCAGCACCTGGCCGGCGCGCAGAATATGCAGGCGTTGGCGTGGCACGCCGAGTTTGGCATCGGCCAATCCGGGCGCGCTGCGTTGCGCCACACCGACCGTATTGCCGTCGTACAGGCCGAACGCGGTAGCGCGCGTCATCATGTGCACCTTTGCGCTGGCCCGCAGTTCCGTCAGCATATGGCCCAGCCACTGCGCCTGCGCACTGTCGACGGGTTGCGCCAGCAAGGAGCCGCCGGGTTCGAAGTCCTGTTCGACCAGTGTCACGTCCAGTCCGGCCCGCGCTGCGCCCAGCGCTGCAGTCAGGCCGGCCGGGCCGGAGCCGATCACCAGCACATCGGTGAAGCCATGTTGCCAGTCATACCGGTCGGGATCGGCCAGCGTCGTGGCCGTGCCCAGCCCGGCCGCCTTGCGGATGAAATGCTCGTAGAACATCCAGGCCTTGCGGGTCGGGCCCATGAAGGTCTTGTAATAGAAACCGGCGACGAAAAAAGGCGAGAGCAGCGAATTGACCGCCATCAGATCGAAGCGCACCGACGGCCAGGCATTCTGCGACCGGGTATGCAAGCCGTATTGCAGCTCGAGCACGGTCGCCGCGATATTGGGTTCCTGCCGGGCGCCACTGCCCACCGTCAGCAAGGCATTGGGTTCTTCGACGCCGGCGGCCATGATGCCGCGGGGAAGGTGGTATTTGAACGAACGTGCGACCAGATGCTGGTCATGGGCCAGCAGCGTTGCGGCCACGGTGTCACCGACGAAGCCGCCCAGCAATTGCCCATCGTGCGTGATCGACACCGGCTGCGCACGGTCGATCCGGCCACCGGTCGGGATCCGGTTGACGCCGCCTGCGTCCAGTGGCGCACTCATCAGG
>JAGPBF010000035.1:25190-27098 GCA_018063505.1 Rhodoferax sp.
CCTCCATGCTTTGCATTGCGGGATTCGCCTTGGGAACGGCCCGGCGGCTCATGGCACCGGCCTTTCGCGTGCCGGCATCACGTCCAGGATGTCGTGACTGACGGTGTGGCGCCGCACCACCAGCCAGCGCCGGCAGGCCAGTGTGTGTTGCCAGAACTCCAGGTGTTCACCCTTGGGGTTGTCGCGCTGGTAGACCGCCTCGACCCAGGCGTCATGGTGTTCGGCGCCCAGCGGCGGGTAGACCTTGGTCGCGTCACCGAAGTAGCTGAACTCGTCGTGGTCGCGTTCGCCGCAATACGGGCAATGGATTCGCAGCATCGCTCGTGTCCTATTGCAGATGGTTGTACGGGCCGTAACCGGCCTCGTCGATATATCGGCCCCTGGCAAAACGGTCCATCGTGAAGCCGGCGTTGAACTCGTGCGGCCGGTCGTGCGCAATGGTGTGGGCAAAACACCAGCCCGAGGCCGGCGTGGCCTTGAAGCCGCCGTAACACCAGCCGCCGTTGAGGTAAAGGCCGTCCACCGGCGTGCGGGTGATGATCGGGCTGCCGTCCGGTGTCATGTCCATGATGCCGCCCCAGTGGCGCAGCAGGCGCAGCCGCGAGGCGAACGGGATCAGGCTGGCCAGCCCCTGCGTGGTCTCGGCCACGTTGGGCAGGTTGCCGCGTTGCGCGTAGCTGTTGTAGCGGTCCAGGTGGCCGCCGAACACCAGCCCCCCTTTGTCGGACTGCGAGACATAGAAATAGGTGGCCGACCACACCACCACATGGTGCACCACCGGCTTGATCGACTCGGTCACGAAGGCCTGCAGCACGTGGCTTTCGATCGGCAGGCGCAGGCCGGCCTTTTGCGCCAGCACCGATGTGTGCCCGGCCACCGCCACCGCCACCTTGCCTGCCCCGATGTCACCGCGGCTGGTCTTGACGCCGACGATGCGCTCGCCCGCCCAGAGGTAGTCCTGGACCTCGCAGTTCTGGATGATGTCGACACCGAGTTGGTCCGCGGCGCGGGCATAACCCCATGCCACCGCGTCGTGGCGCGCCGTGCCTGCGTCGGGCTGCAACATGCCGCCGTAGATCGGAAACCGGGCCTGCGATGTGAAATCCAGATACGGCGCTTCCTTCTGCACCTGGTCCCGCGTCAGGATGTCGGCGCGGATGCCGCTCAGCCGCATCGTGTTGGCGCGCCGTACCAGGCCGTCGAGCGACGCCTGCGAGCAGGCGGCGAACAGGTAACCGCGCGGCGAGAACATCACGTTGTAGTTGAGGTCTTCCGACAGGCCGCGCCACAAGGACATCGAGTGCTCGTAAAACGCAGTGTTCTCCTGCATCATGTAGTTCGAGCGCACGATGGTCGTGTTGCGACCCACGTTGCCCGAGCCGATATAGCCTTTCTCGAGAATCGCCACATTGCGGATGCCGTGGTTGCGCGCCAGGTAATAGGCCGTGGCCAGGCCGTGGCCACCGCCGCCGATGATGACGACGTCGTAACTCTTCTTCGGCTTGGGGTCGCGCCAGGCGCGCTCCCATCCCTGATGCCCTCCCAGCGCATTCTTGAACAGTGACCAGGCCGAATACCGCTGCGTCATGGGGCCTACATCCTCATCCGCAGCGCCTGCGGGTCGAATGGCGGCTCGGTCTGCAGCCGGGCCACGCGCCGCTCGCCCAGGATCTCGATCTCCATCTGCATGTCGGGCTTGACCAGTTCGGTCGGCACATAACCCTGTGCCAGCGACTGGTCGACGCCGTGCCCGTAACCGCCAGAGGTGACCCAGCCCACCACCTTGCCATCGACCCAGATCGGCTCGTCGCCCATCACGTCGGTGTCTGTCGCGTCGACCTGCATGCAGATCCGGGTGCGTTTGGGTCCGTCCTGTTTTTCCTTCAGGGCAGCGGCCTTGCCGATGAA
>JAGPBF010000198.1 GCA_018063505.1 Rhodoferax sp.
GCCTAACGCCGAAGCTGACCGGTGCGCATCATGATCCGCGAAGCGGGCGTTTGAACTTCGGTGCCTGGCATGGTGGCGACTTTGCCTTCATCGACCTCGGCATCACGGCGTTCGGCTTCGAGCGCCCACGCTTCTTCGATCGCAGCATCAGTTCCCAAGCTCGCGATCAGGCGGTCTAGAAGGTGCGAACGCGCACCTGCTGGCAACTTCAGTACTTCTGCCTCGAGGGTGTCGAATGGTATGGGCATGGGGCCTCTCCAAATTGGCAGGATACCTGAAGCTTTGCCAACCTTGCGCATGACTTCGTCGGGCACCTTTTTGACGTCTTGCAGTGTTGGCAAGCCCTGCGCAAATGCGGCACAGGTCGAGAGCAATAGGGTTGCGACTGCAAGTATTGATTTCAGGTTGACGCAGTGGTGCGATTGCTGTGCCTGTGCGTGCCGGACGATGATCAGTCGAACCGGAAGTTGCCGGCGACCGGCTGCCCGATACGCAGCGTCTGGTCGGTACCCTCGATGGTGATCGCATTCATGCCGAAGGTCACGCCGCCGTTGACCCGCGGATCGACGCGATAAGTCTGCAGCGTGTCACCGACAGCCGGGTCGCTGGTGGCGGTGCGCGGGTCGATGTTGGGGATCGGGCAACGGGCGCAGGGCTTGACCGGCCGGAGCACGACCGCGCCGTCAGCGGTCGCGATGCGCAGCATGTCAATGCGGTCTTCGTCGTGTTCGTCCAGGCCACCGAGCACGATGTTGGGACGAAAACGCTCCATGCCCACCTCCGGATGGCCCTGGCTGCGCAGCCTGCGGTTGAGCCCTTCGAGCGAGGCGGTGCTGGTCACCAGCAGCGGAAAACCATCGGCAAACTGGTTGGGTGCCTCGACGCCGGCGGTCCATTTCATGCTGGCGAGCCGGCGCTGTTCAGGATCGAATCGCACCAGCCGGTACGGGCGCGGCGGCGCGCCTGCGGGTCGCACGGGCGCCAGAAAATCGCTGAACCACTGGGCAGCTACATCGCCCATGTCGTAAGCCTGTACCTTGTCGTCCCAGACCTGCACATGGGTGACGCTCTCGACCGTATCGATCATCAGATGCAGCGCCAGCATGCCCGGTGCACGCAGCACCAGGTCGGCGCTGCGCAGCGTCGGCTGAATCAATGCCATGCGCGGCAATTCGCGTTGCGTCACGAACATGCCGCCCGCGTCCACGACCATCCAGGCGCGGTCCAGGTCCAGTCCGGTCTCGGTCAGCAGTGCCTCGTCCAAGGCGATGCCGGCGCAGGACTTGATCGGGTAGATGAAGAGACCGGCGATACGCGCCTGGATGTCGGATGCGGGCAGAGAGGATGTCACTGGCAGGTGTTCAGGAGTGGACAGGGAACGCCATTTTGCACCGGCTTCTAGAATGCAGGCGATGGCACGAACTCTTGATATCTGTATCCGCGGCGGCGGTATCGTCGGCCATGTGCTGGCATTGCTTCTGGCGCGCGAGCGCCTGCGTGTAGGCCTGGTCGTGGCGCCCGCGCCTTTGGCACAGGCCGATGTCCGCGCCTATGCGCTGAACCAGCGTGCGCGCAGCTTGCTGGAGGATCTGCGTTGCTGGCCCGAGGCCCCAGACGTGACGCCGGTTGCGGCCATGCACGTGAAAGAGGCCGGTGGTGGCGCGGTGCATTTCGATGCCAGCGTGCTGGCGGTTCCGGCGCTGGCCTGGATCGTCGATGTGCCGGCGCTGGAGGCGCGGCTGGCGCAGGCGGTGCGGTTTCAGCCCCAGATCAGCCTGCTCGAGGCGCCCCTCGATGCCACGCTGACGGTGATCTGCGAAGGGCGCGGCAGTGTGTCACGCCAGCAATTCGGTGTCGAGCAGGATGTAATGTCTTATGCGCAGTGTGCCATTGCCGCCCGCCTGAGTGCCGAATTGCCGCACCAGCAGGTCGCCTGCCAATGGTTTACCCCGCAGGACATCCTCGGACTTTTGCCGATGGGTGGCGAAGGCGGGAACTTGCTGGCCGCCGTCTGGTCCATCCCCTCGGATCAGAAGACGCAATGGCTGGAGGCATCCCAGGAAATGTTCGAAGACCGCTTGTCCACGGCCAGCGAAGGCCGTTTTGGCCGCCTGCGCCTGGCCAGCGCACGGCGGGCCTGGCCGCTGCAGCTGGCCACGGCACAGCAGTGGAGCGGTACGCGCGACGGACGTGCCTGGGTGCTGGCCGGCGATGCAGCCCATGCCGTGCATCCGCTGGCAGGCCAGGGTTTGAACCTCGGTCTTGCCGATGTGCAGTTGCTGGCCAGCGAGATCCATGGCCGCGATTACTGGCGCGGGGTCGACGATCCGAAAGGCTTGCGCCGCTACGAGCGCGCCCGCAAGGCCGATGTGGCCCTGATGTCCACGGCCACCGACGGCTTGCAGCAGTTGTTCGGGCGCGCCGGAGGTGGCTGGCAAAGCGTGCGAAACTGGGGTTTACGCAGTTTTGATGCCAGTGGTTTGCTCAAGCGGTGGGTGGCACGGCAGGCCATGGGCCTTGGAGGCTGAGCATCCGCGTTCCAACATCGGCCGCAGGGCCAGCTACCTGTGACAGGAATTTTCGAATGAATTTTTTCAAGAGCCTGCTGATTGTTGTGCTGGCGGCAGCCTTTGTGCCTGCGACCGCGCAGGAAGCGGCGATCCGCAAGAACCTGACCGAGCGCCTGCCCCAGTTGCCATCCATCGACGAAGTCAGCAAGACGCCGATCAATGGCGTGTACGAGGTGCGGGTCAATGGTACCGATATCCTGTACACCGATGCCGAAGGCAATTACCTGATCCAGGGCAGCATGATCGACACGCGGGCGCGGCGCAACCTGACCGAGGAGCGGGTCGAGAAGTTGTCGGCGATTGCGTTTGATGCCTTGCCGGTGAAGGACGCCTTCACCATCGTGCGCGGCAACGGCAAGCGCAAGCTGGCGGTGTTCGAGGACCCGAATTGTGGTTATTGCAAACGCTTCGAGCGCGACCTGCAAAAGGTCGACAACGTGACGATCCACATGTTCCTGTACCCGATCCTGGGCCCCGATTCGCTTGAAAAGTCCAAGAAGATCTGGTGCGCAAAGGACCCGGGCAAGGCCTGGCTTGACCACATGGTGCGCGATATGGCACCGACCGCAGCGGCGCCGGCCTCCTGCGATGTCGCCGCCCTGACACGCAACGTCGACTTTGGCCGCAAGAACAAGATCAACGGTACGCCGACATTGTTCTTTACCGATGGCGCCCGGGTGCCGGGCGCGATCAGCGCTGCCCAGGTGGAGAAGTTCCTCGCCGACGCCAAATGATCCGCTGCCACTGCCGATCCTTGCGGCAAATGCATTGCGCATGAAGGTGCCGGGCAAGGCTGCGGACACAGCCCTGGTCTACAGGGTCAAGGTCGGCGACATCCACGCCCACCTGTTCAGTGTCTCGTTGACGATCGCGCGGCCGGATGCAAGGCAGACCTTGCGCCTGCCGGTCTGGATTCCCGGCAGTTACCTGGTGCGCGAGTTTTCCAAGAATCTGCAGCGCCTGCATGCGCATCAGGCGACACGGCCATGTGTCGTGCGCCAGTGCGACAAGAACACCTGGGAAGTCGATTGCGACAGCGCGCGGCCGCTGGTCGTCGAATACGAGATCTACGCGCTGGACAACTCGGTTCGTGCGGCCTGGCTCGATGCGAATCGCGGATTTTTCAACGGAACCAGCCTGTTGCTGCAGGTGCAGGGTCAGACGGCGTCTGCGCACCGGCTCGACCTGATCGCCGACAAGCGCCTGGCCGACTGGCAGGTGGCGACGGCGCTGGCGCCGGTCAAGGTGAACCGGCGTGGATTCGGAAGTTATGAGGCGCCCGATTACGATGAACTGGTGGATTGTCCGGTGGAGATGGGACGCTTCTGGAGTGGCAACTTCGTCGCCGGCGGCGTGCGCCATCGCTTTGTCGTGGCCGGTGCCGCGCCCAGCTTCGATGGCCAGCGCCTGCTGGACGACACACGCAAGATCTGCGAGACCGCGATCCGCTTCTGGCACGGCAACAGCCCCCGCACCGGCCGTAGCGGCAAGCCGCCGCACCAGGACTACCTGTTCATGCTCAACGTGGTGGAAGACGGTTATGGTGGGCTGGAGCACCGCAACTCCACATCACTGATCGCAGCCCGCAAGGATTTGCCGCGGGTGCAGGCGTTTGGCGCCAGCACCCGCCAGAGCGAGGGCTACACCACCTTGCTCGGCCTGATCAGCCATGAATATTTTCACACCTGGAACATCAAGCGACTGCGCCCGGCGGAGTTTGCGCAGTTCGACTATGGCCGTGAAAACTACACCGGCCTGTTGTGGTTCTTTGAAGGGTTCACCAGTTATTACGACGACCTGCTGGTGCGCCGGGCCGGGCTGATCGACGACACGACCTATCTGCGGCTGTTGACCAAGACGGTGAACCAGGTGTTGCAGACACCCGGACGCCAGTTGCAGACGGTGGCGCAGGCCAGCTTCGACGCTTGGGTCAAGTACTACCGGCAGGATGAGAATACCGCCAACGCCACGGTGAGTTATTACACCAAGGGCGCCTGCGTGGCCTTGTGCCTGGATCTCAGTCTGCGTGCCCGTGGCGCGACCACGCTCGATGATGTGATGCGTGCCTTGTGGACGCGTTGCGCGGGTGGGCCGATGACCGAGCAGGATCTGCTGGAGGTGCTGCAGGAGCTCACCGGGCGCTCGTGGCAGCGCGAGCTTGCGCGCTGGGTCCACAGCACACGCGACCTGCCGCTGCGCGAGCAACTCAGCGGGCACGGTATCGCCATCCTGGAGGAGCCGGCCCAGATGGCGCAGGCGCTCGGACTGCGTGTCGCCGAGTCCGCTGGCAGTGTTCAGATCAAGGTGGTGCTGCGCGGCGGCGCGGCCGAGCAGGCCGGATTTGCCGCCGGCGACGAATGGCTGGGGCTGGAATCGGGCCGTGGCAACAGCGTGCAGGGTTGGCGGCTGGGGCGGCTCGATGAACTGCCGCTGTATGCAATCCCCGGACAGTCGGTGACGGCCATCGTGGCGCGCGATCGCCGGCTGCTGCGGCTGCGTCTGAAACTGCCCAAGGCCATCACCACCTGGCGCCTGGCCGTGCGCGACGTCAAGGTCGTTGGAGCCTGGCTGGGCAACATCGACTGATGGATTCCAGCAGGCCAGCGGGGGCTGGCTGAAGAGTCAGCTGCCGGGGGTATCTGGCACCACGGTACCGGCAATCTGCGCGCTTTTGCCGCGGAACATCGCCACCACTTCACCGCGCTGGTTCTCGACCCGCATGTCGTAGATGCCGTGCCGGCCTTGCAGCGTCTGCTCCTGGCCGGTACACGTGAGCACGTCACCCGGGAGTGCCGGCTTGAGAAACTCGATGCTGCAACCGGCGGCCACGGTCACCTTGTTGTGGCTGTTGCAGGCATACGCGAAGGTGGAGTCGGCCAGCGTGAAGATGAAGCCACCGTGGCAGATCTTGTGGCCATTGAGCAGTTCGTCGCGCACCGTCATGCGCATGCGGGCATGGCCCGGTTCGCAGCCGAGCAACTCCATCTGCATGAAAACGCGCGTGGCGTGGTCGGCCGCGAACATGCTGGTGCCCACGGCCCGGGCCAGTTCGGCGGCGTCGGATGCTGCCCGTGGTGCTGCTTCAGCCGGCGTTGCCGCGCCGGCTTCGGGAGGCGTGGCCATCACTTATTGCCCGGTAAAAGCTGCGGGGCGCTTGGCCAGGAATGCGCTGACGCCTTCGATGTAGTCATGCGTCGCGCCCATGGCCGACTGGGTGTGGCGTTCGGCGTCCAGCTGCTGGTCCAGTGTATGGGTGTTGGCCGATTGCAGCAGGGCACGGGTGGCCACCAGCGCCTTGGTCGGCATGCTGGCCAGCCGCTCGGCCATGGCCATGGCGGCGGCCAGCGGGTCGTCGGCCACATCCCAGATCATTCCCCAGTCGCGTGCCTGGGTGGCGGCCAGCTTGTCGCCGGTCAGCGCCAGGCCCATTGCGCGCGCCAGTCCCAGCCGTTGGGGCAGAAACCAGCTACCGCCAGCGTCCGGCACCAGGCCGATCTTGCTGAATGCCTGGATGAAGCTGGCGGTGGGCGCGGCGATGGCGATGTCGCAGGTCATCGCCAGCGATGCGCCGGCGCCGGCGGCCACGCCGTTGACGGCCGCGATGGTCGGCATGCGCAGTGACTGCAGGCGTCGCACGGTGGGGTTGAATGCCTGGTCGATCACCGGGCCTGGATCGGCGCGCTTGACCAGATCGGGCCCCGGCGTGAAATCGAAGTCCGACAGGTCGGCGCCGGCGCAGAAGCCGCGTCCTGCGCCGGTGATGACCAGTGCCCGGATCTGCGCATTGGCTTGCGCGCGGTCCAGCGCAGCCCACAGGTCGTGGTGCATCTGGCGGTTGAAACTGTTGAGGTTCTGCGGGCGGTTCAGGGTGGCGATGGCCACCGCACCCTTCTCTTCGTAGAGCACCGTGGTGTCGGTCATGCTTGTGCTTTCGGCAAATAGGGCAATTTACCATCGATCAATGCGCTAGCCGATCGCGATATCCCTTACGATGACCATTTGCCAGATTACCGAACGGAGTGAGAGTGATGAGTTACGAATCGATCCAGGTGCGCACCGAAGCCGGCCGTGTGGGGGTGATCACCCTGAACCGACCCAAGCAGCTCAACGCGCTGAACGACGCGCTGATGGATGAGCTGGGCGCCGCGCTCAAGGCCTTCGATGCCGATCCCGCCATCGGCTGCATGGTCGTCACCGGCAGCGAAAAGGCATTTGCCGCCGGCGCCGACATCAGTGCCATGGCCAAGTACAGCTTTGCCGATGTCTACAAAGGCGACTACATCACCCGCAACTGGGAGCAGATCCGCCAGATCCGCAAGCCGGTCATTGCCGCGGTGAGTGGGTTTGCGCTCGGTGGCGGTTGTGAGCTGGCCATGATGTGCGACTTCATCATCGCGGCCGACAACGCGCGTTTTGGCCAGCCCGAAATCAAGATCGGCATCATTCCGGGCGCCGGTGGCACCCAGCGTCTGCCGCGCGCCGTGGGCAAGGCCAAAGCCATGGACATGGCCCTGACCGGCCGCATGATGGACGCCACCGAAGCCGAACGCGCCGGCCTGGTCAGCCGCGTGGTCGCCCTGGACAAGCTGATGGATGAGGCGCTGGCCGCGGCACTGATGATTTGCGAATACTCTCAAGTGGCGACGATGGCAGCCAAGGAATCGGTCAACAGGGCGTTTGAAGGCAGCCTGGCCGACGGCATCAGCTTCGAGCGTCGCCTGTTCCATGCCTTGTTCGCCACCGACGACCAGAAAGAGGGCATGGACGCCTTCGTCAACAAGCGCAAGGCAGCATTCAAGAATCGCTGAAGGTTTTGCCGGCGGGCCGCCGCCACGCGCCACAAGAATGGTGGCAGGCCGATAAACCGGCCAGAAGCCTGGTTATAATCTGTGGCTTCGGTAAAATTCCCGCAAGGGGATTGTCGAAGTAGTCAGCAAATGGCGCTTTAGCTCAGTCGGTTAGAGCGATGGAATCATAATCCACAGGTCCGCGGTTCGAATCCGTGAAGCGCCACCAAACATAGTTCCAGATAAGACCCGGAACGTCCAAAGCCCCAAGTAAATCAACGACTTGGGGCTTTTTTCATGTCCGCATAGGACTGGGTAAGTCCACACACATCCAGCTGCTGACCGGGTAACATACCGGGTAACTGCACCCAATCGGCCCAATGTGGCAGAAAGTTACCCGGTCATGGCGGCAACTGACATCCTCGCAGACTAGACCATTCGCGCAACCCTCAAAGCGGCGGTCCAGGTAGGCAAACCGCGCAAGATCAGCGATGGCGGGGGGGTGGTACTGGAG
>JAGPBF010000199.1 GCA_018063505.1 Rhodoferax sp.
CCCGATGCAGTCATCGGCAGTCATCGGCAGTCATCAGCAGTTGAAGCACGCGAGCAAGCCTGACCGGGTGACCGTCCCGGGTAAGCCTGGTGATGATCTGGCACCAGGCACATTGAACAGTATTCTTGAACAGGAACGTCTGAAGTCAGGTCGATATGCGTCACGCAATAGTCATCGAAAGGGCGGAAGGTAATTTTTCAGCCTATGTGCCTGATTTTCCGGGGTGCGTGGCCACCGGCGCAACGGTCGAAGGGGTGGAAGCGGAAATCCGCGAGGCCATTGCGTTTCATGTTGAAGGGCTGCGCGAAGATGGCCTTCCGGTGCCGCCGGGTGCCAGCCAGGTCGAGTATGTCGAAGTGGCGGCATAACAGGCCGCTGGATCGGACCGCTTTCGGCGGTGCCCGAGCAGTGGCGTGCAGCATCACAGATTCACACGCACCGATCACACCGATAACCGCCGGAGAGCAAATTTGGGACAGGCAAAGAACAGGGGCACACAGGAAGAACGCGTGGCAGCGGCAAGGCTGGCAGCGGCGCAAGGCAGTCCACCCAGCATCGCGTGCAATGTGTGCAATGTCGTACTGCCGCAGGCCGAGCGACTCGATACCCAGGGACTTCCAGGCATCGCGTTGGCTTTCAAGTCGCACTGCATCGCCTGCGACCAGGACACCTGGGCTGTCCGGGGCGAGGCGGCCGCAGTCCGGGCGTTCTATGCGGCGCTGGAGAAATCTGTGGGAAGCAAGGTGCGCCTGGGCTCCGTCAAGCCGACACAGGGCAGCTGAACCTCGTGAATGGGCATGCGCTGGTCTTCGAATGCCAGCCAATTGACCGATTCCGTTGCGCAAACGGGCCGGCGCAGTCTTGCCGACAAACTTCGGTCCTTCAATCGAACGTCGATGAAGGTCGGGTAGAAATTTGATTGATGTGCCCGCTATCATCGAAGTCGGAGTCGGGGTCCTGGTCGCACTGCTTGTTTATTTCTGGCAGCGCAACGGGACAGGATCCGGTCGCGCGTTCGGCAATCGCATTGCGGCGCAGATCGGTATACCAAAGGGCCTGTTTCATTCGCTGCTCGATCACGGCGTGAAAGGTTCGTCCCGTGAACTCCTTGCTTCGCTGGAAAAGGCGAAGATGGGGCTGGATCAGGCCAGCGTGGCGCTTGGCCCATCACTGGCCAGGGGCGTGGGCGCCTGGAGACCCGCTTTGGCACCCAGCAGATGGTTGACAGGGCCAAACCCATTGTGGCAAGGTTTGTATCAGAGTCCGATCAGAAGTCATGATTTTTGGCAAGCAGAGTTTCATGGCTGCTGCGCTGTGCTGCGAGAACCACCTGATCCCGGTCTGCGCGCGGGTGTGTGAGGATTGTCAATGACCAATGACCAGAAACCCGTCGCCGTTGTCGCCACTGACGTCCCGGTTCGTGACAAGCCATCCGTGTACCCGGAGCCGTTTGCATCGCAGATGGCCGGGCGCAAGAAACAGCAGTTGGGGGAAGTTTTCGGTCTGTCGAATTTTGGCGTGAACCTTGCGCGCCTTGCGCCGGGCGCAGTCTCGTCACTGCGGCATGCGCACACCCGGCAAGACGAGTTCGTCTACATCCTGGAGGGTCATCCCACACTGCATACGGACGAGGGCCCGACCCGGCTTGCGCCAGGCATGTGCGCGGGTTTCAAGGCAGGCACCGGCAATGGCCATCACCTGGTCAACGAAACCGGCGCTGTTGTTGTGTATCTGGAAATTGGCGATCGCACAACTGACGACAGTGCCTCGTATCCCGACGAAGACCTCAAGGCACTGCTGGTACAGGGTCAATGGAAATTTGTCCACAAGGACGGTACGCCGTATGCGTAGCCTTACGCGAGTACCAGAGACGCCCAAGGCCGTTTCCTGCTGCTGCCCGCCGTCTTGACTGGAACTGCTGCTTTTGAAATTCGACACCCATGCCGACGATACTGAACTTCTCCTACGGTTCGAACCTGCTTGACAGGCGAATGACGCAGCGGGTGCCATCGGCTCGCCCGGTCCAGACGGCCGTACTGCGGGCCTATGCATTGCGCTGGCACAAGGCGGGGCAGGACGGATCGGCCAAGTGCGACATCGTTGCGTCGGCGTCGCCAGACGATCTTGTGCACGGCGTCGTCTATGAACTGGCGGTGGCAGACAAGCACTTTCTGGATACGGCCGAAGGACTGGGCCGCGGCTACGCAGAAATGCAGGTCGTGCTGGAAACGGCGGCTGGCGCCAGCATCAATGCCTGGACGTATTACGCCACCGACAAGAATGCTGCCTTGCAACCATTCACCTGGTACAAGGCGCTGGTCGTTGCCGGAGCCCTGGAGCGCAAACTTCCTTCGGAATACATCGACAGGCTGCGGGCCGTGCCGGCCATCGAAGACCCTGATACGCGCCGCGCTGACCTGCATTGGGGTATGTTACAAAGTCTGTCATGACCATTCGTGATGCTGCTACGGCCGATTTTGCCCAGATCCTGGCGCTGAACCATGCCCATGTCCATTTCCTGAGTCCGCTCGATGCGGATCGGCTGGCGCTGCTGCACGCACAAGCCGCCTACCACCGTGTCAGCGCCGAAAGCGACGCGGTTGTAGGTGCGTTTTTGCTGGCACTGCGTGAAGGCCAGAGCTATGACAGCCCGAACTACCGCTGGTTCGCCAGCCGCTACCCGCACTTTCTGTACATCGACCGCATCGTGATCGCCACGACGCAGCAGCGGCATGGCCTCGGGCGGCTGCTATACGACGACCTGCTTGCATTTGCGCGCACCAGTGGCGTCGGTGTGGTGGCATGTGAGATCGACGAGGATCCGCCCAACCCCACGTCGATGCGGTTTCACGCGGCGCGGGGCTTTCGGGAGGTTGGTAGCCAGGTAGTGGGTTTGCGCCGAAAAAGGGTTTCTCTGCAGACACTGGCGCTGGGGGTTTCCAATGTGCCATGAGCGCAGTGGCATGCGTTTTTGCCGCAGCCTGCCAGCGGCATATTGCCGGTCAGATCCGGCATTCAATACCACCAGGAGGTCACCATGGTTGTTCGTGTGATACGACTCGGCTCGGAGCGCTCTGCTGACGAAGGCACCCGCATCGGCACGGTGCGCCGTCCGCCGCGTGGCGTGCCCAAGTCCGAATTTGCTTCGCGCAACTGGTACGACGTCTGGTTTCCCAACCTGGCCCCGAGCCTGGAGACCATGAAGATTGCGCAGAAGGCGACCACGCCGGCGCAATGGACTGCGTTCGTGCGCAAGTACCGCGCCGAGATGGCCGAGCCCGAACATGCCCATGCCATCGCGCTGCTGGCCAGCCTGTCGAACCAGACCGATTTCTCGGTCGGTTGTTATTGCGAAGTCGAGGCACATTGCCATCGCTCGGTACTGCGTGAGCTGTTGCGGGCGCAAGGTGCAGATATCGCCGATGCGGCGCATGCCTAGGCGGACGCCGCAATCTCCAACTGCTTGAGTCGGCGCGTGATCCGGTCCAGGAACTGGCGCGTCACATGCGACAGGTTGCGGTGCGACGGGATCAGGATGCCGACCTCGATCGCGTTGATGGCCTTGTTGTCCAGCGGGCGCCAGACCACCTCGCCCCGGTCGAGCTCGTCCATGAAGCCGATTTTCGAGAAGAACGAGATGCCGCGACCGGCAATGATCATGCGCTTGGCCATGGTGGTGGAGTTGCATGAAATGGACGGCACCAGTTCGTCCCAGAAGCGCGAGAACTCCGGTTGGACCAGTGCATGGATCGGCGAGATGCGGCTGATCTGGATGAAAGCATGGCCGCGGCAGTCATCGAAAGTGATTTTGTCCTGGCGCGCCAGCGGGTGTGACGGCGCCATCACCACGCCCGGCGGAAAGGGCGCCTTGGCGATGACCTCCAGCGCGCTGGGCAACTTGCCCAGGTAGCAGATGCCGATGTCGCTGTCACCCGAGGCCACGCATTCGGGCACATCGCTGGGCATGGCCGACACGATGCTGTAGCGCACTGCCGGGTAGCTGCCGGAGAACTCCTCCACTGCCGCCGGCAGAAAGTCGATCAGCAGAGAGTCCATCGCGGAAATCATCACGTGGCCCTTGCGTTCGCCCTTGAGTGCATCGAGTTCGGTGCGCATCAGGTGAAAGTCATGCAAGGTGCCCGCCACGTGGCGGCGCAGTCGCTCGCCGGCGATGTTCAGCCGCATGCCGCCAGGTACCCGGTCGAATAGTTCGGTCCCCATCTCTTCCTCGAGCCGAAGGATCTGGCGGTTGACGGCGCTCGAGGCCACGAACAGCGTCTGCGCCGCCTTGCGGATAGAGCCGTGGCGGGCGACTTCGAGAAAATATTTCAGTACGACGGCATGCATGAAGCGGGCGCTACGCAGATCGGGCAGTTTTCAGACGATACGGTTGAACCACACCAAGGATAAGCCAGCGGCCAGCAGTGCCAGAACCGCCGCGCCCAGGGCCAGCAGCGCGGAGATCTCGGTTTCCTTTTTCTCCAGCTGCAGCCGGGTGCCGAGCTTGTCGTAGACGGTCTTGAGCGCTTGGGCGTTGCCGGCATAGAAGTATTCGGCCCGGGTGACGTTGGCGATCGCCTTGAGGCTGGGCTCATCGAGCTTGAGGTACATCGACCAGCCTTCGAATCCGCTCACCTCGCCGGCGACCGTTCCCAGTCCGATCGAATAGACCTTGACGCCGCGGTTTGCGGCCAGCATGGCCGCCTCCTGCGGCTCGACGCCAGTGGTGCGCCGGCCGTCGGTCAGCAGCACGATGGCCGCCGACGTGTAGGAACCCGGTTCAACCGGGGTGAATTCCTTCTTCGGCTTGCCCGGAGCCTCGTCAATGCTCTTGCCGCGGCGGCCGTTGCCGTAGGTCATCTCACCCACGTCAAGGTCGTGGTCCGGAAACAGTTCGGACAAGGCCACCACGATGCCGCTGCCCACCGCCGTGCCGCGCTGCAGCTGGAACCGGTCGATCGCGGCAACCAGATCCTCCCGTTGCAGCGTGGGCGCCTGCACCACCTGCGCCGTGCCGGCGAAGCTGACGATTCCGACCTTGACACTGCGCGGCAGTTCCTTGAGGAAGGACTTGGCCGCCTCCTGGGCCGCCACGATGCGGTTGGGTTTGATGTCGGTCGCCCGCATGCTCAGCGACACGTCGATCGCCAGGATCTCGGTGGCGTGGTCGGACGGAAGGGTCACAACCGCCATCGGCCTGGACGCGGCCAGCAAACTCAGCACCATGGCCAGCAGAAACAAGGCCGGTGGCAGATGCCGGCGCCAATGCAGGCCTGCGCCCAGCGCCTGTTTGGCAATCGCGATGCTGCCCAGGCGTAGCACCAGCTTCTTCTTGCGCCGCAGCAGCCAGACGTAGACCAGTACCAGCATGGGTACGAACAGCAGCAACCACAGGAACTGCGGCCACAGGAAGCTCAGGGGAAGCGTCATGGTTGCCTCGCGACGGGTTTCCACGCGTACCCGGGGCCGATGGCGGCAATGGCCGATGCGGGGCTGCGATAAGCTGCCTATTGTGGCGCTGTAGCGGCCAATGATCCAGCGCCGGCGCGCACGAAAAGGGAGCAGTTGGTCTAACGGCGCGCTCTGAGCCAGTCCAGACCGGTGGAAGTCGATCCCGCGACTGTGCCCCGTGCCGGCCGGTATTCGCAACCGATCCAGCCCTGCCAGCCGCAGGCAGCGGATACCTCGTCGATCACGTCGAACAGATAGGGGTGGTTCAATTCGCCGAGGTCGGGCTCATGGCGCATCGGCACCCCGGCGATCTGGAAATGGCCGACTTTGCCGGTCGGCAGGTACTGGCGGATCTTCGTGGCCACGTCGCCCTCGACGATCTGGCAGTGGTACAGGTCCATCTGCACCTTCAGGTTCGATGCGCCTACTGCGCCAACAATGCGATGGGCCTCGTCCTGGCGGTTCAAGAAGAATCCCGGAATGTCGCGCGTGTTGATCGGCTCGACCAGGATGTCCAGCCCGGCTTCAAGGGCCTGCGCCGCGGCCCAGGCCAGATTGGCTTCGTAGGTTCCCTGCAGCGTGGCGCGTGCGACGCCGGCCGGCGCCAGGCCTGCCATCACGTGCACGCGCGGGCAGTTCAGCACCTGCGCATACTCCATGGCGCTTTGAATGCCGCTGCGGAATTCCGCCTCGCGTCCGGGCAGACAGGCAATGCCGCGTTCGGCCGTGTCCCAGTCGCCGGGCGGCGCGTTGAACAGTACCTGCTGCAGACCATGATCGGCCAGCCGTTGTGCCAGCTCTGCAGGTTTGAAGGCATACGGAAACAGAAACTCGACCGCCTCGAACCCGTCGCGGGCCGCGGCCTCGAAACGGTCCAGGAAGTCATGCTCGTTGTAGAGCATGCTGAGGTTGGCAGCAAAGCGGGGCATGGCAGGTCTCGTGTTGCGGGAAAAGCTGACAGTATGCCCGGACCGGGACGGCCTGCAATGGCCTGGGGCCGGGCCAGCCCGGTTCGCGATCGGACGAGCCTACGCTGTCTTGGGCCGGAGCGCCACCAGTGGATGGTCACGCAGGGCAGCGCCTGCGCTGCTGGCGCCCCCCGGGCTGCCCAGGCCTGTCACCTCGGGGCCGAAGAATTCGCGGTTGATCGCGATGAAGTGCTGCAGTGGCGACGGAATGTCGGCGTCTTCCCAGATCGCCTCGGGCGGGCAGACCGACACGCAGATTCCGCAGTTGATGCATTCGTCCGGGTGAATGTAGAAAGTGCGCGGTCCCTCGTAGATGCAGTCCACCGGGCAACAGCTCACACAGGCGGCATCCTTGCAGTCGATGCAGGTTTCAGCGATGACGTAAGCCATGGCGCACGCGTATTGCCAGGTCAGGTGTGTGTCCGGCGACAGCCGGTTAACACCCGCTCCAATGCGGCTTGCGTTTTTGCTGGAATGCCAGCACACCTTCGTCGGCATCCTTGGACTGCAGTGCTTCAACCACGGCAGGCAAACGGGTTGCATGGGCCTGCGTCGGCGTCATCGTGCCGGTGAGACGCACCACCTGCTTGATCGCCTTGAGCGACAGCGGTGCGCAGGCCAGCAGGTCGTCGACCCAGCGCAAAACGGCGGCATCGAGTCCGGCGCGCGGCACGACCTCGTTGACCAGACCCATGGCCAGCGCCTGCTGTGCCTTGATGCGTTTGCCGGTCAGCATCATGGCCATCGCCTGGCGGAACGGTACCTGGCGCTGCAGCAGCACCATGCCACCGTCCAGCGGCATGCGCCCGACCAGCGCCTCGGGCAGGCCGAAGCTGGCTTCTTCACAGGCCACGACGATGTCGCAGCCCAGCACCATCTCCAGGCCGCCGCCGAGCGCGAAGCCGTTGACGCGGGCGATCACCGGAACGTTGAGTGTCTCGCGCAGCGCGATACCGCCAAAACCGCCGACCCGGCTGGCGGCCCAGTATTCGAGGCCTGTGACCGACGGGTTCTTCAGGTCGGCGCCGGCGCAGAAGGCCCGCTCGCCAGCACCGGTGAGTACGACCACCCGTACGTCGGGATCGTTCTCGATCTGCGTCCAGATATGCTGCAGTCGGGCCTCGGTCGCCAGGTCGACCGCGTTCATCGATTGCGGCCGGTTCAGCGTGACCGTCGCGACATGGTTGCTGATCTCCAGGGTCACGCTGGTAGCAGCGCCGGCGTCTCGCTGCGGGCTGGCGCTGCTGTCTGGTTGGGCCGTGTTCATGATGCCTGCGCCTGTTCCTGCACCATGTCCAGGATCTCCTGTGTGTGTTGTCCCAGCCGCGGCGGAGCCCGGTACAGGCCGGCCTTGGCGCCCGACATCTGGATCGGGCTGCCGATGAAGCGGCAGGTCTGGCCTTCTCC
>JAGPBF010000201.1 GCA_018063505.1 Rhodoferax sp.
GCCACCTCGCGGTCATAGTCGATCTGCGTCAGGCGCGCCAGTTCACCGGGTTCGATGCTGCGCCGGCTGTAGAACACGCGCATGCGCACGTCCTCCGGGTCCAGCTGCGACAGGAATTCCAGATGCTGGGCTTCGTCGCCCGGGCGGATCGGGCGCAGCGTCAGCGAGCGCCCCTGCCAAGTGATGTTTTCGATCAGATGGGCCGGATATGGACGGATGGCGAACCGATCGCTACCGCCGGGTGCGTCAGCGCGCACACGGATGCGCGCGTCCAGCGCGATCGCGCCGGCAGGTCCGAGCAGCAGCGGGTTGATATCGAGTTCGACCAGTTCAGGGATATCGGCCAGCAACTGCGAGATGGTGATCAGTACCGTGTCCAGGGCATCGAGGTCGGCCGCCGGTATGTCACGGTAGGCGTCGAGCAGGCGGGCGACCCGGGTCGACTGCACCAGTGCGCGTGCCAGCGGCGTATTGAGCGGGGGCAAAGCCACGGCGCGGTCTGCCACCACCTCGACCGACGTCCCACCCGAGCCGAACAGGATCACCGGTCCGAACACCGCATCGATGCTGGTGCCGACGATCAATTCACGCCCATGTGCCATGCGCACCATGGCCTGCACCGTGAACCCCTGCACCTGCGCCTGCGGCCGCTCGCGCGCCACCCGCGTGAGCATGGCCTGGGCCGCCTGTTCCACCGCCTGCGCATCGGCCAGGTTGAGCGCGACTCCGCCAACGTCCGATTTGTGGGAAATATCGTCGGACAGGATCTTGAGCACCACCGGAAAACCGATCGACCCGGCTGTTTCGGCCGCCACCTGCGGCGAGGCCGGCACCACGCGCGTGGCGACCACCGGGATGTGATAGGCCTCAAGCACCGCCTTGGCTTCCGGTTCGCTGAGAATTTCGCGCCCCTGGGCCAGCGCCTGTTGTATCAGCGCACGGACCTTCGCGGTATCGGCCGCGGGTGCGGCACTGCCAACCGGCGTCGCCGCCGGGGCCTGCAGCAACTGGGCCTGGTTGCGACGGTACCGTACCAGCATCGCAAATGCCCTGACCGCTTCTTCGGGCGTCTGGTAGCTGGCGATGCCGGCGTCCTGGAACACCTGGCGTGCGCCGGCAACGGCGGCTTCGCCCAGCCAGCACGACAGCAGCCGCTGCGGATGGCGTTTGACCAGCGGTACCAACGCCAGGGCAATGTCGGTGCTCGGCACAATGGCCGTCGGCGCCTGGATGAAAAGGATGGCACTTTCGTCCGGATCCGCTTGCAGGGCTTCGAGCGCCTGCACATACCGCTGAACCGGCGCGTCGCCAATGATGTCGACCGGATTGCCGCGTGACCAGTTGGACGGCAGCACCGCGTCGAGCGCCTGCATCGTCGCGGTAGATGGCGTGGCCAGTGCGATGCCCATGTGCCCTGCGGCGTCGGCAGCCATCACGCCGGCGCCACCACCATTGGTCAGGATGGTCAGCTGCTCGGACTGGTTGCTGCGAAACCGGGTCAGCGTCTCGGCGGCCAGGAACAGCTGCTGCAAAGTGTCCACGCGCAACATGCCGGCACGTGCGATAGCAGCCTCATAGACCAGGTCCGACCCGGCCAATGCACCGGTGTGCGAGGCCGCCGCCTTCTGGCCCTGCTGCGACCGGCCGGCCTTGACCACGATGACCGGTTTGTTGCGCGCTGCGGCGCGCGCGGCCGACATGAACTTGCGCGGCGCCTCGATCGACTCGATGTACAGCAGGATGGCGCGCGTGCGACCGTCGCTGGCGAGGTAGTCGAGCATGTCGCCGAAATCGACGTCGGCATGTTCGCCCAGCGAGACGAAATGCGAGAAGCCGATCGCGCGCGAGCCGGCCCAGTCGAGCATCGCCGTGACCAGCGCCCCGGACTGCGATACGAAAGCGAGTTCGCCCGGCGCCGCCGTAACATGCGCAAAGCTGGCATTGAGGCCCTTGTGGGGCGACAACATGCCGATGCAGTTGGGACCCAGGATACGCAGCAGGTAAGGCCGCGCGGCGTCGAGCATGGCCTTGCGCTGCGCGCTGTCCAGACCGGCACTGAGCACGATGGCGGCGCGCGTACCAAGAGCGCCCAGCTCGGCAATCAGACCGGGTACAACGGCTGCCGGCGTGCAGATCACGGCCAGCTCGGGCACTGTCGGCAAAGTTGCGGCACTGGCATACACCGGTACCCCGTCGAAATCCTGGTATCGGGGATTGACGGCGTATATCGGCCCCTTGAAGCCGCCGCCGCGCAGGTTGGCCCATACAGTGGCGCCCACGCTGGAAGCCCGTTGCGATGCGCCGAATACCGCCACGCTGGCGGGGTCGAGCAGATGGTCCAGGTTGCGGATACTCATGGCCGTGGCGTCTCGTTGTTGGGATGCGGGGTCCCGCTGCAGGCGGCGGGATACCGGCCGTGGCAGAACCGGCCGTCCATCACATCATACGAAAGCCGCGTGGTGGTTCGACGAAAATGCCAGAGCCGCGCAATCGGCGGATCACTCTGGCGCGTCCCGGCTAGATCGCCAGACGCAAGGGCCTTGCGAAAATCGAGTTGGCGGCAACGACCACCATGCGCTGGCGCGCCCCCACGCCCTTGGCCGTCGGCAGTCGATGGGTGGCGGGCGAGCGCGCGGGCATCGACGTGCGGTGCGGGGCGATCACCTCTTCGAGCGTGATGCCGACCAGCATCTGAAGCATATGCTGCTCCAGGTCGGTGCACCATTGACTTCCGATACGCGGGCCACCGGGCGGGCGACCTGCGAAAGACCGCCGGCCCCCGTCGGCATCCGGTGCTTCACCTTCCTCGACCGCACTGACGATGTCAGCCAGCGAGATCGCACTGGTCTCGCGTGCCAGCGTATAGCCGCCACCCGGGCCGCGGGTTCCGGTGACCAGACCCTTGCGGCGCAGGCGGCCGAACAGCAGGTCGAGATAAGACGGCGACACGTTCTGTCGCGTGCTGATGGCTGACAGCGGCACCGGACCATGATGCTGGCGCAACGCCAGGTCCATCATCGCGGTGACGGCCAGTCGGCATTTGGGAGGGATGTACATGGTCAGGTTCCTGATGAGCCAATGGAATTAGGCGCAACGCTTCCCCCGTGGGATCGGGCGAGATTGCCACCTGCGCCAGTCTCGGCGCTTTGATGGACAATGTAAATTCGAATTATTGCTACATATCATTCGAATAAAACTGATGATTAACTACAAGCACCTTCTGTATTTCATGCAGGTTGCCCGGGCGGGCAGCGTCATGCGCGCCAGCGAACAGCTGCATGTGACACCCCAGACCATCAGCGGGCAGATCCAGCTGCTCGAAGAGAAGCTGGGCAGCCCGCTGTTGAGCAAAAGCGGCCGCGGGCTGGTGCTGACCGACGCCGGCCGGCTGGTGCTGGGATATGCGCAGGACATCTTCTCGCTGGGCGCAGAACTGGAGCAGGCGGTGCATGAACATCCGAATACGCGACCAGCGCTGGAGTTCCGCATCGGTGTTGCCGACGCCTTGCCCAAACCGATTGCATACCGGCTGGTCGAGCCCGCCACGCGGCTGGACGACCGTGTACGGCTGGTCTGCCGCGAATGGAAACTCGACAGCCTGCTGGCAGAACTGGCGCTGCATCGGCTGGATCTGGTTTTGTCGGATGCGCCGATCCCGGCTTCGGTCAGCATCAAGGCGTTCAGCCACCAGCTGGGGGCCTCGGGCCAGAGCTTCTTTGCCAGCCCGGAGCTGGCACAGGCCATGGCGGGCGAGTTTCCGGCCAAGCTCGATGGCGCCCCGATGTTGATGCCGGCCGACGATTCAGCGGTGGGCGAGAAGCTGCGCGACTGGTTCCAGACGCGCGAGATCCAGCCGCAAGTGGTCGGGGAGTTCGACGACAGCGCGCTGGCGATGGAATTCGGCCGCCGGGGTACTGGCATCTTCGTCGCACCGACCGTATTGGCCGAAGATATCTGCCGCCAGTTCGGTGTCATCGCGCTGGGCGAGGCCGACGGGGTCAGTGTGGAGTATTACGCCATCTCGGTTGAGCGCCGCATCACCCATCCCTGCGTCGCGGCGATCACGCGCAGCGCCCGTCAGGCCTTGTTTGCCGGCAGCGGCAAGAGCCGCAAGGCCCGCCGCGTACCGGCCGACTGAGCCGGCAGCCCTGTTCCGACACGGGTCTGGGGATGCAGCCTGGCGGGTCGTGATCGGGCGTTGGTGGGTGGATACCGGCCCATGGAGGGCCGAATCGGGTTTATCCGGGCGGCTTTGTCGCCGCAGCACTTGGGTTTATGCTCTCCAGCATGAAGCTTTACAACTATTTTCGATCGTCCGCATCGTATCGCGTTCGTATTGCGCTGGGCCTCAAGAGCCTGGCCTACGACTACGTGCCGGTGCATCTGGCGCGCGGCGAGCATCAACTGCAGCCCTACGCCGACATTGCTGCCGATGGCCTGGTGCCGGTGCTTGAAGTGGGTGATCTGCGTCTTTCGCAATCGATGGCCATCATCGAGTATCTCGAGGAGACCCATCCCGAGCCGGCGCTGCTGCCCAAAGACCCGGTCGACCGGGCCCGGGTGCGGGCGTTGGCCCAAAGTATTGCCTGCGAGATCCATCCATTGAACAACCTGCGGGTGCTCAAGTACCTGGTGCGCGAGCTCCATGTCGACGAGCAGGCCAAGACAGCCTGGTACCGGCACTGGGTGCGCGAGGGTCTGCAGGCCTTCGAGCGCCAGCTGGCACAAGGCAAGGGAGGCAAATACTGCTTTGGCGATACGCCGACGCTTGCCGACTGCTGCCTGGCTCCGCAGATCTACAACGGCCAGCGTTTCAACTGCGACTTCTCCGGGCTGCCGCGCACGATGGCCGCTTTCGATGCCTGTATGGCATTGGACGCATTTGCACGCGCGCATCCATCGGCGTGTCCCGACCACGAGGCATGATGGCGGCGGCTGCGGGTAGTGTCGTGCAGTTGGCAGGCGCGTCGCTGCAGCGCGATCCGGACTGGCTGATTCCGCAATGGCCGGCGCCGCCGGGGGTGCGGGCGGTTTTCACTACACGCAACGGTGGCGTGTCGCGTGCGCCTTTCGACAGCATGAACCTGGGTCGGCCGTCCGGCGACGACACGCTGGCGGTCGATGCCAATCGCGCACGCCTGCAGGCCGCGCTGGGCGTACCGCCGATTTACCTCAGCCAGGTCCATGGCATCGCCTCGGTCACGCTGGACGGCGTCGCCGAGCCTGGGGTGATCGAGGCCGATGCCTGCACCAGCGTGACCCCGGGGGTGGTCTGCACCATGCGGGTGGCCGATTGCCTGCCGGTGTTGTTCACCGACACTGCCGGGCGAGCCGTGGGCGCGGCGCACGCGGGCTGGCGCGGCCTGGCCAACGGTGTGCTCGAGTCGTGTTTTACGCAATTCGCGCAGCTGCTGGCGCGGGCCGGTGCCGACCAGGCCTCGCTGGCTGGACAGACGCTGGCCTGGCTCGGCCCCTGTATCGGCCCGCAGGCGTTCGAGGTGGGACCGGAGGTTCGTGCCGCCTTTGTCGCGCGTGACGCAGGCGCCGCGTCGTGTTTTGCGGCGCAGCCCGACGGCAAGTGGCTGGCCGATCTGGCGGGTCTGGCGCGTCAGCGGCTGCAAAACATGGGGATTACCCGCAGCTACGGCAACGACGCAACTGCCCCCTGGTGCACGGTGAACAATCCCTCACGATTTTTCTCGCACCGGCGCGACAACCGCGTTCTCGGTGGCAGCGGGCGCATGGCGGCCTGCATCTGGCTCGATTGAGTCGCCCACTGCGGCGCCAGCCTTCTCGCGCGCCCGCTGCGCGCGTCGTCTGCCCGGCGTGCGCAGCAGGTACATCACCAGTGCCACTGGCAGCAACCCGTACAGTACGAAGGTGACGAGGGCGCCCAGAACAGTACCGTTGCTGCTGGTGGCCTCGACGATGGCCATCATCAGCGTGACATACAACCAGGCAATTGGAACAAGGTACATTGGGGGATCTGAAAGTTGCCTGCGTGTCAGTTTACCGAAGGTCACCTCGGTGATACTAGGGGCTCAGGAACAGGCATAGCAGGACGACAAGATGGAACAGCACAACGGCGAGTTTTGGAAGCAGTCGGCCGAGCAGATGCAGCAAACGCTGATGGGCCAGTGGACGGGCGCCTTGCAGGCGCTGCAGAACATGGCGCCCGCCGTCGCCGGTGCAGCAGCGCCGCCCGACCAGATGCCTGCCATCCGCTTCTCCGCACCCCGCATGCAGGAACTGCAACAGCAGTACCTCAAGGACGCTGCAGAGTTGTGGTCCCAGTCGCTGCAAGGCAAGGCCCAGGTCAGTGACAAGCGGTTTGCCAGTGCCGCATGGAGCAACAATCCGGTTGCCGCGATGGCCGCGGCGAACTACCTGCTCAACGCCCGCACCATGATGGGCCTGGCCGATGCGGTCGAAGCCGACGAAAAAACCCGTGCCCGGGTGCGATTCGCGGTCGAGCAATGGATTGCCGCAGCAGCGCCGAGCAACTTCCTGGCGTTCAATGTCGAGGCCCAGCAAAAAGCCATCGAGACCAAGGGCGAGAGCATTGCCAAGGGGCTGCAGAACCTGCTGCACGACGTGCAACAAGGCCATGTGTCGATGACCGACGAAAGCCTGTTCGAGGTGGGGCGCAATGTGGCTACCACGGAAGGCGCGATCGTGTTCGAGAACGAGCTGTTCCAGCTGATCGAATACAAGCCGCTGACGACCAAGGTCTGCGAGAAGCCGCTATTGCTGGTGCCCCCGTGCATCAACAAGTACTACATCCTGGACCTTCAGCCCGAGAACTCGCTGGTGCGTTATGCGGTCGAGCAGGGCCACCGCACCTTTGTTGTCAGCTGGCGCAACCCGGATGCCTCGCTGGCGCACAAGACCTGGGATGACTACATCGAGGATGCCGCGATCAAGGCGATTTCGGTGGTGCAGGATATTTCGGATTCGAAAACCATCAACGCGCTGGGCTTCTGCGTGGGTGGCACCATCCTGACGACGGCGCTGGCAGTGCTGGCTCAACGCGACAAGAAGCCGGTGGCCAGCGTCACCTTGCTGACGACCTTGCTCGATTTCACCGACACCGGCGTGCTCGACGTGTTCATCGACGAGGCCTTCGTCAAGTACCGCGAACAGGAAATGGGAAAGGGTGGCCTGATGAAGGGCCAGGATCTGTCCTCGACCTTTTCGTTTCTGCGCCCGACCGACCTGGTGTGGAACTATGTCGTTGGCAACTACCTCAAGGGCGAGACGCCCCCGCCATTCGACCTGCTGTACTGGAACAGCGACTCGACCAATCTGCCGGGTCCTTTCTACGCCTGGTATCTGCGCAACACCTACCTCGAAAACCGGCTCGTCAAACCGGGCAAGTTGACCGTGTGCGGCGCCAGGATCGATCTGCGCAAGGTCGACCTGCCGGTATATGTATATGGCTCGCGCGAAGACCATATCGTGCCCATCGGTGGCGCCTACGCATCAACCCAGCATCTGCCGGGCAAGAAGCGCTTCGTCATGGGAGCGTCAGGCCATATTGCCGGGGTCATCAATGCACCAGCCAAGAACAAGCGCAGCCACTGGACCGGGCCGGCCGACAAATTTCCGGCCAAGGTCGAGGACTGGATTTCCAGTGCCAAGGAGCATCCTGGCAGCTGGTGGCCCGATTGGGCTGCGTGGCTAAAGAGCCATGCGGGCAAGCAGATTGCCGCACCGAAATCCTACGGACGGGGCAAATACAAGGTGATCGAACCGGCGCCCGGACGTTATGTCAAGGCCAAGGCCTGAACCAGAATCTGAACCAGAAACC
>JAGPBF010000200.1 GCA_018063505.1 Rhodoferax sp.
GGGCACAAAGCGGCCTTTGACCAAGTCATATTTGGGACCTTAGAGCGGAGCGTCATTCGAAGATTGACTGGAATTGACTGGAAAGTGGCACCGACATTTGCTGAGGCAAATTCCCTTGTCGACCCAAGAGTCACTCGACGTAGGCCCCGCAGTGCTGACACTGCAACGGCGTATCAGTCACGATGTCTCGGTACGTCTCCTTCTTGATGTTTTTTTGGTTTCTGGCGGAGAGACTCGCCCGTCAGGGTGGAACGGTGATGCTTTTGCATGAGGCGATCCAGAATGGCGTCGGCAATCGTGGCGTCACCGGCCCTGGCATGCCAATGCTCGATCGGTAACTGGCTTGTGACGATGGTTGCCTTATTGGCCGCCCGGCCATCGATGATCTCCAGCTGATCAGCCCGGGTCTGCCTGTCCAGGCCGATCATCCCAAATTCCGCATGAAACCAATTGCCTTCAGGTCAGTCAGCGTCTCGTTGGTTCTACATCGGCTTCTAGGTCAGGGCGACCGTGGCGCTGAACTACCGAAGCCAATTTCGCCCTTGGGGCCCGACGACAAGGTGTCTTTGGCCTACCGCGACCGTCATTTCGAACCTGACCGCCTGTTGATTGACCGCAAATCAGATGCCGACACTTGCGGTTGGCGTGGCTTGGTTCAGACAGTGAGATATTCGGATGGCGTCATCATGCGGGGCAAGCTATTGGACCAGGGTGGCTCGGCTGCGAACCGCACTGCCATCAACAACCGCCAGACACAGGAGTTCAATGTGTCTGGCGGTTGCAACGTTTTGGACATGAAGGCGGCTGGACGGGAAACGCAGCTTGAATGGGTTTCAGTTCACTGAAAAATCCTTGGCTCAACCGTTTCTCCGCGCATGAATGCCAAATAGGCACCTGCCTTGCCGGCGTCCCGAAAGCACGCAATTACCCGGTTGCTCTCGTCCTCGACAGCCCAGGGGTGATCGGCATCGTCCGTGCGCTTCAGCCTGAGATCCGGCTCCTGGTAGGCAGGGTGACGGTACAGTGACCGCCCACTCTTCCAGTCGACGATTTCCAGAATACAGGTCGTGAGAATGGCGCTGCCGCAGGATTCTCCATCCGCCAAGAGCAGCGGAACTTTGAGTGTTCCGCATGAGCGGCCGATTGTGCCGACAACGTCGAACTCCTCCAGCCATGGCGCCCCGGTGCTGGTGTCGCCCAAAATAAGTCGCACCTTGCATCTGGTGTTGAGGCACGATTTCAGGACCCCGATCACCGTGCAATCTGTTCCTGGTTCGAAATAGGTTTGACGGCGCAGCGCGGATTGGCCGAGAGCGCAGACAGCCGCTTCATACTTGCGGTAACCGGCGAGCGTGGCGTATTCGCTCGGCGTGAAAGACAGGTCGGTCCGCGCCAGCTGCTGGGCAATCTGGTTGGCATGGGCACGGGCATTGTCAAAACCAAGACAGCTAAAACCTGAGCCAGATGCAATCACATACAGCTGTTGTTCGGCGTTCAGACTCACGGCATTGACGGGTTGCCCGACGCCCGATGGGGGGTTGATAGCTTGCATAAGAATACTCCCGATAGATGGGCAGAGCATTGGTCTTGCGACGCGATGCCCTGCCTGGGTTTGTGGCCACCTTGCGGCGGCACGAAGGATTCAATCTGTCAGCGACACCTGCGGTGGCGGGTCGTTGTGGTGCCAGGCCACACGGTTGCCGACGTTGAACAACTGGTCCAGGTACATGGCTTCGATCAGGCTGGTCGGCACGTCGATGGCGAGTTCTGCCAGCTTGTCTGCGACCGTGTTGATGTCGGTCCAATCCCGCGCCGGCTCCTGCAGGCTGGTGTAGAGAACCCGTTCTTCGGTTGACAGGTCTTCGTCGTCTGGTCCCAACACCTGCAGGAACAGATCGCGCAGTGGTCTGTCATAGCCGGCGACAACCACCACAGCGCGGTTGCGGTAGCGCGTGTGCGCGCAGTGCTGACTCACGGGCATTCCCCTGACGCCTCGAAAACCGGCAGGTCACCAATGACACTGGCCTGTTCGTCGAACTTCAGCCAGACCACGCCAGAGCGCTCCGCCAGTTCAAAAACTGCAGCCAGGTCCGCCTCCAGCGGGATGTCATAGCGCGGAGCGCCGACGTAGACAAAGCCACCGTTTGCGGTCGGATAGGCGTTGACCGAAAGGTCATTGTTGCTCAGCAGTTGGCGGGTTGCGGGCGTCAGATGCGTGATCGACAGCGTGGCCAATGGCTCTGCCTGTTGTCGAAGCAGGCCGGTCTCAGTGCACTGATTCATGGGCAGTCCTCTCTTGTTTGGATGCGGGGCGTTGTTGCAGTGCGGCATGCGATGGACGGTTGAAGTCCATCGCGCAAGAGCGACAGCGATACCACCGCAACTGGCCGAGCCGACCGAGCAAAACCCCGCGTCCCTGGCACATGGGGCAATCGGGTTGGGCGGATGTAGACATCATTTCTCCTTTGCGAAATAGAAGGGCTTGCCGGCACTGTCTCAAGCGGCAAACCGTTTGGGATAAGACCGCGTGCTGTTGGAGCAGGCCACGGAGTCATAGCAGCCCGCGTTCTGCAAACGACAGCACTTCGGTGCCGGCCACGATCATGTGGTCCAGGACGCGCACGTCCACCAGGGCAAGAGCCGCCTTCAGCGTCTGCGTGAGGTGCTCGTCAGCGCGACTGGGTTGCGCACTGCCGCTGGGATGGTTGTGCGCAATCACCACCGCCGCGGCGTTTCGCGCCAAAGCGCCTCTGACCAGTTCGCGCGGGTAAACGCTGGTCTGGGTCAAGGTGCCGCGAAACAGCTCCTGGGCCTCGATCAACTGGTTCTGGACCGTGAGGTACAGCACCATGAATACTTCATGTTCAAGGTGGGCACAGCGCAGGCGCAACCAGTCTCGCATGGCATCGGGTGAATGCATCACGGGCCCGCTGCACAGCTGTGCGTGCAGGTTACGCATCAACAGTTCGCGTGCGACAGCGAGTTTGTATTTCAGCGCCCCTTTGTTGTCTTCGACGAGCGCGTAGTCGGCTTCACTGTCACCGACACGCGGTATGGCCGGCGCCGTGTCGCAGCCGACCGGGGCCAGCAATTCGCGCACCAACTCGGCGCGCGGCACATTTGATAGATTCAAGACGTTCTCCTTTGAAGTGGGTAAGGGAACGCCGATCCCAGTGGGAACGGGGTTCCCACTGGGATGCGCAAGCCAGGGCTTGCGCGGTGACAGGGCAGGTAACGACTGCGACGCCGGCCACGGGCCGAAAGGGCACTCCGCAATGGAGCGCATCAGCTTTGCATCAATAGTCTGACCGGACCAGGGTGCGCACGCAAGGCCGGGCAGCGTGACGCCATCCACAACCGTCACAAGTGCGATGGCGATGTGGATGGCATCGCTGCAGCGTGTTGATCGTGCAGCCATCGTGTTGCTTTCATGCGACGGGTTGCGACTGATTAGTCTGGCTATTGACAGTGCAGTGATACTGCAGCGTGACCGTGGATGCATCAGAAGATATCTTGTCGCCTGCCCCGTCGAATGCGTGACAGGGATGCCGAATTGCGCCAAGATGACGGTCAAATTTGTGGACAGGAAGGACCATGCTTCGCCTCGGAGACCAGATTCGTTTGACTCGCACCGAAATTGCGATGTTCACCAAGATCACCGACATCAAGCCTGTCGCAATACGTACGCTGGATGACCTGGACGCGTACATTGCGCGTTGCAAGGCCCACTACTGGGGCGTCTCGGAGCAGACGCAGTTCGTCCATTGGCTGATTGACCGTGAGTACCGCCAGTGCCACGGGGTCGGGTAGCAGAGCGGCTGCGTTTTTCGCAGGGCGTTGATACGCCAGATCCACGCCGTTGCAAGAAGCAGGACCCGCCGTGCCCGGCAGGGCAAGGCGGGTGCCAAAGGACGTGCTTGCTGCACGCCCAAGCCTGGGTTGCGTTTAGGCAGCCATGAGTGCCAGGCCGAACAGATGGTCGATGCGCGACGCGTCGCCGGTTTGCAGCGCGCGGCAGGCCTTGGCCACGGCCGGGTGCACCACCATGTCGGCGGACGCCGGAACTGCCACAACGCTGGCCAGCAGGGAACCGCCGAGTGTTGCCACTTTCATACTTCCCTGGCCCTGGTTCCAACACGCCTCGACAACGTGATCGCCGTGGGTGTCCAACCGGTCAATCACCAACTGAACGGCGCAGTCGAAATGGTCGAGTGCGACGACGTCTTGCGGTTCGCCATGCGCATCGCCATAGAACAAGGCCATGTAGGTCCCTGGTTGTGCTGCGTGTTCACCACCAAAGTGCAAGACAGGCGTCAACGCCATCGGCACTTCGGCTGCGCTTACTGGTGCGACCATTTGATCACTCGCAAGGCGATCGAGTTTCATCAGCAAGGCATCCGCGTAGCTGCGTTCCTGCAATACCAGCGCGGTGCGCATGGCGAGGATCTCTTGCGCCATCAGTCGCAATTCCTGGACGATGGCGCGCTCGGAACGTGCCTCGATGGCACACAGGGTCTGGGTCATTGAAGTCATGGGTGGACTCCTTTCATGAGATGGGCCGACGTTGCAGTAGCGGTCGACCGGGACTGATAGGGCGGCTCCGTGGTCTGGAGTCGTCGTGGCGGGCATTTGAAGGCGCGTGGCGTGGCTCGGGGCGGCCGTGCTGGCCGAACGTGCGACGCGCCGCCGAATGGAGCGCGTTCGCGTTCGACTATTTCGGTATGCCCGCGACAATTGCGACGCGGCGTAGGCAGGACGTGGCCCCTGTCTGGCCAGTCGGTTTCTAGGCAGCTTTTTGGGCGGCCGTCGGCTGCATGGCCGGCTCGATGGCGTCATTCGTCGCGGCGGGTTGCACCGCCACGCCATGGCGCTGCTGCAGGAAGTTCGCTTGCGCGTTTGCCAAGTTGGGGTCCTGGGCCAATTGATTGGCCTTTGCGATGGCAGGTTCAATTCGGGTTTCGGGCAGGCATTCGACAGCGACTGCACTACCACGGCTCAGATTGCGAACCAGGGCTTTCGGCCACTTCGCAAGAAGCTGCCTGGTCAATCCAGCGCACAACCAGCGCACGAACTGGCCGATCCGTTTGTTGCGTGCCTGACGTTCCCTGTTCATCTGCAAGGATTGCCTGCAGCACAGATACAAAGCCAGGTGCATGCGTTTCATCTGCGGATCGCAATCCAACTGGACCAGCACTTCGGTGGCCAGGGCAGGGTCATTGCCCACGCGCCTGTAGAAGCTGATCCAGGCTCTTTCTTCCTCTTGTTCGACGCTGGAGCGCTTCGGGCGAGGAGGGGCTTTCTCAAGGGACATGGTGTTTCTCCGGTTGGGTACAGGGAACACCGATCCCGGGCGGGGAGACGGCAGATTCCCCAGGGGCTTGTGAATAGACTCGGCACCGGTAAGCTCGGTGACAATCAGCAAATTTGGCGAGGAGGGTCCACACCATGCTTCGAGCAGGCAAAACGCTGCGGTTCACACCCGGCGAAGTCGAGCGATACCGGTTCCTCGGTCTCGATTTCGCGGGGGCGCGAACACGGGATGACATCGAGCAAGCGCTGGGTCGCTGGACCCAGACACTTGCCGATGAACGTCCCGATCTGCTGGACAAGATTGCTCTGGAAATGGCCAAGGTCAAAGGCGTGCGACCGCCACCAATGCTGGGCTTGGTTGCCAGCGCTGTGCCTTTTGCCGGTTCTCTCGGGCAATGTTGATCCAGCGGTCCGCAATCCGGTCCAGGTAGACCAGATCGTCGGGCTCGATGTCGCCAGACTTTCTCAATCGGGCGATCACTTGCTTGACCAGTTCAGGGTCATCGGTGGCGAGTTGAATCGCCATGGCGGCCACGCGCTTGCGGTAGGTACCGACCAGCATGATCAGACCGGCGCGCGGCAGGTTTGCTGTGCCAGGTCCGAATTTTCTACGGCGCGCTGGCAGGGTCTCAACAGCGCGGGCAACATCGGCGCATGCACGGTACGGATCCGGGCGCGCCCAGAACCTCCCAGCAGCACGCCGACGGGGCGCATTTCTCTTGTCACGGGGACTGCGAACATGGTGCTCTCCTTCAGGTTGGAAGGGGAACACCGATCCCCGAGGGGGAACTTGGAGTTCCCCGTTCGGGAATGCTCTGACCGGGAACGGCCGAGCGGCTCGGTGGCGGCAACTTGCGGTGCGCCATTTGGACATCGGTGGCGAATCTTGGGGACCGCCACACTCTTCACATGCCAAAACGCAGCGACGCACAAGGTGTCACCGGGCAGGGCATTACACGCCGACGAATTGATGATTCGGCGGCGACTACCTGGTTCAGCGTTACCGACTGAACCAATCACACGGCCACGCGCGAGTTGCGCGGGGCAACTCCAGGCAAGACCTGGAATTTCTCAAGGGCAGGTAACGACTGCGACGCCAGACGGGCTGGACTTCAGGAGGATCGAAATCCCCGAGTGAAGGCTGTGCAGGCGCGATGCCCACGGTAAGCCCTTGCAGTGTGCAACTGGATGCAATGTGAAATCAAGCAATTGGACGCCTGGCGGTGGCGATGCCATCTGCAATCGGGTTTGTTTGCAGCGGGTTTTGTGTGGCGCGTGTACGACCCCGCATCACCACCGGCAATACCGCGTGTCGTGCTTCACCCGGCCAGCGGGATCGAGGAGGCCGACGCGGCCCAGTTGCAGGATGCGGGTGCGCACCCGCATCCTGCGCGCGTTCGCGCTGCGCAGTCTGATCGAGAGCTTGGAGGCCAGGGGGATGCTGGCCTATCGGTACAGCGGCTTCTCTGTGCACGCCGGTGTCTTCACCCAGGCGAAGACCCGCATCGGCCTGGAGCGGCTGTTGCTCTTCTGCGCGCGTCCACCGTTTGCCCTGGAGCGTTGCGCCAGCTGGGCACGGAGCTGGTCTACCGCTGTCCCAAACCACAAGGCGGCGGCAAACAGGCCGATCTGCTGCTCACGCCGCTGGAGTGAATCGAGCGCCTCGCCGCCCTGGTGCCGCCAACGCGCTCGCATCGCCACCGGCACTACGGAGTGCTGGCGCCGAACTCGCCGTTGCGGGTCGCGGTGACGGCCATGGCGCAGGCGGCGCCGGCCCAGACAGCGAGCGCGCGGGTAAACCGGCACGGGCGGGGACGCGCATGGCCTGGCTCAAAATCGGTCAATGCGCTCGGTGGTGCTGGCATGGCCGCGTCGGCTTTCCAGGTGCCAGCATCCGAGCCACCCAGGCGTTTCCCGGCGCACTACCTGTGGGCGGTGCTGATCGCGCGCATCTACGAGGTGTTCCCGCTGGTGCGCCCTATGTGTGGCGGCAATGTGCTCCTGATCGCGTTCATCACCGTGGGCGCACAGATCAGGAACGCTCTGGAGCATATTGGCGTGCCCGCCCAGGCCTCGCGGATCGCTCCGGCACGCGGGCCACCGCTGTGGGACGACTGTGACGCGCAGGGCGCGGATGATGCCGGGCAGGGTGCCCGGATCGAACAGGACTGGGGTGAGTCAACCCAGGCAGCACGGTCGATCAGCGCACTGATTGGTGAACGCGCAATCCGGCAACGCACACGCGCCGTGGGTCGCGCTGCGCCGGTCGAGCTGCCCAGCGCCGCAAAATGTAGCGCAACAACCGATGCGTCAAGCCGTTGCGATGCCCTGTGTTCGTGTCGCCGCTGGGGAAGTGGGGATTTTGAGGACCCCCATGGGTGCGATACCTGGGCTCATGGGGTTGAATTACCTTTCCTCCTCGAGAGCCTCGTGCACAAGCGCGTCGATGTCGTTCGGGACGACACCGCGCGCCAACATTCGCTTGAAGGCCTCGTACACG
>JAGPBF010000202.1 GCA_018063505.1 Rhodoferax sp.
TCATCCACCGTTATGCCATGCTCGGCGTGCTCGACGAAGAGGGCTACCCGGTGCGCGAAATGGGCGTGCTGCAGAACCCGGCCGGCGGCCGCGTCACCACCACGCTGGCCGGCCGCCCCTGCCCGGAGTGCGGCAACCCGACGGTGATCAAGAAGGACGGCTGCGACTTCTGCACGGCATGTGGATTTGTCGGGCAGTGCGGTTGATTCAGTGCAAACGTTCCATCAGACGTCGTGCCGCCCTCGCCATCGCAGCCCGTCGTCTTTGTCTCTGGTCTCTGCCAGCATTTGGCGTAGACCGGTAGACCATCCAACTGACACAAGGACCAAGTTATGCCGATTGCTTTCTCGCGAACTTGCCGAGGACCCGTTCCAAAGGTTCAGGGCAATGCAGAAGAAACCCTTGCCCGTAATCGACTCCGAGCTCCTTCATACGCGCCAGTACAGCAGGCTTGTCGATGAATTCGGCCACGGTCTTGACGCCAACCACACCCGCCACATCCACGAAACAGCGCACGGCAGCATCGTCCAGTGGGTCCTCCATCACGTCACGCACGAACTGGCCGTCAATCTTCAACAGGTCGACAGAGAGAGACTTCAAATATCCGAAAGACGACGCACCAGAGCCAAAATCGTCGAGCGCAATGCGTACCCCGAGCGCGCGCATCTCGTCGATGAACAGTGCCGCGTCAGTCATGTTGGTCACGGCCGCAGTCTCGGTCACTTCCAGGCAAAGGCGTTGGCATATGGATACGCCGCTGGCAGACAAAATGTCGACCGCTTGGCGGTGGAAGGCCCGGTCCCCTATGGATTGGCCAGACAGATTGACGCAGATTGTGCTGATGCCGGTCAAATCGGGCAGTGCTGCAAGCGTGTCGATGACTTGCTGAAGAACCCATTTGTCTATTCGAGAGCAAAAATGAAAGCGCTCCGCCGCCGGCAGAAAAGCGTTCGGTGCAATCAAACTGCCATCGTTATCCATCAATCGCAAAAGCACTTCGGCGTGCAGTCCGTTCTCTTCTGCCGACAACGGGAGAATGCGTTGCGCGTGGAGGACGAAACTGCTTTCGTCGATTGCCTGCTCCAAGCGCGAAGCCCATTGGGTCTCGCCCCGGCGGGCATGCATAGCCTCGTCAGTGTCAAACCAGGCATGCACCCGGTTGCGCCCGGCCTCCTTGGCCGCATAACACGAGGTGTCCGCCGCCTGCAATGCGGCGGCAGTCGTGGTCCAATGGCTGTCCAACGAAACCAGGCCGATACTCGTTCCTACCCGAAAGCGACGCCCGTCGTGCAGGAACCTGAACTCATCCATGCGGTCGCAAATCTGTTGAGCGACGCCCATGCCTTTTTCCCTGGTGCAATGTTCGAGAATGATGGCAAATTCATCTCCGCCCAAGCGAGCCAGGGTGTCGCGGGCTCGCACCGCCTCGCGTAGCAGCTTTGTCACCTGTTGCAGGAGTTGGTCACCCGCCGAGTGCCCGCACGCATCGTTGACCAGCTTGAACTGGTCCAAGTCGATAAACATCAGCACATGCTCGTTTTGTTCCACACGAGCCTTGTCCAGAATTCGGGCCAACCGCGATTCGAATTCTGCGCGATTGGTCAAACCAGTCAATGCGTCGTGCGTGGCGCGGTAACTCATCTCGCCACTGAGCCGGCGCTGTTCGGTGACGTCGTGAAACACCAGCACGACTCCCAACATCTGACCACTCGAACTGCGAATAGGGGCCGCCGAGTCTTCGATGCCGAACTCTGCGCCGGTACGCGAAAGGAGAACCGTGCGTGCTGCCAGCCCGGCAGTCGTGCCTTGGCTGAGGCAGACGTCGACCGGGCTCGGGCTGGGCTTTCGGGATTCCTCGTGAACGATATGAAAAACCTGCGAATGCGCTCGCCCAACCGCTTCGCTGCTGAGCCAGCCGGTCATCTGCTCGGCGACAGGGTTCATCCAGCTCACATGACCGGATTTATCCGTCGTAATGACAGCGTCGCCAATGGATTGCAGCGTGACGCGAAGCATTTCGTGCTGCTCTTCCAGTTGTGCGGTCAACTCGCGCCGTTCGGTGATGTCCAGCACCGTGCCTTGCAGACCCACGACTGCCCCATGCTGGTCCTTGATCACCTCGCCGCGTGCCTCCAACCAGCCGGTAATACCGTCAGGGCGGATGAACTCCAACTCGAGCGAATAGGGCTTGCCGGTACCCATTGCTGCCCCAACCGCGTCCTGGAGCTTTGAAAAGCTGTTCGCGCCGTACATCTTCGAATGCTCGGCCAGACTCGGAGCCGTAGTGCCAGGCTCCTTTCCGAAGATGCGGAACAACCCGTCTGACCATGTGGTCACATCGGCTGCGGCATTCCAGGTCCAGCTTCCGGTTCCCCCCAGGCGCTGGGCTTCGCCGAGCGATGCGTTACTGATACTCAGAAGCTGATGTGCACGTTCGCGCTCCGCAATTTCCTCGCGCAAGGACTCCTCGGCCATTTTTAAAGCCGATACGTCGTTCACGTGAACCAGGAAACCAGCGACCTCGCCGTTGACAACGTCTGGGACGTAATTTGCCAGGCTGTGTCGACGTACCCCGTCCGGGCCGGGGATGATGCGCTCAAATGTTTGCGTCCGCCCGCTCAGCGCCGCGTCCATGAATGGCTTGTTCAGCGCGAACAATTCAGGGCCGAGCAGCTCCCGAATGTGTTTTCCGACGAGCGCCTCTGGCTTGACTCCGAACCAGCGCTCGTATGCCGGGTTGGCGAACTTGCACAACAGGTCGCGATCCCAATACGCGAGCATGGCAGGCACACTGTCAACCACCACCCGCAGGTAGTGTTCGCTTCGGGTTTTCAGCTCTGACAGAATCTCGACCTTGCGCAGCGCCACCCGAGCTTGCAGCGCTTTGGCGGCCGCCGCAGACAAATGCACGAGCACTTCGCGCTGGGTTGCGGTCAGGACCCGTGGTTGGCGGTCGATGACGCACAACGTGCCCATCCGCATGCCGTCGCTGAGCACGATAGGGGCGCCCGCATAGAATCGGATATCAGGATGGCCAACGACCAGCGGGTTGTCGGCGAAACGCGCGTCTTTCGTTGCGTCGGGAACCTCGAACAAAGCATCCCCGTGGATGGCGTGCGCGCAAAACGCAACGTCGCGAGGGGTCTCGTTGACTCCGGGCAGACCGACATTGGCCTTGAACCACTGGCGGCTCTCGTCCACAAGGCTCAGTAGCGATATCGGAACGCCGCAAACCATGGCCGCAACCTTGACCAGGGCATCGAACTCGGCTTCGGGAGCGGTATCGAGAACCTCCAGGTTGACGAGCGAACGAAGCCGAGCTTCGTCGTCGTACGGGATTGAAGCGCTGGACATGAACACTCCCAATTTGGGTCTCCGGCAGATTCGTGCCAATCTTCAGACAGAAAGATCCGACAACTGGATCCGTCCTGGCAGCACAAGGCTGACGACGGACCCGATTGCGGCCTGCGGGTCAGGCGCGTACCAGCAGCACCGGCAGCTGGGTATGCTGCACCACGCGCTGTGCAACACTGCCCAGCACCAGCTTCTCGATGCCGCTGCGGCCGTGCGACCCCATGACGATGAGGTCGGCGCCTCCCGATTGAGCCGCCTCCAGGATGCCGCGCCAGACATTGTGGGCCTCGACGGTTGCGGTCGTCACCTTCACTCCGGCGTCCTCCATGGCCTTGCGCGCATTGGCCAGTGCCTGGGTGGCGCTGGCCTTGGCCGCATTCAGGTACTGGCCTTGTCCATATGCGAAATCGGCTCCGACACCGGTAAATGGATAAGGATCGACGACATAGATGGTGGTGACGGCGCTGTCGAATGCCCTGGCCAGACCGATGGCCTTGTCGACCGCCAGTTCGGATGTCGGCGAACCATCGATGGGAACCAGAATATGTTTGAACATGGATGAGGTCCTTTCATGACGCTTGCCCCAGTGTCGCCAATGGGACGGATCGCCGGTTGATTCAGGTCAAGTCAAACCATTGTCGCCCTGAAATCCGTTTGCGCGAAGCGTCAGCACCAAGGTGTCGCGATACGGGTTTTCGCCATCGGGTTGTATCGGGGTGGATTCGTGAATCACACGCGCGTCATCGAGCAGCAGCACCGACCAGGGCTGCGTGAGGGTGAAACGCCTGCCATTGGGACCGTCGGCTTCGAACACCCGGGTCTCCCCACCCTTGACGTCGTTGCGCGCGACCAGAAACACCGCCACAAGGTCGACGCCGTCCCGATGCGCACCTTCCGGCGTGGGGCGGCCGATGCCGTCCGTGGTATCGATCCTGAACTGATGGGCCTCGGCATACCAGGGCTGTGCGCCACGCAGCGAGGAGGCCACGGCACCGGTCCAGCGCAGCAAGGCATTCCACTGCGGTAGTGCCAGTACCGCCGGCTGTACCGGTTCGAACCAGCGCTGCATGCCGCCATGCAAGGCGTTGTAGGCGATCGGTTGCCAATGGGCGCGATGCGCAGCCAGCGTCACCTGGTCGTCGCGGATGACGAAGCAGGAATGGCGACGGCGCCGATAACGCCCCCCGTCCTTGAGGTATTGGTCTGGCGGAAGGTCATTCCAGCTCGGCACCAGCAACTGGAGCTCCTGCTCGGTGCATGCGGCCAGCTCGCACACGCCCTGCGGGCTCAGCACCGCATGCCCTTGCTGGGTCAGCATCTCGCCCACATGGGCCGGCGAGGCGAACGGGGGGGTGAAACCGGATCCGGTCAAGGCTCGACCTTGACGTCTTTCCAGAACGCCACCCGGTCGCGGATCATCTCCGCCTCGGGCTTCGGTTCGGCATAGGTCCAGGCCGCGTCAGGGTGCATATCACCGTTGACGATCAAGGACATATACGTGGCCTGGCCCTTCCACGGACACATCGTCTTGTGGTTGCTGAAGGTCACAAGGCTGCGATCGAGTGAGGCCAGCGGAAAGTAGTGGTTTCCCTCGACCAGCACCGTGTCGTCACTCTGGGCGATCACTACGCCGTTCCAGCTCGCTTTCATCTGTCATGTCTCCAGGGATGGTGGGTGTCTCTTGGCCGATCGCGTGACCGGTCTGCCGAGCGCGCCGCAGCGCGCATCACACGCAGCATTGCGCCGCCACTTGACGGCGTCAAGCTATTGTAGGCAAGGCTTGCGCCGGTGATGCGGTTCGCGAGAAAACCCCGGCCAGGCCAAAAAGCGTCCGGGAGTACACAATCAAAGCAAATCCGTCCGTTGCGCCTGTCGCACGCCAAGCGTACCGACGCGCGCCCCGCAATACCAGCCAGACCACTACCACCACCATGTCCCCTGCCCTGTCCGTTCTTGACCTGTCCCCCATCACCGAAGGCAGCGACGCCGCCCAGTCGTTTCGCAACAGCCGCGATCTGGCCCAGCATGCCGAAACCTGGGGCTACCGGCGCTTCTGGCTCGCAGAACACCACGGCATGCCCGGTATCGCCAGTGCAGCAACCTCCATCCTCATTGCCCATATCGCCGGGGCCACCAGCCGGATCCGGGTCGGCGCTGGCGGCATCATGTTGCCCAACCATTCCCCGCTGGTCATCGCCGAGCAGTTCGGCACGCTGGAGTCACTGTTTCCCGGCCGCATCGATCTCGGGCTCGGGCGTGCGCCTGGTTCCGATCAGCGCACCGCGCACGCGCTGCGCCGCAACCTTCAATCGAGTTCGGACGAGTTTCCGCAGGACGTCATCGAACTGATGGATTTCATGTCCGACGCGCCGCGCCAGGCCGTGCGCGCGGTGCCTGGCATGGGGCTGAAAGTGCCGGTCTGGATCCTCGGATCGAGCCTGTTCGGTGCACAACTGGCCGCGGCGCTGGGTCTGCCATACGCGTTCGCATCCCATTTCGCGCCGGCGCAGATGATGGATGCGATCGCCTTGTACCGGGCCACGTTCAAGCCCTCGGCGCAACTGGACAAGCCCTATGTGATGCTGGGATTCAATGTTTTCGCCGCCGACACCGACGACGAAGCCTGGTTTCGCGCCAGTTCCATGCAGCAGGCCTTCGTCAATCTGCGCAGTGGCCAGCCGCGGCGCCTGCCCGCGCCGATTGCGGGATACTACGCGCAGTTGCAGGGGCCGATCCGTGGCATGCTCGATGAAGTGCTGTCATGCTCGGCCATCGGGACACCGGAGACTGTACACGCCCGTATCCATGCGTTTACGCAGCGTACCGGCGCCGACGAATTGATGATCACCTGCCAAATGTTCGACCATGTCCATCGGCTACGCTCCTATGAGATTGCTGCGCAAACAGGAACCAACATCTGATGAGCTTCGATAGCGGCGACCCGTCGTTGCCGGCCAGACAGAATCAGCCCGCGTGGGTGACGATCTGCGGTGCGTGGCCACCGCCCCTGTCTCTCGAGCGGACCTGACATGCCCGGCCAATCGCGTCGACTCACCAACAAAGTCGTGTTGTCGGCGGTTGGGCTGGTTCTGACCACGGGACTGATCGGCGCCGTATTGCTGGCCCAGCAAAGAGACCAGACCCTGACGCAAGGCCAACGCCTGACCAACGCCTTTGCCAAGGTGATCGACGAGCAGACCTCGCGCAACCTGCAGACCATCGACCAGCACATCGAATTGATGGCGCAACTGCTGAGCGAGGTCCGGGCCCAGGACGACGCGCAGGCATCGGGTGCCAGCAGGCTTGTGCAGGCACAAGCCGACTCCCTTGCCTTCATTGACAATGTGATGGTGCTCGACGCCCAGGGCCAGGTGGCGCTTGCGTCCAGGACAGACCTGCGCGGGATCGAAGTGGGGGTCAAAGACTTCGCCACGATCTACAAGACGCGGCCCGGTACCGGTTTCTACGTCGGTGCGCCGCTGCTGAACCGTGATGGCCAGTGGTTGCTTCCCACCGGCCGGCCCCTGACAAAAGAGCGCGACGGCTACGCAGGCGTATTGGTGGTCACGGTCAAGGCCAGCTATTTCGACCAGCTCTGGGCCACACTGTCGCTCGATTCCGGCAGTTCGATCGGTCTGCTGCGCAGCGACGGCACGATGCTGATGCGCAGCCCGATCGACGGCACGGCGATGGGCCGCAACTTCGCCGATTCACCGTTGTTCCTGCAACACCTGCCGGCCAGTGCCAACGGCGATTACCGCATCACGAGCCCTGTCGACGGCATCGACCGGTTCACCGCCTACCGCACGCTGAGCCAGCGCCCCGACCTGGTCGTCATCGTCGGGCGCACCATGGACGCTCTGCTGGCCCCGTGGTACCAACTGGTCAAACTGATGCTGGGCATATGGCTGGCGGGATCACTGATACTGATGGTGCTGGCGGTACGACTGAGCCGCCAGTCTGCGCACCGGCAACGCGCAGAGAACACCAGCATCGCGTTGGCGCAGCGGCTGAACGTGGCCTGCGAAGCGGCCGGCCTGGTGTTGTGGGAATGGGACCTGCGCACCGACCAGTGGCGCGTGACCCCCACCCACTACACCTCGCTGGGCTACACCGCGCAGTCGGCACAGATGACGCGCCCGCAGTGGCTGGAGCTGCTCCATCCGGACGACCGCAAGCTCCCGATAACCGATCCCGCAATGGCGCTGTCGCAGGCGGACCAGCGGTACGAGCATGAGTTCCGCATGCGCCACGCCGATGGCAGCTACCGCTGGATGCGTACCGCCGGACAGGTGAAGGAGTGGGACGAACAGGGTCATCCGTTACGCATGGTCGGCATCCGGACCGACATGACCGACCGCATCAACGCCGAACACGAGCGTCGGCAGATGTTCGAATGCATCTCGGACGCGCTGGTCGGGGTCAACACCGACTGGGTCATCACATACGCC
>JAGPBF010000036.1:0-11300 GCA_018063505.1 Rhodoferax sp.
GATTGGATGGCATGGTGAAGCCGTCGTGACGTTCCGTGACGACATGCGCCGCGATGGCAATTGATACAGCGTGGACTTCTTGTGCATAACCGGACTCGCCAGCAACACCGCCTCAATGTCCCTTCTCCGACCATGCGTCGGATCAGGCTCGGGAAGCCTTGTCACAGACACCGGTTTGCGCCACCGAGACGTCACGAAGAAAATTTAAATATTCGTCGGTCTTGTCACCCACGTCGTCGATATCGACGTGATGCGCCACGCAAAGCTACGCTGGCCCTTTGCCGCAGGAAGCGCTAGCGTGTCACTGCGACAGAACTATGCCCGCTACGGCTACTGCAGCGGCCCCTTGAGCAGATCCGGCAACGCCAGTTGCATGACTTCGATGCCCTCGTCGGCCAGGGCCTCGGTCTCGGACCTGGAAGCCTGGCCACGAATGCCACGGTGTTCGGTCTCACCGTAGTGGATCCGGCGTGCCTCCTCGGCAAAACGTTCGCCTACATCTTCGGTGTTGGCCAGAATACGCCTGGCCATGCCCAGCCATGCCGCCTGCAAGGCCGTCTGGGGGTCGGTGGTGGCAACGACCTGCTGGCGCGGCTCCTCACTGCTCTCGGCCGGTGCGCTGGTGTGGCCCAGGTTCAGCCTCGGGGCGCTCAGTTTCTTGGTGATGCTGTTGTCGCCGCACATCGGGCAGGCGACCAGTCCACGCGCAAGCTGGCTGGCGTAATCCTCCTCGGACCCGAACCAGCCTTCAAAACCATGCAACTGCGCGCACTGAAGATCCAGTACTTTCATGCGGCGATTATCCGGCAGCAGGCGCTGACACGTGGCGCTGCCAGTCCAGAGTCCATGCGCCGGACACGACGTTCTGCAGCCACAAGGCTGCCGCCAGGGTCTTGCCGTCGGTCACCCGACCGTCGCGGCACCACTGCAGCAGCTCGTCCGGCGTGGCCGTGATCACGTCGAGAAACTCGCCGTCGTCGAGCGCGCGAGCGCCTGCCACCAGATCACGGGCGAACCAGACGTCGATGAATTCGGTGGAGTAGGCCACCAGCGGATGCAGCACGCAAGCGTGGGCCCATTCGCCTGCCAGGTAACCCGTCTCCTCGCGCAACTCGCGCTGGGCACAGAGAAGCAGATCTTCGCCGCCGTCGCGTTTGCCGGCCGGAAACTCGATGATCACCTGTGCCACCGGATAACGGTACTGGCGCTCCAGCACCACCCGCAACGCGCCCTGGGCATCGGTGGTCAAAGGCACGACCATCACCGCGCCAGGGTGCACCACATACTCGCGCGTGGACTGGCCACCATCGGGCAAAGCAACTGTGTCGCGCCGCACCCGCAGGAAATTGCCGGTGAAAAGCTCCTTGCCGTCGACAGCCCGCTCCAGCAGATGGGCGTCGTCGGCTCGGCCTGCGGGCTGCTGCGGCAGGCCCATGGGTGGTCTCAGCCCGCCATCATGCTCGCGAGCGAACGCGCGCACAAGGCCATCAGACCGCCGGGCAAAATGCCCAGCAACAGGACCAGCGCGCCATTGCAGGTCAGTACCACCCGCACGTCCAGCGGCGCCTCGATGGTGGCGGTCTGCGTGGGAGCATCGAAATACATCAGCTTGACCACGCGCAGATAGTAGAAGGCGCCCACCAGCGACATCATGACGGCGAACACGGCCAGTGCGACGTCCGAGCCCTGGCCCGACGAGATCAGGGCCTGCAATACCGACAACTTGGCATAGAAGCCAACCATCGGAGGGATACCGGCCAGCGAGAACATGCTGATCGCCATCACCCCGGCGTACCACGGGCTGCGCTGGTTCAGGCCGGCAAAGTCGGTGATTTCTTCGCTCTCAAAACCCTTGCGGGACAGCAGCATGATGACGCCGAAGGTCACCAGCGTGGTCAGCACATAGGTGATCACGTAGAACATGGACGAGCCGTATGCGTCGGCCGACGAGATGCTGTTGCCGTTGATGACACCCGACATCATGCCCAGCAGCACGAAACCCATCTGCGAGATGGTCGAGAATGCCAGCATGCGCTTGATGTTGGTCTGTGCAATGGCCGCCAGATTGCCGACCAGCAGTGAACCGACCGCCAGCACCGCCAGCATCTGCTGCCAGTCCAGCGCCAGCGGCAACAAGCCTTCGACCAGCAGACGAATGAAGATGGCAAACGCAGCCAGCTTGGGGGCACCACCCACCAGCAAGGTCACGGCCGTGGGTGCACCCTGGTAGACGTCGGGAATCCACATGTGGAACGGCACCACACCGAGCTTGAACGCAAGGCCGGCGACGACGAACACCAGGCCGAACACCAGCACCTGGTGGCGGATGGTCCCGCTGGCAATGGCCTGTGCGACCTGGTTGACATCGAGCGTGCCGGTTGCGCCGTACAGCATCGACAAGCCGTACAACAGGAAACCCGAGGCCATGGCGCCGAGTACGAAATACTTCATCGCCGCTTCGGTCGCCTTGGTATCGTCGCGGCGCAAGGCCACCAGCGCATAACTCGACAGCGTCAGCAGTTCCAGGCCCATGTAGATGACCAGGAAATTGTTGCCGCCGATCATGACGAACATGCCCAGCAGCCCGAACAGCGACAGGGTGAACAGCTCTCCACCACGCAACATGTCGCGCTGGCCGGCATACGGCCGGCCATACACCAGCGTCACCATCACCGCCAGCGTGGCGAAACACTTGAGCCAGTTGCCCATCTGGTCGCTGATGACCATCTTGCCAAAGCCATACTGGTTCAGGCCGCTATAGGCGTATTCGGCCTGCATGACCGCCACCACGGCGAGCGTGATCAGCGTCAGCGCATAGGTTGCAGTGCGGTCCCGGCTCTTGACGCCGAGGTCGACCAGCGCGATGACACAGGCCATCGCCAACAGGACGATTTCGGGGTAAACCGTGATCCAGCTGTAGTTGTCAATCATGGATGCGGATCTCTCAATTCAACTTCGACGTCGCAACGTGCTTGAGCAATTCGGCGACCGAGCTGTCCATCACGTCGGTAAATAGCTTCGGATAAACGCCCATGGCCAGCACGGCAATCGCCAGCAGCGCCAGCATCAGGAACTCGCGTGCATTGATGTCGGAGAGCGCCTTGACCTCGTCGTTGGTCACCGGGCCCAGATAGACGCGCTTGAACATCCACAGGGTATAGGCAGCGCCCAGTATCAGCGCAGTGGCGGCACCCATGCCGATCCAGAAGTTGGCCTTGACGGCAGCCAGGATCACCATCCACTCGCCGACAAATCCGGCGGTTCCCGGCAGGCCTGCATTGGCCATCGCGAACAACAGCGCGAAGGCTGCGAACTTGGGCATGGTGTTCACGACGCCGCCATAACTGGCGATTTCGCGCGAATGCACGCGGTCATACAACACGCCGATGGACAGGAACATTGCGGCCGAAACAAAACCATGGGCAACCATCTGCACGATACCGCCGGCCATGCCCAGATCGCTGAAGATGAAATAACCCAGCGTCACGAAACCCATGTGGGCCACCGACGAATACGCCACGAGTTTCTTCATGTCGGTCTGCACGATCGCAACCAGGCCGACGTAGATGACAGCGACCAGCGACAAGGTGATCATCAGCCAGGCCCACTCGTGGGCGGCATCGGGTGCAATCGGCATCGAGAAGCGCAAAAAGCCGTAGGCGCCGAGCTTGAGCATGATGGCCGCCAGCACCGCAGAACCACCGGTAGGCGCCTCGACGTGCACGTCGGGCAGCCAGGTATGCACCGGCCACATCGGAACCTTGACCGCGAATGCCGCCAGGAAGGCGAAGAAGATCAGTGTCTGGGTGGTGCCGTCGAGTGGCAAGTCGTACCAGGTCATCAGGTCGAAACTGCCGCCCGACTTGGTGTACAGGAATATCAGCGCGATCAGCAGCAGCAGCGAACCGAGCAGGGTATACAGGAAGAACTTGAAGGCGGCGTAGATCTTGTTTGGCCCACCCCAGATACCGATGATCAGGTACATCGGTATCAAAGTGGCCTCGAAGAACACGTAGAACAGCAGCCCGTCAAGCGCGCAGAACACGCCGATCATCAAGCCGCTGAGGATCATGAACGCGCCCATGTACTGGTTCACGCGTTTGGTGATGACGTCCCAGCCGGCAATCACGACAATCAGGTTGATGAAGGCGGTCAGCAGGATCAGCCACAACGAGATGCCATCCACACCCAGGTGGTAGTTGACGTTGAAGCGATCGATCCACGGCGCCTTTTCGACGAACTGCATGGCGGCAGTTCCGAGTTTGAAGCCGCTGTATATCGGCAAGGTCACCATCAGGCTGACAAATGCGCCGATCAATGCAATCCAGCGAACGGCAGGCGCGTGTTCATCACGGCCCAACGCCAGCAACACGACGCCGAAAACGATCGGCGTCCAGATGGCCAGGCTCAGCAATCCCATTTTTATTCTTCTCCTACGCTACTAACTGCGCCAGACGAAATACGTCATAAGGACAAACACGCCCAGGATCATCGACAGCGCATAGTGGAACAGGAAGCCGGACTGCAGGCGGCGCACGATGCGCGCGACCCAGCCCACCAGCTTCCACGATCCGTTGACCACCACACCGTCGATCAGACCCTGGTCACCGCCCTTCCACAAGGCGGTGCCCAGCAAACGGGTACCACGGGCCAGCACGTTCTCGTTGAACCAGTCCATGTAGTACTTGTTCTCGAGCAAGGTGTAGATCGGCATGCAGCGCTGTTTGATCGCAGCAGGCAGCGCCGGATTCACCATGTACATGTAGTACGAGGCCAGGACACCGGCCAGGGCCAGCCAGAAAGGCGCCGAGGTCAGCGCATGGGTCGCCATCGCCAGCGGCCCATGGAACAACTTGGCCAGTTCTTCCATCGCCGGGTGCGCCTGTGCGTTGATGAAGATGGCGTCCTTGAAGAAGTCGCCGTACAGCATCGGGCCGATCGTCAGATAACCGATCAGCACCGAAGGAATCGCCAGCAGGATCAGCGGCACGGTAACCACCCAGGGCGACTCGTGTGGATGGTGCGCATCATGATGGCCGTGATTGTCGTGATCAGCGTGATGGGCGCCATGGTGCGCGTCCGGGTTCTGGTCGAAACGTTCCTTGCCATGGAACACCAGGAAATACAGGCGGAACGAATAGAAGGCGGTGATGAAGACGCCGGCCAGCACCGCAAAATGCGCGAACCCGGCCCCTGCAAGATGGCTCTCATGGACCGCTTCGATGATGCTGTCCTTGGAGTAGAAGCCGGCAAACAGCGGCGTGCCGATCAAGGCCAGCGAACCGATCAGCGAGGTGATCCAGGTGATAGGCATGTACTTTCGCAGGCCACCCATCCAGCGGATGTCCTGGTTATGGTGCACACCCATGATGACCGAACCCGCGGCAAGGAACAGCAAGGCCTTGAAGAATGCGTGGGTCATCAGGTGGAACACCGCCACCGAATATGCCGACGCGCCCAGGGCGACCGTCATGTAGCCCAGCTGCGATAACGTGGAGTAGGCCACGACCCGCTTGATGTCGTTCTGGATGATGCCCAGGAAACCCATGAACAAGGCGGTGATGGCACCGATGACCAGCACGAAATTGAGCGCCGTGTCGCTGAGCTCGAACAGCGGCGACATGCGCGCCACCATGAAGATGCCAGCCGTCACCATCGTGGCCGCGTGGATCAGCGCCGAAATCGGGGTCGGGCCTTCCATCGAATCGGGCAACCAGACATGCAGCGGAAACTGCGCCGACTTGCCCATGGCCCCGATGAACAGGCAGATGCAGATCACCGTGATCAGCATCCAGTCGGTGCCCGGCAGGCCCTGCTTGGCCAGTTCGCCGGACAACGCGAACACCTCGGTGTAATTGAGCGTGCCGGCGTATGCGTAGATCAGCCCGATGCCCAGGATGAAGCCGAAGTCACCGACCCGGTTGACCAGGAAGGCCTTCATGTTGGCGAAAATCGCGCTCGGCTTGTTGAACCAGAAACCGATCAGCAGGTAGGACACCAGGCCCACAGCCTCCCAGCCGAAGAACAGCTGCAGCAGGTTGTTGCTCATCACGAGCATCAGCATCGAGAACGTGAACAGCGAGATGTAGGCAAAGAAGCGGTTGTAGCCCTCGTCTTCCTGCATGTAGCCGATGGTGTACAGGTGGACCATCAGCGAGACGAAGGTCACCACGCACATCATCATGGCAGTGAGGCCGTCGACCATGAAGCCGATTTCCATCTTCAGCCCGCCGAGCTGCATCCAGGTGTAGATGGTGTCGTTGAAGCGCGCACCATGCGCGACGACCTCCCACAACACGCTGGCCGACAGGGCGAATGAAAGCGCGACTCCGCCGATCGTCAGGCTGTGGCTGACCCGCCGGCCGATGTGGTTGCCGCCGAAGGCGGTGCCGAACACACCGGCGATGATGGCACCGACAAGCGGTGCCAGCGCTACGACGAGCAGCGTCGAGGCTGAGAGAGTTTGGCTCATCGTAGTCATCAGCCCTTGAGCGAATTGAGTTCGTCCACGTTGATGTTGGACTTGTTGCGGAACAACTGCACCAGGATCGCCAGTCCGATCGCCGATTCGGCTGCCGCAACGGTCAGGATGAAGAACACGAAGATCTGCCCGCGCATGTCACCCAGGTAGTAGGAGAAGGCGACGAAATTCATGTTGACGGCCAGCAGCATCAGTTCGATCGCCATCAGCAGAATGATCAGGTTCTTGCGATTGAGGAAGATGCCGACGACCGAGATCGCGAACAGGATCGCACCCAGCGTCAGGAAATGGCCCAGCGTCAATGTCATGCCTTGCTCCCGTCTTTGCCGCCTTCGGCAGCATCGGCTGCTGTGTCGGCGACCGGCTGCGCCGGTTGCGTGGCACCGATCTGCACCACCCGCAAGCGGTCCCTGGCACGCACACGCACCTGCGCGTCGGCGCCGATATGCTTGGTGTCCTTGCGTTCACGCAAGGTGAGTGCGATAGCCGCGATGATGGCCACCAACAGGATCACGGCAGCGATCTGCACCGGATACACATACTCGGTGTACAGCAAAATACCGAGATCGCGGGTATTGGACACCTGCCCGCTCAGCGACTGCACGACCGCCATGGCTTTGGGTTCGGACTGGCGGATACCCATCAGCACCGCCGCCATTTCCAGCACGATCACAGCGCCGATGACGCCGGCAAGCGGCAAATGGCGCCAGAAACCCTGGCGAATATTGTCGAAGTTGATGTCCAGCATCATCACGACAAACAGGAACAACACCATCACCGCACCGACATAGACCAGCACCAGCGCCATCGCGAGGAACTCGGCGCCAAGCAGCATCCAGATCATGGCAGCCTGGACGAACGACCAGACCAGGTAGAGAGCGGCATGCACCGGATTGCGCGCGGTCACCACCCGAAAGGCGGCAAACAGCAGCAACGCGGCAAAAACGTAGAACAGTCCGGCTTTGACATCCATGGCTGGCTTTTTCTTTCTCGTACCGCTTCAGCGGTATTTCGCATCCGCAGCACGGCGTTGCGCTATGTCGGTCTCGTAGCGATCGCCAACGGCCAGCAGCATTTCCTTGGTGAAATACAGATCACCGCGCTTTTCACCGTGGTATTCGACGATGTGGGTTTCGACAATCGAGTCGACCGGGCAACTCTCTTCGCAGAAACCGCAGAAGATGCACTTGGTCAGGTCGATGTCGTAACGTGTGGTGCGGCGCGAACCATCGGCACGTTGGTCCGACTCGATCGTGATCGCCAACGCCGGACACACGGCCTCGCACAATTTGCAGGCAATGCAGCGTTCCTCGCCGTTTTCGTAGCGGCGCAGCGCATGCAGGCCACGCATGCGCGGACTCGACGGCGTCTTTTCTTCCGGGAACTGGATCGTCACCTTGCGCCGGAACAGGTACCGCCCTGTCACGGCCATGCCCTTGAACAACTCGATCAGCATGAAGCTCGACAGGAAATCCTTGAGCGAGAACGGCGCTGCGACGCTGGAATGGGAATTGGAGGTAACTGTGGTCATCGTCTTACTTCCAGATATTGAAGGAGGTCTGCATCCAGCCTCCGACCACGATCAGCCAGAGCAGCGTGACCGGGATGAAGATTTTCCAGCCCAGGCGCATGATCTGGTCGTAACGAAAGCGCGGGAAAGTGGCGCGCACCCATATGAACAGGCTCACCACCATGAAGGTCTTGATGCCGAGCCAGATCCAGCCCGGAATCGAGTTGAACAACGCACTGTCCACCGGCGGCAACCAGCCACCCAGGAACATGATGGCAGCCAGGATCGAGATCAGCCACATGTTGGCGTATTCAGCCAGGTAGAACATCGCGTACGACATGCCCGAATACTCGACCATGTGGCCAGCCACGATCTCGGCTTCGCCTTCGACCACGTCGAACGGGTGGCGGTTGGTCTCTGCCAGGCCGGAGATGATGTAGACGACAAAAATCGGCAGCAGCGGCAACCAGTTCCAGGACAGGAAATTCAGGCCCATGGCGGCAAACTGACCCTTGTCCTGCCCCATCACGATATCGGTGAGGTTCATGCTGGCCGAGACCATCAGCACCACCACCAGGCAAAAACCCATCGCGATCTCGTAGCTGATCATCTGCGCCGACGCGCGCATGGCACCCAGGAAGGAATACTTGGAGTTCGATGCCCAGCCGGAAATCACGACGCCATACACCTCCATCGAGGTGATGGCCATGATGAACAGCAAGCCCGCATTGATATTGGCCAGCGCCACGTCGGGTCCGAACGGGATCACTGCCCATGCGGCCATGGCCGGCATGATGGTAAGCACCGGGCCTATGACGAACAGGCCCTTGCTGGCGGCCGTCGGAACCAGAATCTCCTTGGTCAGCAGCTTGAGCGCGTCGGCGATCGGTTGCAACAGGCCCCATGGACCCACCCGGTTCGGGCCCAGACGCACCTGGAACCAGCCCAGGAATTTGCGCTCCCACAAGGTCAGGTAGGCTACAGCGCCCATCAGCGGCAACACGACTGCGACGATCTTGATCAGCGTCCACAACACGGGCCACGCCACTGCGGTCCACCAGTGCGCAGCCAGCAGACCAAGGCCGGCAGAATGAATCTGGTCGATCATGGCAGTGCCTCCGTCGGCGTGGCCGCCACCGGCGCATCTGGCCGGGCATCGGCCGTCAACTGCAGCGCGGGTGCGCGCCGCACCAGTCCGTCTAGCTGATAGATGGAAGCCACTACAGGCTCCCCTTCGGCTGCTGTCAGGTCGATGTTGGCCGAGGTCTGGTTGCCCAACTTTTCCGCTGCCACCCAGGCCAGATTGTCGACCGGCTCCAGCCCCAGCGTCGCGAGCACGTCACGGGCAGATTCGAAATCGAATCCGGGCAGTTCCATCATGTTGGCCAATACGCGGAGCACCTTCCAGGCAGGGCGCGCGTCACCGGCAGGTTTGACCACCGCGTGAAAACTCTGTACCCGGCCTTCGGCGTTGACGAAACTTCCGGGCGTCTCGGTGAACGGAGCGATCGGCAGCAGCACATCGCTGAACGCCAGATTGGTCTTGAATGGGCTGAGCGTCACGACCATCGCCGCGGCGCCCAGGGCAGCAGCTGCCGCAGCACCCGCAGCCGAGTCGAACTCGGGCTCGGTATTGAGCAGCAGCGCCGCCTGCAATCCGCCGGCCAGCATCTGTGCGGCGTTCAGGCCCTTCTTTGCAGGAACAGCGCCGGCGAGTTGCGCGCCCACCGTATTGGCCGCTTCGGTCAGGTAACCGACGCTGGCGCCGGTCTGCTCGGCGATCCAGTTCGCCAGTGCCAGCAGGCTGGACGCCTTGGCATGGTGCGCGGCCGCATTGCCCAGCAGCACCGCCTTGCGCTCGCCGCCGAGCAGCGAGCGGGCAATCGCCACGGCGGCGTCGCTGGCCGTGCCATTGGCAGGTGCGGAAACACCTTTCTCGGCCGCGATGGCGGCAGCAATATCTGCCAGCGCCTGCACCCATTGACCCGAGGCCTGCTCCAGCGAAAACGCGACCGGCATCGCCCAGTCCTGCGCACGTGTCTGGACCCGGCTGACCTGGCAACCCAGGCGCACTGCCTGGCGGATCCGCTGCGCGAACAGCGGATGGTCCTTGCGCAGGTTCGAACCCACGACCAGCACGCGCTGCAGGCTCGACAACTCGGCGATCGGCAAACCCAGCCAGCGCACCTGCGCTTCGTGCGTGAACTCGGCATTGCGCAAGCGGTAATCGATGTTCTCGCTGCCCAGTGCGCGCACCAGTTTGGCGACCAGCGTGAGTTCTTCCAGCGTATTGTGCGGGCTCACCAATGCGCCGATTTTTTTGGCGCCATGGTCGGCTTTGATCTGCTTGAGGCCGTTGGCCACGTATTCGAGCGCGACCTGCCACTGCACTTCCTGCCAGACGCCGCCATGCTTGATCATGGGCCTGTGCAGGCGCTCGGGCCCGTTGAGCGCTTCATACGAAAAGCGATCACGGTCGGCGATCCAGCATTCGTTGACCGCTTCGTTCTCCAATGGAACGACACGCATCACCTTGTTGTTCTTGACCTGCACCACCAGGTTGGTACCGGTCGAGTCGTGCGGGCTCACCGATTTGCGGCGCGCCAGTTCCCAGGTGCGGGCACTGTAACGGAACGGCTTGCTGGTCAGCGCGCCGACCGGGCAGATGTCGATCATGTTGCCCGAGAGTTCGGAGTCGATCGACTGACCGATGAAGGTCTCGATCTCGGCGTGTTCGCCACGGTGCGACATGCCCAGCTCCATGACGCCGGCCACTTCCTGTCCGAAGCGCACACAACGGGTGCAATGGATGCAGCGCGTCATCTCTTGCATCGAGATCAGCGGGCCCGCATCCTTGTGGAACACGACACGCTTTTCTTCTTCGTAACGCGAAGAGGACGCGCCGTAACCCACCGCCAGATCCTGCAGCTGGCACTCGCCACCCTGATCGCAGATCGGGCAATCGAGCGGATGGTTGATCAGCAGGAACTCCATCACCGACTGCTGCGCCTTGATCGCCTTGGGGCTCTTGGTGCGCACGATCATGCCCTGGGACACCGGCGTGGCGCAGGCTGGCATCGGCTTGGGCATCTTCTCGACGTCGACCAGGCACATGCGGCAGTTGGCCGCGATGCTCAGCTTCTTGTGGTAGCAAAAATGCGGAATATAGGTTCCCGCCTTGTCGGCCGCATGCATGATCATGCTGCCTTCGACAATGTCGACCTTCTTGCCGTCGAGTTCGATTTCTACCATTTTCTGTTACCGGGTCAGACGGCCATCCGCCGGGCCGCCCCAAGGATGGCCAGCCCC